>NZ_JAYMFI010000009.1:0-298633 GCF_035830635.1 Adlercreutzia shanghongiae | reverse complement strand
CCGGTGTTCCCATCGTTGCGGACGGCGCACTTGCCGCCCGATGCGGTGTAGCGCACCGGATCTCCCCGCTTTACGGGATCGGGGCACGTGACGATCAGATCGAAGGCCAGCTTGGACTCGCCGCCCAGGAGCCTGGGCGAGGGGTCGTCGGCGAGGAAGCCGTGCACCGTCCTCCTGCCGCCCGCGCCCTCGCCCGTGACTTTCAGACGCTTGCCGAACAGGCCGTTCAGCAGGGCCACGGCCCTGTCCGCGTCCAGGGCGCTCTCGCACTTGGCGTAGCCGGAGAGCGTCACGGTGCGCGGCCCCTGGGTGAGGGCCACGGGCCACAGGTCGCCGTCGCGCCCCTGGGCCTCCACGGCCCCCTCCCTCGGGGCGGGTGTGCCGTGCCAGCCGTCCAGATTGGTCAGGAACCAGCCGCGCTGGCCGTCCCTGGCCGTGCGGAGGACTACCGGATCGCAGCCCTCCGCCTCAACGGTGAACCTCATGGCACCTCCCTACCATCCCCGGCGCTGGCGGGCGGCAACGAGCGCCGCCACCTGCTCGGGGTCGTCCGAGTAGATATTGAATGTCTGGTTCGGCGAGGGCGTCTTGGCCCCGCCCGTGGCGGGGTCGGTGCCCCAGCCGAGGTTTACTTTCGCGGTGCCGCGCGCGGCGAAGTTCAGCTCTGGGCTGAACGACTTGGCGACGCCAAGCGCTCCTGACACGGCCCCCTTCATTGCACCGGTGATGGCGTCGGCCTTGTCTCCGAGGCCGAGCACCATGCCGTCTCCGACGAAGCGGAACATCTTGCGCATGACCTTCGAGGGCGACGCGATGCCGAAGAAGCTCTTCACGGCGCCAAGGGCGTCGCTGCATATGGAGCCTATCTTGTCGATGACCCACTTGCCCGCGTCGGCCAGACCGTTGACCATGCCGCGCAGCATATCCTTCGCCGCAGTGCCCATCCTCCCGGCGAAGCTGACGATCTTCCCGGGGAGCTGCGAGAGCAGGTTCCCCAGGGCGGAGAGCACGGCCGGAACGATCTTCGGGATGGCCTCGCAGATTTTTCTGAACAGCGTCCCCGCAGCCTGCAGCAGCTTCGGCCCGAAGCTCGCGAGCTTGCCCGTCACCCTGATGATGAGGTCGGGCAGCTTCTCAATGAGGCGCGGCAGCATGGTGATGAACGCGTTCACTAGGGCCATGAACAGGGTCAATCCGGCGTCGAGCAGAGTTGGCAGGTTGTTGCACAGGACGTTCGCCACATTCTCAACAAGCACAGGCAGCTGCGCGATGAGCACGGGGATGATGATGTGCAGCGAGTTCACGATGGCCGTGAACAGCTGCATTCCCGCATCGAGCAGCATGGGGGCCATCTCAACGAGCACCGGCGCGAGTGACACGACCATCTGGGCAAGCCCCGTGGAGAGCTGCGGCAGGATTGTCGGGAGCGCTTGGACGATGGTCGACATCGCAGTTGTGAACGCGCCGACGAGCGACGGCATGGCGGCGGTGAGCTGCGACACCACGGAGGGCAGCAGGCCCACGAACTGCTCGGCCATGGCCGGGAGGTTCTGGGTGATGAGCTGAATCTTCTCCATGAACTGCTGGCTCGCGGCCTCAAGGTCCATGCCCGACGCCACGGCGGCGAACCCTGCGGTGAGCAGGCCGCCCGCCACGGCGGTCAGTCCGCCTGCGGCCTTCACGAGCACGCCGCCCATGTTGCCCGCCGCTCCCTTGATCTTGCCGAACACGGCGGAGAGCTTCGAGCCCTCGCCCTCGGCGTGTGAGCCGATGTTGAACTTGTTCTTGAACTCGGTCACGGCGTTGCCCACGGACTCGCCGAGGACGCCCCGGATGTTCCCGAGAGCGCCGCCGATGCGGCCGGGGATGCCGCCCAGGGCGTTGTCCACGACCTCGCCCACGTCGGAAAGCCTTTCGGCCACAGCGCCGCGCACGTTGCCGAGCGCATCGGCGATGACGCCGCCAGCGCCGGAAAGCCCCTGGCGAACGTCGTCCACGAAGCCGTAGAGGTCATCGAAGGCGCTCTGCGGGATGAACCCGTGGGACAGGCTCTTCCCGAACACCTTCACGGCGTCCAGGCCAGCACCGCCCAGGTTCTTGGCGAAGTCGAGCGCCTTCGATGCCCCGTCGCCGAGAGCGGACACGACCGGGCCGGCCACGCCGTTGAAGGCGTCGAAGCCCTTTGCGGCGATGCTCACGCCCTCGCCCGCCAGCTTCAGCACGGGGCCGAGGGCCGCGAGGCCCCCGACGGCGGCCACAAGCCCCTCGGCCTTTGAGACGATATCGGCACCGAACACGTCCTCAAGGCCGCCCTTGACGGCCTCGATGACGGACGCGCCGTCCTCCATCCGCTTGGTGAACCCGTCGAAGGCTGCGACGATCTTGCCGCCCGCCACGTCGGCGAGCTGCGAGAACCTGTCGGCCACGGGTTGGAGCGCCTTGTTGACCTGGTTCAGGGCGAGGCGAACCGAGTTGAACACCGGAACGGCGTTGTCCTTGATCGGAGTCATGAACTTCTCGCCGATGCGGGAGATCGCAGACCTCATGTTCGCCATGGAGCCGCTGAACGTCTCGTTGGCCGCCGAGGCGGAGTCGCCGAAGGCATCGTACATGGCATCCGAGAACGTCTTGAAGTCGATCTTGCCCTTGGACACCATGTCCTTGATCTCCTCGGAGGACTTCCCCAGGGCCTCGGACAGGATGGCGGTGACGTTCACGCCACGGTCGGCGAACTGCTGCACCGTCTCGCCGCTTATCTTGCCCTGGGCGGCGACCTTCTGAAAGATGCCACCGATGTCCCCCAGGTCGCGCCCGAAGGTGGCGGCGGTGCCCGTGCAGGCGTCCAGCGCCCGCCTCATGTCGTCTCCGGCGGCCACGCCGGATGCGGCAAGGTTCGCGGCCACGAGCGCCGCCTGGTCGAGCGAGAAGGCCGTGCCGTCCACGGCGGCGTTCACGGTGTCCTTGTAGTCGGCCCAGTCGAGCTTCATGCCCTTGAACATCTGCTGGGCCTGCTCAAGGTTCAGGGCGCGGGTCATCCCGCCCTTGGCCGCGAGGCCCGCGAGCACCGTTCCTATGCCCGCGAACGCGCCTGCGCCGGCCTTGGCGATCTTGCCGAACGTGCCCGATGCGAGCGCCCCGGCCCTCTTGAGGCCGCTGCCCGCGTTGTCGGACACCCCCGACCCTATGGCCCGGCCGATCTGCTTGCCGATGGAGCCGCCCTGGATCTGCTGCTCGATGACCTTGTTCGCGTTCTTGAGCGAAGGCACGATGGCCACGTAGGCGGTTCCGATCTCAGTCGCCATAATCGCCTCCCCTCAGCCTCGCAAGCTCCTCTATGTAGTCCTCCGCGTATATCTCCTCGATGTCCTCCCGCTTGCGCGCGGGCGGCCCGATCCTCTCCGGCCTGTCGGCCTCCCCGCCCCCGGCCATGGCCCAGTGCAGGTCGCGCACCGCGTTGGCGGTGGCGGCGGCGATCTGGCGATCCAGGCTCCATTCCAGGGACGGGTCTGCCTTGGAGGGCACCCGCGCCCCGAGGGGCAGCATCACGGCGAGCACGGCGGCGTGGGTCACCGAGTAGTCGGTGCCCATGCCGTCGATGTTCAGCCCGTAGTACTGCTGGAAGTCGGCCCTCAGCTCGTCGGGGTACCGGGACATCATCGAGGAGAGCGCTAGGAGTTTTTTGCCCCCGCCGCCTCCATGACCTCGCCGAAGAACTTCATGGCCTTGGAGGCGGGCACCACGCCGCGCTCGTCGCGCAGGCCGTCGTAGACGCGCTTCCAGTCGCTACCGAGGATCTTCTTGAGGATCTTTCCGACCTTGAGGGGGTCGCCGTCCTGAACGTCGTCCATCATGTCGATCAGCTCGATGTCGTCGAAGCGGTCGGTGTCGATGGTGACCCCGATGCCCATGCACTCGACATCGACGAGCGAATCCTTCTTCTTGGCCATTACTCGGTCACCTCCGGCGCGGCGGGCGTCTTCTTGATCTCGTCGATGTACTCGTGGACGGGCACCCCGCCGTCATCTACGAGCGTCTTGATGGTGGCCTGGTAGCCCATCAGCTCGTTGCGCTTGCGGGACACGTCGCCGATCTCGCCCACGATGGAGCGCGGCGCGACGAGGCGGTTGATGCGCTTGTTCTTGAGGATCGTGTCCACCACCAGTACGCACTCGTCGCGGTCGTCGCCCGTGTGCTCGATGTGGATGCCGCCCCCCTCGGTCATGTGGACGTGCGAGTCGCCGTAGATGTATGCCAGCACGTCGGGGTTGACCGCTTCCAAAAACGTCATCTGGAGCGTCTCGGAGTACTTGGTGGTGGAGGTGTCCACCGTGTCGCCCTCCCAGTCGTTGAAGTCCTCGGACTCGGTGGACTGGGTGTTCACCACGCCGTCCTCGGAGATGCAGCCGAGGCACTTGTAGTCCTCGGGAAGCTCGGTGAGGGCGTCGGTGGGGACGGTCGTGCCCGCAGGGGCGATGAAGACGGCACCGCCGGACTTCGGCTTGCCCGCCGACACGAGGTCTGGGTTCTTCTTCCTTGCCATTCTTCCTCCTGGAAAAGAGAGGGGGCCTTGCGCCCCCGTCGGTCAGATGTAGGTTCTCGCCGCCACCGTGAGCTGGTAGCGCGGCTCGCCGCCCTCGCCCGGGAACGAGTAGAGCGACTCGCACGAGCAGGACACGGCCCCGTCCAGCTCCTCCCAGTCGGGAAGGGCGGCCCTGGCCCGCAGGGCGAGCGCGTGGGCGTCGGCCTTCGTCGGCCCCCAGCACTGGACGGCGAGCGAGGCGTCGTCGGTGAACCCGTCGTCGCCCCCTCCCGTGCGCTCCACGGTCACGAAGGACGCGGGGCGCTTCTTTGGCACGTCGGACGAGCACGGGACGCCCAGGGCCTCGCGCAGGTGGGCGATCATGGATTCCTCGGCGTCCATGGGGTCACCTCCCCGCGTCGATGGACTTCAGCAGCGTGTTGCGGCGGGCGTTCTTCGCCTTGGCGTGGCGGGAGTTGGCGGCCACGACCACGTAGGGGCGGCCGCCCTTGCGCCCCTTGCGCTTCTTGAGGGCGAACTTGGCACCCGTGGACGAGTCGGCGCGATCCTTGATGCGCTTGCCTCGGGCCATGAGGTCGTCCTGGACGCCCGCCGAGCGCAGCAGGGCCTCGGCCCCATCGCGGTTCCATACGAACTTGCACTTGTCACCCATGGGTCGCCTCCACTTCCACAACCCAGCGCCACCCGGTTGGGCTGTCGGGCCAGTGCGCCGGGACGCCGACCACGCGGCAGACCGTCCCTCGAACGGTTACGGTGCCCCCGGAGACGTCGCCGTCCCAGTCTTCGGGCAAGTAGAGCGTGTAACGCTCCCACCTCCCGTCGGGGCGGTTGTCCCCGCCGGTGCCCGACGCGGCCCCGGGCGCTACGAGCACGTTGCCGACCTCGACGGCCCGCGTCTGCGGCACCTCGTCGCCCAGGGCGTCGGTCTCCGAGCCACAGGAGACCGCCACAAGGACGGCCTCGCCCCTCATTCCGCGCCCCCGTAGGACGGCACCGATCCGATGCGCTGGCGGCGCTTGGGGATGCCGAGCAGCCGCCGCTCGTCGGGGCTGACGTACAGGTTCGCGGCGGGGTTCGCGAAGGTCTGCTGCTGCGAGAACGGCCCGACGGTGACGCCGAGCTGGGACACGTCGGCCCCGGTTCCCGCAGCCATCACGCGCCGCACCATGTAGCAGGACACCTGCTTCTTCAGCTGCGCGGACACGGTTTTGTGATCGCGCCCGCAGCGTTCGCACTCGGCGTCCAGGATCTCGGCGGCGTCCATGAGCAGCACCTTCGCGCGGGCCTGCTCGTCTGGGGAGAGGGGCCTCCACCTGTCCTCAAGGTCGGAGGCCTCGGCGTAGGCCCCCACGGCTACTCCGCTCCCTCGGCGGCGCGGATGGCGGCCAGGCGCTCGGCGTTGTTGGAGCAGCCGGAGAGGTCGATGCCGTTGGCGGCGGCGTAGGCCTCAAGCTCGGCCTTGGTGGACTTGTCGCCCACCGACTCGGGGGCGGCCGGCTCCACCGGGAAGTCATCGGAGAGGGCGGCGGCCTCGGCGGCCGGGGCGACGATGGCGGCGGGGTACTTGCCGCCCAGGCGGGTCACCGGCACAGCCACCTGGAATCCGACGCGGAACACCACGCGCAGGGCCTTGCAGTCCTGCTGCATGAGGTTCAGGAGCACCTTGCCGTTCTCGTCGGAGATGACGCCCTCCTTGAACAGGTCGTAGGTGATGTCCTGGCGGATGCCGATGACGAACTTGTTCCAATCGCCCGCGAGGATGTCCACCTTCTCGGCGTCCCACACGCCCGTGGTGACCTCGTTCAGCGGGTAGCCGTACAGGCCCGACTGCGGAGCGCCGGAGAGGGACTGGGTGTAGATGGGATCGCCGTTGGCGTTGCGCAGGCCCACAAGCTCCCACTGCATGCCGGGCTTCGAGGCGAAACCGTTGATGCCGAACCCCTGCTCGGCGAGCAGCTTGCCCGCGTCGGCCACATCAACTCCGAGATCCTTGCCGCCGCGATGCACGACGTTTCCGGCGGTGATGCAGGAGGGCACGATGGCCTCCGGCCAGGAGTCGGGCTTGTCGTCGCCGAAGATGCCGGCGGCGTCAACCTTCTTGCCGATGGCCTCCACCAGCAGCGGCTTCACCTCGTCCCACAGCGGCACGTCGGCATCGTCCAGGAGGGCATCGGGGATCGGCACGATGACGGCCAGCTCCTCGGCGGTGATGTTGATGTTCTTCCAGGTGCTCTTGGTGGTCTGCTTCAGGCCCGTGTCGCCGTTGACCCAGTAGGCCTCGGGCAGCGTGGCGAGCACCGACTGCTTGGCCTTCTTGGCGGACAGGCGCACCTTCTTGGCGCGGGAGAGCAGCACGGAGGACTTGGGGGCCTCGGCGATGATCTCCTTGATGATCTGGTCGGGAAGCAGCACGTCGGTGAGGTCGGCGCGTCCCTGGATGTCGTTGTAAGCCATTCGGATTCCTTTCTAGAGCATTTGGTTGATCGCGTCGCGCAGCGGGTCGCCGCTCCCCTTCTCCTCCGTGGATGGGGAGCCGGTGTTCACGCTCGGCGCGGCGTCCTTGGCGAAGAAGGGCTTCAACACCTCGGCGTGGGCCTCGATCTCCTCGCGGGTCGTCCCGCGCAGGGCCTCGACGGGAACCCCCGTGGCCTTCGCCACCTCGCGGGCGGCCTTGGCGATGGCATCGGCGGCCTCGCGCTCGGCGAGCCTCGCCTCTGCGGCATCGGCCCTCTCGGTCGCCTTTTGGAGGTCGGTCTTGTCCTTCTCCTCGATCTGCTTGAGCTTTTCGGCGGCGGCCTTGTAGTCGTCGTAGTTGGCGAACTTGGCCCGCTCCTCCTTGCGCGTCTTTCCCATGAGGGCGTTCACCTCCTCCTGGGTGAACGTCTTGGGCTGAGAGCCCTCCATGGCGGGGTTCTCGTTGGCGCCCTCCCCTTGGGGAGTGGTTCCCGCGTTAGCGGTGTTTTCGGACATGGAATGCCCCTTTCCCCGGCCCCAGCCGGTGTCGGTGCGCGGATGCCTCCCGCGCAATGAGTAGGTCGCCCGAATCCAGGCATGAAAAAAGCGCCCGTAGGCGCTTGATTCCGTGGTATAATTCGTCGTGAAGGAGCCACCCCCCCGCCTGAATAAGGAGGGCAATGGGAAGCTCCTTCTACTTTTTCAGCGTCACGACTTCTGACTCAGACATAACAAGGATCAGTTCGTCGATTTCGCCTTCTGTCATCTTCTTCTTCGCATAGTGCATAACGTTGTCGCGTGAAAGAGGCGTCTCCATCGCGCTGAGCACGACGCGGATTGACCTCGCCGGGGGATCGGCGTTCTTCATCTGCTCGATGGCACGATTGATGTTCCTCGTGACGGTTTTCTTCTCATTGGCACCGTCCGGGCACTTCAGTTCGTAGCGGTGTTCGCCCATGAGCAGATCAGGGGATGCCTTGCCGCGCCTGCGGGCATCAGCGTCAACCGCCTTCACCGTGAAGTCGCGTCCGTCTCCCATCAGCGCCTTATAGGCCCTGAACTCGTGCGGCTCGATCACGCGCGTCTCGAAATTGGCGACGCCCGAGGCACCGTCACCGAGGAATTGCCTGATCTCCTTGCGCATTTCTCTGTCCCTCTCATCTCTCCTCCACCGGCGGTAAAGCTCGGCGGGGTCGTATCCCTCGACCTCCATGCCCGGGAACCCCGGCACTATGCGGCAGTCGCAGTTGGGGTGGTAGTGGCCGCCCTCTGCCTTCTCCGATGCGGACTTCTCGCTCGCGTAGGCGAAGCCTCGGCTGGCGAGCATCAGGCAGAAGCCGCACGTCTCGGCCCCGCTCGGCACCCTGGCCCACTTGGGGCGCAGGGGGTCGCGGGCGGCGTTGGCCTTGACGCACTCCCCCGCCGACCGCTTCACCTCGTAGTCGGCGCGATCCTCGACCTGGCGGGCGAACTGGTCCCAAGGCTTGCCGTCAACGACCACCTGCACCATGGCCCTCACTGCGGCGGCGGTGGCCTCGGCGCTGTGGGCGCTCACGGCCTCGGCACCGAGGACGGCTCCGGCCTGGGCATCGCGAACCTCGTCGTAGAACTCTGCGGCGTAGGCGGCGGCGGTGTCCGACGAGGCGGCGCAGACGGGTTCCAGGATCGCTATGACCTTCTCGCGGAGGTCGGCGATGTCCTCGTACTCGATCTGCGCGAGCTGCGCGGCCACGACCCGGCGGGCGGCGGCCGACAGTGCGTTCAGCCTCCCGGTGTAGGAGTCGATGATCTCCCTAGGAAGCGTCGCCATCGTCGGCCTCCCCGGCGCTGTCGTCGTCCTCGGGCCTCGGCTTCTCGCCGGCCATCTGCTGGGCGATCATCGCCCTCGCCTCGGCCTTCGCCTTGTCGGACAACAGCCGCACGATCTGCGCCTCGTCGTAGCCGAGCTGTTCCAGCATCACGCGCGACTCGGCGAGCCAGGGAAGCACGGACGCCTGCTGGATCATCGCCGATGTCGTGCTCGCGACGCTCGGACGGTCGGGGCTGCGGAAGCGCGGCATGATGGTCTTCTCGGCATCGTCCAGATCGGACGCCGAGACTCCCTTGGTGACGGCCAGGGCGAGCTTGCCGATCCTCGCCAGGGCCGACGCGTTGTCGCGGTTGAAGTTCGCCGCGTCGATGATGGCGTCCTCCTTGGCCGCGAAGATGGCGTCCGCGCTGGCCGGGTTGTCGTGGATGACGCCCAGGCTGGAAATGGGAACCCCCGTCTCCCCCGCGAACTCGGCGGCGAGCTGCCTCATGTACTCGGTGTGGGGCTGCATCGACCCCTGCGAGAACTGGCCCACCTGGGGAATGTCGCCGTCCTCGTCCTTGGTTATGGCCAACCACTGGCCTATGTACTGCTCCCACTTGCTCTTCTCGGCGAAGATGGAGTCCTCCGCGCCCAGGATGTACTTCTGCGGAGCGGTGAAGAACTCCGCTGAAACGGCTGACCGAAGGCGCTCGCGCACGGCCTCGTCCGTGGTCGCGATGACGGCCGGAGAGATGCGGCTTCGCCCGAAGGGCCTCCCCAAGCGCGGCTTGTAGCGGATGGCCTCCACCAGCGGCCACGGCTGGGCGTGCTCCATGCGCCTCTCCACCACATAGCGCCCGTTGCGGGCCTTCCGCAGGACGATCACCACCCCCGGCTCGTGGAGGTTCATGGTCAGAGGCCCCTTGATCCTGCCGTCGCGGTCGTAGTCGAACTCGACGACGAGCAGGGCGCATCTGATGCGGTTGAGCCTGTCGTTCCAGAGCGCTGCGCCGTCCCTCGCGGAGTGCGCAGTCATCATGGCCCTCGGCTCCCCGGCACCTCCCGCCGTCACGGCGAGGAACGCCACGGAGGACACCATGCAGTCCTTCACGGCCTGGGCGTAGACGGATATGAAGTCGTTCTCGGCCAGGGCCTCGTCAAGCTCCGGGCACTTGTCGCGCCCCTCCATGACGAAGCCCTCAAGGATGCAGCGGTCTGCGATGTAGTCAACGGCCTTCTCGGGCCACGATACCACCGTCTTGATGCACTTGAGCGGGGGCGGGATGGCGATGCCGAGGTCTTTGAGCCTGTTGTGTGCGTTGTAGTAGCGCTCGCGCACAAGATTCTTCGCGCGCTTGCGCCACCAGACCGCCAGAAGGGCGTTGAAGTCGGCAAGCTCCGCCTCCGTCAGGCCCGTGACGGCCGACGCATGGGGAATGTCGTAGGTCATAGACTCCTCGCCTTCCTTCCCGGTCTCCTCTTCGTCGTCTTCACGCCCCAGAGCGCGAGCGACGCGCTCTCGATGGGGCCGCAGGGCACCTCGCCGTCACCGAAGCCCCAGCCGCCGCCGGAGCCTATCTCGCGCTTCTGCGCGGCTACTGCGGACTCGGTGAGGGTAGGCTGCCCGGAGTGGATCAGCGCCCCCTCGTCCACGGCGTCCTTGGTCATCGATGCCGCCGCGATCACCTCGGCGGGGCTGGCGACCTTGATCCCCCGCCTGGGGAACCCGCCGTCCAGGAGCTTCCGCTCAAGGGTCGCCGTGTTCGACTTCCCGTCTATGACGCAGATTGTGCACACGTTCTTTCGCTCGATGATCCAGTTGGCGAGCGCTGTCGTGCCGTTGGACGTGGTGCCCACTTCCAGGCACTCCACGAGCACGGGGCCGTCCTTGGGCTTCGCCGCCGCCGAAAGAGCGTAGGACTGCCCGTCTGCGGCGAACTTCACCCCGTAGGCCACCCGCTCGCCGTCGGTCTGCTCGGGCACTGGGTTCGCCTCGCACTCGGCCCACTTGGTCTTGGACAGCGCGGGGTTGCCGCCCGCCTCGTCGCTCCACCATCCCAGGCGCTCGCGGGCGAAGCCCTCGCGCGATAGCGTGTTCAGCTCGCTCTCGGTGAAGTCCTCGTCCAGGCGGATGCCCATGCCCGGGTTGGTCTCGTACCACCGCTCCTTGTCGGACACGTCGCCCACCTCGGCCACCGACCACTCGTGCCAGCAGCACCGCTTGTCGTCCCCCGAGAGGGCCGTCTTGCGCTTCTTGCGGAACACCGTGCCGGGCGACACCGGGGACGGAGGGGTGCCCGTGAATATGAGCTGGCGGTTGCCCGACGGCGCGGCGGCCATGGTGGACATGATCGCCTCCATCTGGTCGTCCGTAAGCTCCTGGGCCTCGTCGAATACCACGACATCGTAGGTTGAGCCTCGCGCCCCGCCGTTGACGCGGCTTGAGAACTCGATGGAGCCGCCGTTGGACAGCGCGATCGACTCCTGGCCGTTGGTCTTGCGGATTGACACGACCATCTCCGAGAGGTCGGGGTTGGCCCCCGGCCCCTCGAAGTACTTGACGAGGCGCAGGAACGACTTTCGGGCCGTGTCCACGCGGTGGGCCGTGTGCAGGATCTTCTCGCCCAGCACGGCCAGGCCGTACAGCTCGCGAGCTTCGAGGATCGCGTTCTTGCCGTTCTGGCGCGGCACGGACAGCCCGCACGAGATCGACGTGTAGCGGTCGTACTCGTCGCGCCCGAGCCACGAGCGGATGACGGTCTCCTGCCACTCGTCCAGCGTGAGGCCGCACTGCGCGGCGAGCCATGCGGCGTCGCCCCCGTCGGTGTCAACCTGCGGAGGCTCTACGGTGATTCGCGGCTCTTGACTGCCTATCCTGGTGCAGGACATGGATGATGCTCACCTCCCGCTTAGGCTCGGGAGCCTTCTCGTCGCGGATGCCGAGCTGCTTGTTGAGCTGGCGTATCTCCGCGCTGGCCTTCTTCATGATGTCCAGTTGGGGGATGGGCTTCACGTCCTCCATACGGTTCGAGTAGACGAGCTGGCCGTCCATGTCGTCCATGTCCTCTATGCACTGCTCCATGACGGCGAACCAGTGGCACAGCATGGAGAGGACGGGGGCGTCTGCGGCCTGGAAGTCGCGCCCCTCGGTGATCTCGTCCCACTTGGCCGACTTGACGGCGTTTGCGGCGATGGCCGCCGGCTTCTCGATCACGGCGCACCTCCTCCGGGCATGAAAAAAGCCGCCCCGAAGGACGGCTTGCAGTTTGCTATTCGGTTGCTTGCGGTTAGCTAAGCTCCCGCTATGTAGTCCTCAAGCTCCACCTTGTGGCGGGCGATGAGGAGGTCGTACCCTGGGGCGCACTCGGGGCACAGCGCCCGATCTCCCGCCACCTGCTCCCATCCGGGGAACTTGCGGGAGAACTCGAAGCTGGCCGTCACCTCGTCATCGGCGGGGATCGACGCCCCGCAGCGGTCGCAGACGAGAGTTCTCTGCATTCTGAATCCCATTAGATCGCTCCTTTGCTTAATGCGCTCAAAAGAAAACCGCCCCGGAGGGCGGTTCGCCGCAAGCGCCCGGACTCGCCACGCGGGGTCTCCCCTTGCGGGGTGCTCTGCTCCTGAGCTACGTCTTGCGCCTGTAAGTCTCCCACAGTGAGATGGCCCTGTCAACGACCGCGGATTCTTCTTGGGTAAGGTCGCCCCTGAACACGCCATCGAGGTAGCCGTCGTGCGCGTGAGGCTTCTTTTTCTCGTGAAAATGGTCGAGGTCTACGCGCTTGGCACGCTTACCGTCGCCGCCGTTGAAAATAACCGACTTCAGGTTTCCGTTCTTCTGATTGACCACGGCGTAGATACGACCAGGGGTCATGGACTCCACAAGAGTCTCGGCTTCTTTGCTGTTCGCGACAACTAGCTTCAAATCGCCGTCAGATGCCAGGGTTCTGTACTGGCTGCCGTACCGGTTTCCGGCTTTGCTGGAACCGCTGGACGCGCCCCTACCGCCCACGGCGAGCCCTCTTCCCGCTCATCCAACCCGTAACCGCCTCAGTCTCGCGGCGGTCGAATTGCTCGTATGTAGTGTTGCTCAGCCGATTGAACCGGTCGGCAGCGTGGCGCTCCTGCCGCCTCCGCGCTTCTTCGTCGCGCACGGCCTTCTGGTACTCCGGCTTCGCCTTCTCGCGGCGCATCTGCTCGGCCTCGATCTCGCTCATGCGGGCCGTCCCGGCCTGCCTCTGCTTCCGCGCCTCGTTCCACTTGCCGCGAGCGTCGGCGTCGTCACCAGTGCGGATCAGCTCCTCGCGCATATCCATTTGGAGCTGCCGCATCCTCTCGGCGAGCTGCTTGTCCTTGGCCGCCAGCTCGGCGCGCTCCTGCTTGAGCGCGGCGTCCGACATCGCAGACACGTTGCCGCCGACTCCGGATGCGCTCCTCGCGCCGCGACCGCCCATTACGAGGCCCCCAGGTATTCCATGGTGAGCCGGTGCGCCCTCTTGCGGCGCTCCCACTCCTGCGAGTTCCGACGCTTGGCCTCCTCGGCCGTGATGCCCTTGGAAGGATCGGCAAACCACCGGCCGCCCGACATAAAGCCCTTGGCCGCCTGCGCGAACTTCTCCCTTTCGAGGGACGAGGCGCTCTCCCTGGTCTTCTTGGAGAGGTTGCCCACCTGCGGGCTGCCAGCGCCGCCGTCGTAGGCCCAGCTCGCGATCTCGGCATGGGCGGCGGCGACGGTCTTGGAGTACTTGCCGGGGACGATCTTGGCGTCGGGGTTCATCCCGAGGCCCTTGATGGCGTTCCTGGCGTCGATCTCCATGGACACGCCCGACGATGCGCTCCTAGCGCCTCTTCCGCCCATGAGCTACCTCCCGAACGCGGCGTTTGCCGCGAAGTCCATGACCTCGGCGCTGCCGAAGTCGAAGTCCAACAATCCGCCGTACACGATGACCCGCGACGGCTCCAAGACGTGCAAGGCCTCTGCCATGCCGCGCCTCCAAACGTCCATGGCCGCCCCGTCGCCCTTCACGCCGACGGTGGACACCGCCACGGTCGAGTGCCTGGGAAGGCCGTCGAAGCAGAAGCCGTAGCTGCGCCCGTCCGTCCAGGAGAGCGTGGGGACGACGTTCGCCCCGGCCCTCTGCCAGAAGTTGCCCAGGGCGCGGCGGCGGTACTCGTTCCACTGCTGCATCGGCAGCGGCATGTCCATGTAGAGCGAGAAGTCCGGCGTCAGCACGGCCTCGAACGACAGGATCAGCTCAAGGTACTTGGCCGGGTTGGCCCACAGCCTCTCGAACTGGTAATCGTCGATGAAGAAGTGGAGCGTCTGGGCCTTGTCCTTCGCGGTCTTGGCGTAGTTGAACGGCAGCAGCGCCGTAGGGGCGAAGTCGCACGGTTCAATAGTCGGCATATCGTAGCGGCCCGCGCAATGCAGGGCGCTAACCTCGCGGAGGTTGTACGCGTCATCGGTTCGCAGCCGCTCGGCACCGTAGGGCTTGGCCTTGGCCTTGAAGTCGAAGCCCAGCTTGGACATATCGACCTTCTTGGCGAGCCTGCGGATCTCCTCGCGCTCAAGGGCGCGGTTCCACTTGCCGCCCTGGCCCGTCTTGTTGTCGGCGAGCCTGAACGCCGCAACCTCGTCGTCGGTGAGGTCGTCGCAGAACTCTATGTGCTCGTCGGGAAGCTCGTCCCATCCGAGCGACTTCAGCGCCATCACGCGGTGGTGCCCCGACACGATGACGGGGTTCTCGCGGCTGCGCAGCTTGATCTTGCCCCGGAAGCCGAACTCGCGGATGGACTCGGCGATGGCGGGCACCCCCGCCGCGTTGTCCCAGGCGTTGCGCTCGTAGGGAATCATGTCCGCTATGCGCATCCGGCACCTCCCGTCGAAGCTAGGCGCTTGCTATCGGTTTGCTACGGGTTTGCTAGGGACTAGCCCTCCCGTGGATAAATTTTCGCCAGCGGGGGGATAGGCCCTATGCCGCGGGGGTGGCCCAGGCCCCGGAGGGAGGGGGTCGCCCCCCTTCCTTTTCCGCGCCCGAGGCGCTGGGAGCCGATCCGAGGCCCCTGTGTCACCATCTGCGGCTCAGCGGGAGCCTGGGGGGCGCGGGAGCGTCTTGAGTCCTGTTTCCCTTCCTCTGGTTGCACAGGCGGTGGGAGGGGGCCACGTTGTCCGGATCGTACGGGCTGCCGCCCTTGGACACGGGCAGTATCTCGTCCAGCTCGTAGGACATGGGATCGCCCGGGGGAAGGGAGTAGTCTATGGGCATGCCGCATATGTGGCACGGGAGGCCCATGGCCCTGACCCTGTTCCTGAGCTTAGTCCTTCTGCTTCCGTTGGTTCTCCTGGGGTTGCCCATATACCCCCCTTATATACGGCCTGTATATAGGCCCTTGCATACGGCCCCTATATATGCCCCCTATACGGCGAAGATGCCGTCCATGGGGCTTCCCGAGTTCTCGAAGCACTCCATGATCTCCATGTAGCGGCTCTCCTCGATGGGGACGCCGATATGCGGTGCCCTCTCCGTGTACGGGATTCCGAGCGCCCTCAACATGGCGCGGGCCATCTCGGTGCCCTTGCGCCTGAACCAGTGCGCTGCGGAACTTGCCATGTACTCCTCGGTGACCATATAGCGCCCCTTCAATGAGAAAGCCGCCCTCCTTACCCGGAGAAGCGGCCTCTTTTCTTCCTTTTTCTCTTGCGGCGTCCCCGTCGCGCGGTTTCCGCCGATATCAGAATAGCACTGCTCAGGCGGTAACGGGCGGCAGACTTTCCCTCAAGTCGGCGTCGCAATTGGGGAATGCGTCTCGCCTCGCCTGCTCGGGCATCCTGGCCCACACCTCGGCGTAGCCGTTCCCGCTCATGAGCCTCACGGAGCGCTCGGAGTACCCTACGCTCCGTCCGACCTCGGCCCACGTCTCGCCCAAAAGGCAGTGGCGCATGACGGCGTACCCCGGCGTAGAGCAGGCGTCCATGACCTCGTAGGCCTCGGCTATGGACTCTGCAGCATGGGCCACGGCCTCGGACCACTCGGTGCACAGCTCCTCGATGGCGGCTATGCCCTCCTGCATGGCGTCGTGCCCTCCGCTGCCCGAAGGCCCCATGTTGGTGTAGTCGATTCCCCTGAGCCCCGTGACCCTGGCCCTCGCCTCGGCGATGCGGTGCTCAAGGTCGCGGACGCTGCGCTCCCTGCGCCTGACGTCAGACAGCCAGCTCCTCACCGCCTCGCGCATAACGTCGATGTGGCGCAGGGAAACGGTGCGGCTCTGGCTGTCCATGGGCGGTGCCTCTCTATTCAGTTGTGTGTGGGATAGGGCCGATTATAGCAGAACGACCCACAGAATGAACCGCACCAGAACCGCCACGGCGGCGAACACGAGCAGAGCGGCTATAACCGCGCCGCCGACCTCTCCGATGAACTTGCTCACTTCTTGCCTCCCTTCCACTCATCGCAGGTATTTCCGGGCGACGTGTGCGCCCCTTTCTTATCGCACCAGAAGCTGACGGCGTAAACGCCGCCCGGTTCCTTGTCGCGGCCCTTGCCGACAGTTCTCATGCGCTCGCACGTCTCGCAGGTTCCATTCATCGGGCATCGCCTCCGTAGTACCCGCGCGCGCGGTTCTTCTCGATGACAGCTTCCCGCAGGTCGTCTAACTCTTCATCTTCGAACTCCATGCGAAGCGCGGTCTCGGCGGCATGGATTACGTCCATCAGCTCCATCCCGTAGGCCAAGCGGGATTCCTTGGCCTTATCATGGTCAATGTCCTCGTTGGACGTGAACGCCATCTCGTGGCACCGCTTCATACCGCCGAGGGCTTCCGAGACCTCTTCAGCCTCCTGGGCGATGTGCTCCGCCTGCTGCTCGCCCGTCAACTCGCCGAGCTTCGCCATGGCGGGGAACCTGTAGAATCCCGTCATTCAGCATCACCGTCCAATACGCCGTTTATGACGTCTATCATCGCCGTACCGCATGTTTTGCACAGGTCGTAGGTGCGCACGATATCGTCAGATGCGTAGGTCGATGTATGCCTCTTCACGCGCATGGACACGCCGTTTACGTGCTCCGACATGTCTCGACCGCACCTGTCGCACACGGTTATAAGCTTCTTAGTCATCTATCTCCCTTCTCGAACTTAGCGCCGCAGTTGCGGCAGTACCTGTCGGCATCGCCCGGAACGACCTCGTCGCAAAAAGAGCAGCACGGCAGCTCCCAGTAGGGGTCTTCGTCGCCGAGCACGTTCCTCATGACCACCTTGGCAGTGAGGTGCTGGCTGTCCTGAGGCTCCCACTGAATCAGGTCGTCCATCAGCCTGCCGCCTCGCTCTTCAGCCATTTGAGCGCCTCGCTTCCGACGCTGACCACCGACATCTTCAATCCTGCGAGCGGATACTCCTTGTCGGCCTTCTCTTGCAGGGCCATGACGTAAGCGTCTACGAACGCCTCGATCACCAGGGCGGCACCCTCGGGCGTTGCCATGCTCTTCTCGAAATTGGTGGCCATTAGTCCTCTTCCTCGCTTTTGGTTATGTTCCGTGCCGCCGATACGAGGCTCTCCCTCGTGCAGTGGCCCATCTCGCGGCAGTCGGCCCACCGCTCCCAGGGGACGCAGTAGCTCTTCTTGCCGTCGATGACGGTGCCCTCATCGGGGCAGTCGCCGGGGGCCATCCTCGTACCTCCACTTCCATCCGTAGGCGGACCAGCCGGTGCGGCAGGCGCGGCATATGTTCGTCTGGTCGCCCAGCACGTCGTCGGCTGCGGCCTCCACGGACTCGTAGCGCCTGCCGTCCTCGCGCACTACCGGGCGCTTGCGTCCCCTTGGCACGCCATCACCTCCCTTCCCGGCCATTCCCGGTGCTCGGCCCCGGGAACCTCCGCCACGTCGCTGCGCAGCCTCCGGTGGTTCGCGGTCATTCGCATGTTGCTCATCGCTCTCTCCTCTCTCCCAGGTGGCAGTACCCGTCGCACGGGACGCGCCTGTGCAGCTTCTCGCACCTCGGCATGCCGCCCTCGGGCGTCTCGTCGGCCCATCCGCAGTCGCGGCAGCGCACCAGAGGCTCGGGGAACTGCGTCAGGTAGGTTCCGTCCTCTTCGGGGCCGGCCTTGATGATGTAGTCGCTCATCGCTCCTCCTCCAGCCACTCGTCCACGGTCTTGCACGGTATGCCGCACGCCTCGGCCACGGCCTTCTCCAGGCGCGCGCCCTCCGACTGCTCCCAGCCGGGGAGGAGGGCAAGGCCGTCGTAGTATGGCGCGGGGTACCTGATGCCGGGTTTCTGGGTGCGCTCGGTAAGCTCGTTCATGCCCGGCCTCCTCTCAGGTCGCGCCCGCACATGGGGCAGTGGTTGACTGGAATGGAGCAAAAGTCGTAGGAGAGATCGCAGCTGCGCCCGCATTCGTGGTCGATGCCAAGACGGCCATCTCTGGGCATGAGCCGCACCGTGAAGCTGCCATTGTCGATCATCGCGTGGCCCTGCACTCCCTCGCAGTACTCGCACATGGCTACTCGCCTCCCTTCTCCGGGCAGTAGGCCGCGCAGCACTCCGGGTCGTAGTCGGGACAGCTCGCGTTGAACCGGTTGTGGCCGAACGGGGTCGCGAGCATCCACGCCCTCGGGGCAACCGCGCTCAGGCCGGAGGTATCGCACGCGACCGCGGTGCAGCCGGTGGTGAAGCACACGAACACCTTGCCGTCCCGCACGGACGCGACCCGCCCGTAGTCGCCGTCCCCATTGGCGTCTACGCAGATGACGTAGGCGCCCTTCTCGAATCCGCTCATTCCGCGCCTCCCGTCCGCTTGTCCAGCTCGCGCTGGCGGCGCAGCAGGTCGAAAATCATGGCCTCGCGGCAACCGATGAAACCGTTGCCGCTGTTGTACCGTTCGCTCGGAGTCGCCCCATCGACCTTGGAAGGGCATTCTGCGCACTTAAAATCGGAGCAGTCCCAGTACCCGGTCATCAACTTCAAGACGTCAGCGTCGATGCGCTCCTGGGTGTCGGGAGGGGTGTGGGCGAGGTAGCACCCATCGAATCGCTCGTTCCCGCCCCCTGGCACCGAAACGCGCACATTGTCCTGGTCGAGAACGGCGAGCACTTTGCATGGCTCGCCGATGTGCGATCCGTAAGTCGGGTACACCGTCTCGCACGTCACGATGGGCTTCCCGTCGGCTCCCAGCACCTCGGGGGCGGGGCGCTTGATGGTGTCGAACTCTCTGTTGTAGCGGTACTCGCGGGCGTGATCTACGCCAGTGAAGGAGAGCAGCCATACCGACCAGTTGTTAACCGTAACCTCCTGCAAACGGCCCTTGTCCATCCCTCCGCTGCGGTAGTGCAGCTCGATCTCGTCTCCGAACTGCACGGGCTCGTTGCAGTCGTCCACGGGCTTCTTGTACGCGCACCGTTCGAGCCATGCGCCGAAGGTCTCGCCCTCGCGGAAGCCGGGCCAACCATTGGTTACCGCCCATATCGCCGCGAGGTCTCTCAAATCGGCGGCGTGGACCTGGGCCAGCTCGGCGTCGATCTTGTCGGCGAGGGCGAGGCACCACCTTTCGCAGGAAACGTCGTCGCTGCATTCGAGCGAGAACGCTTCCTGGCATAAGGTGCATTCGGGAACTCGCCCCGTGGCGGAGTTCCTTTCGGCCGCCCACCGCAGCAGTTCCGATGCGGTCATGTCTACCACGTCCATGCCTCGGCCTCCTCCCGGGTGATGAAGAAGTGGATTCCGCTGGCGCACTCGTCGAAGCGGTCGTCGCAGAACGGCTCCTCGGGCTCGACCACGGCCCCCTGCTCGTAGGAGAACGATTGATCGCGCAGGGACGCGAACCGGCAGCCCTCCGGCACATCGCCCAGGGGCTCTATCACCAGAACCTCGGCCCTGGAGCAGCGGCACTTCCGCCCCGTGGAGTTGGAGCGCGCGGCGTCGGCGGGCACCCGCAGCTTCGCGATGGCCTCTCCGGCCTTATCGCCGTCATCGTCGAGCGCCACGACCTTCTTCCACCCGATCAGCTCTCCATCGGGGACGATCACCGTCATCGCCTGGGCGAGTTCGGCGCTCTTCGCACGGCTCAGGTCGGCACCGCTCAGGTCGGCACGGCGCAGGTCGGCACCGCTCAGGTCGGCACGGCGCAGGTCGGCACCGCTCAGGTCGGCACGGCGCAGGTCGGCACCGCTCAGGTCGGCACCGCTCAGGTCGGCACCGCTCAGGTCGGCACCGCTCAGGTCGGCACGGCGCAGGTCGGCACCGCTCAGGTCGGCACGGCGCAGGTCGGCACCGCTCAGGTCGGCACGGCGCAGGTCGGCACCGCTCAGGTCGGCACCGCTCAGGTCGGCACCGCTCAGGTCGGCACCGCTCAGGTCGGCACCGCTCAGGTCGGCACCGCTCAGGTCGGCACGGCGCAGGTCGGCACCGCTCAGGTCGGCACGGCGCAGGTCGGCACCGCTCAGGTCGGCACGGCGCAGGTCGGCACCGCTCAGGTCGGCACCGCTCAGGTCGGCACCGCTCAGGTCGGCACCGCTCAGGTCGGCACCGCTCAGGTCGGCACCGCTCAGGTCGGCACGGCGCAGGTCGGCACCGCTCAGGTCGGCACGGCGCAGGTCGGCACCGCTCAGGTCGGCACGGCGCAGGTCGGCACCGCTCAGGTCGGCACCGCTCAGGTCGGCACCGCTCAGGTCGGCACCGCTCAGGTCGGCACCGCTCAGGTCGGCACCGCTCAGGTCGGCACGGCGCAGGTCGGCACCGCTCAGGTCGGCACGGCGCAGGTCGGCACCGCTCAGGTCGGCACGGCGCAGGTCGGCACCGCTCAGGTCGGCACCGCTCAGGTCGGCACCGCTCAGGTCGGCACCGCTCAGGTCGGCACCGCTCAGGTCGGCACCGCTCAGGTCGGCACGGCGCAGGTCGGCACCGCTCAGGTCGGCACGGCGCAGGTCGGCACCGCTCAGGTCGGCACGTCTGCCGCCGTCCTCGTCGTAGAGCCATTTGCGGTGGAGGTCGAGGATGCTCTGAAGCTCCTCTGCCGTGTAGGTCTTTCGGTAGGTCATCGTCTATCCTTCCTCCCGCATCATGTCGACGCGGGGGTCGTCGTCCTCGTTCTGCTCCCAGGCTTCCGGGGCGTCGCCCTGGTTCCACGGGGCCGCAGGGTCGCCCTCCCAGGTGCTATCGGGGTAGTTGCCCATGCTGCCTCCTGTGGGCGCACACGGACTGGTGGTCGCAGAACACCGTCACCGCGACCTTTGCAGCGCCGCCGATGCCGCCGATAACGTCCTCCTCGACGCCGATTTTCGCGTAGGGGCACTCGTCGGGGCACCCCTCAAGGCAGTCGTCAAGCTCGACTATCATGCTTCCTCCCGTCACCAGAGCACCCGGGACAGGTCCCACAGGTACTCCCTCTTTCCGCTCCTCATGCGCACCAGGCGCGGGCACTCGGTGCCCATCTGGCGCGCCTCGTCCATAGGTATGGACTTCCTGCCGTGCTCGGCCTCGTAGACGGCCACCTTAGACACGGGGACCATCACGAGCGCCGACTCCATGGGGTGCCCCTTCGCCCTCCATCCGAGCGCCACCCAGCCCTCGAACTTGATTGACAGGCCGTCGAAGGCCGCGAGCCAGTCAATCTGATGGCCCGCGATGCGGCTCAACCTGAAGGGCTTCCCCTCGGCAGTCTCCTTGCACTCTATATAGCAGCAGCGCCCGGAGTTGCCGAAGAACGCGAAGTCCGCCGGCTGCACGTTCTTGGCGCTGCCGCCGCCGTCCTCGATTCGGTGGGCAAGCGCGCTGCAGTCAGCCGAAACGGCGGGCGCGAGCGCGTGGAGCGACCTCGCGAACTCGGTCTGAAGCCATTCGCCTTTTCTCACTGGCCGTCTCCTTCCTCTATGTAGTTCGCCCCGAACTCCCGCATGAACTCCTCGCGGGTGCCGCCGTTTGCCTCGAAGGCCCGTTGCGCCGCGATCTTCAGCGCGCTCTCCAACTTCTCCCACGGCGGGCAGTGGTCGTGCATCGCCATGTGCACGTCATGGCGCAGCCACACCCACAGGCCGTTGCGCTCGGAGGCGTTGCGGCGGCTGCCCTTGAACACGTGGTGCCGGTCGAGATGGATGCCCGCGCCCGTTGCGTAGCACTTCCTCTCGTCCTGCATGATGCTGGGTGTCATGGCCTCACCGCCCTGAAGCTCACGGCCCGCTCGTCGTCCATGACGCGGCGTATCACGGCCTGGGCCGTCTCCGGGTCGCCGCCCCCCGCCACCAGCCTCGCGGCCAGGGGGCCGCGGTCGTACTGGCACGTGAATATGGTCGGCCTCTTCGCCGAGTAGCGTCTGTTGATGAGACGCCACAGCATATCGAGCGCCCGCTGGTCGGGACAGCTCCTGCCCAGGTCGTCCAGCACGAGCAGCCACGGCGCTGCATAGCGACACATCACGTCGTCCTCGCGGTCGCGGCTCCCCCAGGTGTCACGCATCTCGCAGAGCGCATCGGGCTCGCTGGCGAACAGCGCCAGGGCGGGGCGCTTGGCGACCACAGCCTTGAGGGCGGCGCAGGCGGCGTGGGTCTTTCCCGCCCCAGCCTCGCCCACGATGACGAGGTTAAGGGCGTCGCCGACTGCGCAGCGCTCGGCGAACTCGGCCACCTTCGGGTGGCACTGCGAGGCATCCGCCATGCGGTACCGCTCTGGTATCCCGGCCCCGGCTATCCTGCGCCGCACGTCGGCCTCGCGCCGCTCGCGATTCCATGCCGCAACGGCCTCGTCGGACGCAGTGGCGCTAGAAGGCGGAATCGTCGGGCTTAGCCCATTTGCCGAGATCGACACCGGCACCACCCCCTATCTCGTTCACGTAGCTCTCGAAGTTGCCCGGGGCGAAGAGCGTCTTGGGCCTGAGGTAGGGCCTCATGTCCTTCTCGCCCGGCCTCGGCTCGCGGTTCCACTTGGCGCACTTGACGTCGATGACGTGGAAGAAGTCGTCGAGCGTGTACCCCTCGGCGAACCTGCCGTTTATCATCGAGCGGGTCTGGGCCGAGTCGGCGCGGAACTTGGTGCCCGCGGCCTCGTTGAGCCTCGCCACAATGGCCTCGTAGGGCAAGGCGTCGGCCTCCCCGGCCGACAAGAGGGTTTTTTCTCCCTTCATCTTCTCTTTCATCTTCATATTCATATTCCTAGGCTTTTGCTTGACCGTTTGCTTTTGCTTTGCTTCGCTTTTGCCAGAGGCTTGCTTGTCGGTTTTCTTTCGGCTTGCCTCGGATTTGGCAGCGTTCGCGGCCTTGGCCTCTCCCCCGTCCCTGCCCGCGCTCGCGCGCTTGCGGGACAGCTCCACGCTGGGCTTCGAGGCGGTGAAGGCAATGCGGGCCTCGGCGCTCGCTATGTCGGGCACCTCCCCCGTGTGGAAGAAGTGCACCAGAGCGCCCCAGTACTCGCACCGCGCCTCCCATGAGCCTATCTGCTGCCCTGTGTCGAAGTAGCCCTCGAAGAAGTTCATGGCGGCTCCTAGAATGGGATATCGTCGTCGTAGGGAGGCGGCGTCGGGCCAGGGTCGGGCGCGGGCGCGGCGGCGCGGGTCGCTGAATACCCGCCGCGTGATTCGCCCTGGCGGCTCATGAACTCGATCTCGTCCACGATGACGTCCAGCTTGCTGCGCTTCTGCCCGTCGCGCTCCCACTGGCTCCACCGCAGCTTGCCCTCGATGGCAACCTTGGTTCCCCTGGACAGGTACGGGGCCACGCTCGACGCGCGCTTCCCGAACATGGTGCAGTCCACGAAGTTGGGATAGTCCTCCCACTCGTTTGTCTGCGGGTTCTTGCGGCGGTCGTTCACCGCCACGCCGAAGCCGAGCACGTCCGTCCCGGACTGGGTGCAGCGAAGCTCCGGCTCGCGGGTCAAATTTCCGCTGATGATCACTCGGTTGATGCTCATGTCATCTCCTATCGGGTTCTGCGAACCTCATCTTTGCTATCTCCTCCGGGGTAGCCACGTCGATGCCCTGGGCCTCGCACTCCTCCCTCATGCCGTTGATGAGGCGGGAGAACTCGGCCGAGTCCATCTGGGACGACCCCTTGTAGACCTTCACGATGTTCCGCTCCATCAGGGGGTCGTGGCCCGCTATGTCGAAGTAGCGGAAGTAGTCGCCGCAGGGAACGCGGTCGTCCACGCTCACCACCTGGGAGACGCCCCACTCTCGGAGCATTCCCAGGTGCACCTCGGACTCGGGCATATTGAGCTTGGCGGCGAGCTGGCCCAGCATCGACCAGTAGTAGGCGTTCTGGGTGAGGCTGCGCGACTTGCGAACCTCCTTGACCTCGTAGGTCTTATCGGGGTCGGCCTCGCGCAGCCACGCCATCAGCTCGAAGGGCCTACCCCTCATCGGGTGCCTTCGCATCCAGCTTCGCCTTGTCTGCTATAAGCTGGCGCACATGGGCCTCGCATAGGTTCACGTCTCCTGGTGTGTAGCTCTTCATGTCCTTCTCGAACGTGGCGTCCATCCACTCTTTGATGGACTCCTCGCGGATACCCGCCGTCACGGCCTCGGCCTTGAGGCGCTTGAACTCGTCCCACTTGCCGGGGCGTTTCGGCTGTGGCGATGCCTGGCGGCGCTGGGTCGCTCCAACTGTGGCCGCCCCGTCGTCGTCCTCGCCCGCCAGCCCGAACGCGCTGCGGAGCGCGTAT
The DNA here is from genome assembly GCF_035830635.1 of Adlercreutzia shanghongiae. Taxonomy (NCBI): domain Bacteria; kingdom Bacillati; phylum Actinomycetota; class Coriobacteriia; order Eggerthellales; family Eggerthellaceae; genus Adlercreutzia; species Adlercreutzia shanghongiae. The sequence goes on along the minus strand of NZ_JAYMFI010000009.1, from coordinate 274,210 downwards.
CGCCTCATGTACGTCTCCCAGCTGCCGGTGGCCTGGGCGTCGGGGCAGTCGTGGAGAGGGCGCGTGTCCATGACGATCTCCTCGTCCCCGTCGAACACGACGGTCTCTAGCGCGTAGCTGCTCGTGTGCTCGCTCCACACCTGGCGCTGGGTGAGCCCTATGCCGTTGTCCATAAGCGGCGGCCTGACGGCGGCGAGAACCTGGTCGAGGCTCTCGTAGTTGTACTGGTAGCTCCCGCCGCTCTTGGTGGGCACCTTCGCCGTATTGGACTTCTTCGGATTGACCATCTCGGCCATTGCGACGACGAGCCGCGCCTTGAGGCTCGTCGGCTCCTCGGCCTTCTTCTCTGCCATCTATACCTCCAATGCTCTTCCGTAGTTGCAGAACGGGCGGCAGTCGCAGTACTCGAGGCACTTCTGGTCTCTGCCGGGGCGGTGCTCCACATGGCACTTTCGGCCCGTGTCCTCTTGCAGCCGCGCCGCGTAGCGCACGGCGTCCTGCTCGTTGTCGAAGTTCTTGCTGGACTTCTTGTTGCCCTGCTTCATGACCGCCCAGGTGTCGGGCTTGGCCCACCGCTCCTTGGGGGTGCACAGGGGAAGCTCGTCGTCGGGAAGGGCCTCGCAGCGCTCGATCTCGCGGAACTTGGCCTCGACGCGCTCGCCGAACTCGGCCAGCTCCTCGTCCGAGAAGTCCCAGCCGATGACGTAGAAGGGGTGCTCGGGGTAGTTGGACTCGAACTTCGCCTTGGCCTTCGAGTGGTCCTTGAGAATCGCCACTATCTCGCCCCGGCGGGCGTCGAAGCCTATCCGGCGCAGCATCCAAACGTAGGAGAGCAGCTGCTCGCGGTAGTCGTCCCAGTCCCCGAAGATGACCTTCCACACCGTGGCCGACTTGTAGTCGGTGACGGTGCCGGTGGCGTCGTCGTACAGGTCGAAGATGCCCGACAGCACGTAGCCGTTGGGCATCTCGGCGGTGACGTAGTTCTCCTTGAGCTGGGTGGCGCTCTCCTGCGACTGCTCAAGCAGCAGGTGCATGGAGGAGCCGAAGATGGTCCACGCCATGTCGGCAACGTCGCTCTCGATCTCGTCCGAGTGCCGGCGGGCCAGGATGGCCTCGCGCGGCCCCTTGAGCATCTGGGTCACCGAGTAGCGCTTCGGCGTGTACTCGTGATCGCACGTGGCGGCGTCAACGATGGGCTGGGGAAGCCCGAGGCGGTTAGTCAGCTTCATGGCCGCGAAACCTCCCCTGCATCTCGTCCAGCAGGACGCGGATGGACTCGAAGTGGTAGTCCACGGCGAATCCGGACTTCTGGGCAAACTCTTCGGAGATTCGGTCGGTGCTCAGATTCAACATGGCCAAGTCGTCGGGGCCAAGCTCGCCTCCGACGCCGCAATAGCAAATTCCGTCGTCATCGAGGACGGCGACGAGATACGAAGACCCCCTGTAGCTGGCTTCCTCTCCGTTGCCGAACACCGTCACCGACACGCAGGGGCGATCCTCGTCCAGGGGTGCCGACTCGTCCTTAACGATCATTCCTCTCTCCAATCTCGGGCAGCCAGGAGACCGGCAGAAGCCCGTAGCAGTCGATATAGCTGTCGCCCATCTCGATCACCGTGCCCACGAGGGACGGGTCGTAGAGGGCCAGGTACCGCTCCATGGCGGCCCAGTTCGCGTTGGTGAGGCCCCGCTTGCTCCCGGCGAAGGATATGCCGTTGTCCAGGCAGAAGACGGACACGCGATCCCTCATGCGCCCCTTCGTCCCCGCGTCCCTAAGCCCCGCCAGGAAGCCGTGGACGGCCATGAACTCGTCTCGCGCGCCCTCCATCCACGCCTGGGCCTCAAGGGCCATCTGGCGGCCCTTGGCGATGGTCGCGCCGTTCTTGATGAGGCGCGTCCGCTTGTGCGGCGACGGGATCGGCCTCATGCGACACCCGCCATGTGCAGCAGCGCCGCGAGGTTGGGAACCCCGAGGCACAGGCCCAGCGCCGTGACGGCGAGGGCGATATCCGTTACAATCTCGTCGGATCGCTCGCGATCCGCAACCGTGGGACGCCGCGCGCTCCGCCAAGAACCGTCGCGGCGCTCCCCTCTTTTGGGAGGCATCGAGAACGGCCTCACAGGGCCAGAGAGAAAACCTCGCATACCTTCTCCTTCCATTCCACGAGGGCGGCGACGTCCCGCCGAAGCCTCGCTATCTCGGTCTCATCCTCGGAGGCCCTTCCTCCGGGCGGGTCGTCGGCGATGCGCCAGACTGACCCGACCTTCGAGGCGCGGAGCTTCCCGCGCTCGCACAGGCGGCGAACGGTCTGCACGTCGATTCCGTAGCGCTCGGCGTATTGGGCCGTCGTCAGGTACTCGGCCATGGGTCACCTCCCGTCTCTCGTTCAGTCTTTCCATTCCATGGAGTCGCTTTTCCGGCCAGCGTGTCCATCGGCCATTCGGTTTTCAAGGTGCTCGGGAGCTAGGCCCCGTCCAGCGCGCAGGGGACGGTGATTAGGAGTTCCGTGACACAGCAGCATGGTCGTGTCCGATGCGCGCTGGGCGCGGCCTGCTCCCACGGCCAGGCTCCGATTCCCGCGCACGGGCAGGGGGTAAAAGGGGAATTCACGCAGAAGAGAGAGGAGTAGGAGGTGAATGTCCCATGCGCGGGGGTCGGAAGCTGGTCGGGTGGTTGGCGCGCCGGGAGTCGAACCCGGGTCTGGCAGTTATAAGCTGCCGGCTCTTCCGTTGAGCTACGCGCCGTGTTGGCGCCCTCCCCGGGAGTCGAACCCGGATCGCCCGCTTAGGAGGCGGGAGCCCTGTCCATTGGGCCAGGAGGGCTGGTAGAATGTCGGAGTCGGATAGTTGCTTAGGAGGAAACGTGATCAGGCTCAACCACGACCTGCGCCGGACGCTCGCCGTCCTTCTGCCGTTGAACAACATCCACGGCGTGTTCGCCGCCATGGAGTCGGGCGATTACGACCTCCGCGGCATGAGCACCGAGGAGATAGCCCGTCACATGGAGGAGATGAAGCATCTCGGCCTGCTCGTCGTGGAAGAGGAGGACGACGGCAGCGATCTCTTCGTGCATCTGTCGAGCGATGCGTCGTCGTACTTCTACGACTCGAACGCAGAGAGGGCAAAGGCGGCGCTCAAGTTCGCCGGCCAGCTCCTCACGGGCGCGTCGGGCGGTGCCGTGGTGTACGCTCTCGGTCACCTCCTAGGCCAATAGCGCCGAGCAAGCCAGATACCCTAGCGCTCCACCGACGCCGCACAGGAAAGCCATCAGCAGGTCTTCCTTCCTTAGGCGCTTCACCTCTCACTTCCTCTCTGCGGGCTATGCCGCGCCGTCCTCTCCTGTCTCCTCTGGCGGTTGCCAGCCGACTATGGCATCGATGGAGATACCCATGGCCTCCGCGAGTTTGAACGCCTGGTCTAAGCCGGGCGTGGTTGCGCCCGTCTCGTAGCGGGCGATGCTGTTCTGCCCGACGCCGGACGCCTCGGCCAGCCTTTCCTGGCTCCAACCGCGCTTGACGCGCTCAACCTTCAAATTGCGCGCGACCTTCCCGTTGCTGTAGCTCACTTGCCGTCACCTCCTCTCCGCTTTCCAGCGATTCGCCAACCCGCAGTCACGCCGCAGCACATCAGGCACATACCGAACATGAGCGTCGCCGTGTGTGAGTCGCCCTGACTACAGAAGAACATCTGGAGCACGAGGAACACAGCAGATAGGAACGTCATAAGCGCGGTGACAAGCGTTTCCGTCGCGTCGCTCTGCATGTCTCTCCTTCCTTCGCGACCCCTTGTTCGAACCGAATGCCCTGCGGGGCGGCTGCCTGGTAGAATCACCTCGGAAAGGAGGTGATGGGTATGCTCAACGATTTCAGCAGCTTCGAGGCGCTGATCCGGCAGAGGAAGCCGGCCATCGTGACGAAGCTCATGGCTACCAAGTACGGGGCGAAGTCGGAGTCTGCCGCCGACGACGCCCAATACAAGCGCGAGATAGAGGTTGCCGTTGATGCGGCGGTCGAGGTCTTGCGCGAGTACCGTCAGTGGGCCTCGTCAAGATAGGCACCGTCGCCCAAGCGCCGCTGGTCTTGCTCGTACCGGAACTGGCTCATTCCCATGTACGACTTTGCGAGATCGGCGGCGAGCGCCATCTTCTCGGAGGCGGCTTCGCCAGTTAGGTTCTCGCAGATGAAGGCATCAATGGCCTCCATTGGGTTCTTCGCTGCCATTAGGCCTCCCTTCCGGCGGCCGCCTCGCAGGGTATTCGGTTGTCAACGTGCGGGGAACCTCCACGGGTTCTCCTTGAAAGTTACAGTAGCTCTGTAACTATTGGGCATGATATTCCATTAACTATGAATCTGTCAACCGAATTTGTTCAGAAATATTGAAACTTTTACATTCACGATGTACTATTTGGAACCATCGAGAGGAGGTATCCCAGTGGAACTGCAACTACAGCAAATACGTAAAAGGGCCGGATTGAGCCAGCAGCAAATGGCGGATGCCTTAGGAATCAAAAAGCGCACTTATGGGTCATGGGAAAGGCAAGAGGTTTCGCTTAGTCTTGAGCAGGCCTACGACTGCGCGGTGATCCTCGGCTGCTCCATCGATGCCATAGCGGGCTACACTCCTCCCGTCTCGTACGCAGACCCCGCCCAGGAGGCGCTGAACGGCTACTGGCAGTCCATGAACGACGACGGGCGCGAGCGGCTTTTGGGGATAGCCGAGCTTGCGGCGGACTCGGGCAAGGTCAGAGTTCAAAAAAATGCCGGGGATCTACGAGTACCGGCCGAGGTGGGAAGGAGCGCGTAGGTGAGGGTGGTGGAGTTTGTGCGAAACTGGGGAGGCTTCCTCTTCGGCCTCTGCGGCTTCCTGTGGTGGCTCGGCATAACGCCCGAGAACGTGGGCCAGGCCGTATACGATGCTAGCTACTGGATAGTGCCGCCGCTGCTCCTGGGGTGTGGAGTATGGATCGGCTGGTCGCTCAAGACGCGCCAGATGGAAAAGGAGGGCATCGCCTCGCGGAACATGGCCGCTAGGAAGCATTCGAGCAAAGAGATCGCGGCTTTCTGCTCGGTCATGTCGAAACGAAAGAAAGCCATTTTGCTCGAAGCCCTGGAAAATGGGGAGGTCGTTCTATCCCCGGTCGATCCCGATGCTTGCAGCCTCGGAGATATGGATCTGCTGAAGACAAGCCCTGTGGGATTCCGAACGCTCGGCACATCTTGGTTCGTCAATCCCGAGCACATCGCGACTCTCAAGAAGCACAGAGGCAAGTGGCTTGGCGATATTGAAAAATCGGATAGGCTGAAGGTCATCGGTATAGAGCAGGCAAACTATTAGTAATTTTGCAAACCTCTAGCAAAACCATAGCAAACCTGTAGCAAACCGATCAAAAGAGAACGAAAGAAAAGAAAGAAAGAACCAAAGAAAGAAAAGAAAGTAAGAGAAATGTCCCAGAGACTGTTTTCGCGAGGTTCCGGGACGGGTAGAATCGACCGGCGAATCCGTTTCAGGTCGTGACAGGAAAGGAAGGAACCATGAAGAAGATCGCAGCAATCGCCGCAGCGGGAGCGCTGGCCCTGGCGCTGGCCGGGTGCTCCGGCACGGAGGCGCAGGATGCCCAGGAGCAGCCCCAGGCGGCACCCGCCGAGCAGAGCGCCGCGCCGCAGCAGGAGGCCCCCGCTAAGGAGGAGCCGAAGGCCGAGGCGCTGAACCTCGACGGAACGTGGAAGTCCATCGACAACGAGTCCGACGACGCATGGCAGGAGGCCGTCATCGAGGGAGACGCGATCACCATCAACTGGGTGAGCGACGGAGGCGACACGAAGTCCCTCTACTGGGCCGGCACGGTCGACCCCACGGACGGAAAGACCGTGGAGGACGTGTTCGCGTGGGACTCGGCGAACGACACCGACCAGACGAGCAAGGCGCTCCTCGCCTCGGGCGACGAGACCAAGGCGTTCACCTACGAGGACGGTCAGATCAGCTACGAGGCGTCGGCCATGGGCACCACGAAGACGGTGCGGCTCGAACGCGTGAGCTAGCAAAAGAGAGAACCCCGCATCAGTTTGGCGACGGGCGCGGGGTTCCAAAGAAGTACCAACCGAATAAACGGAAGGCAAGGTGAATTCTACACCATGGCTGGGAGGAAAGTCCACGGCGACGGCGGCGTGTACCGGCTGGACAAGTCCGTGCCAGCGTCGAAGTGCCGCAGATGGCAGATCCGCATATCGCTCGGGAAGAACCTGGCGACGGGAAAATACGACCGCATAAGCCGCGACTTCGCGGGAACATACCGCGAGGCCCAGACCGAGAAGCGGCGCCTCATCGCCGAGATCGAGCGCGGCGACGTGCAGCGGCGAAGCGATATGACCTTCGAGCAGTACGCGGACGCTTGGCTGGAGGAGCGGAGGGAAAGCTGCGCCTACGGTACGTGGCGCAAGAACGGCGATCAGATGAAGTGCGCCAAGATGCACCTCTCTAAGGCCCGATTGGACGAGATACGGCCCCAGACACTCGAAAAGTGCTACAAGGCCCTCATGGACGGCCACAGCCCCTCAGGGCGGCCCTTGTCCGGCACCTACGTGAACAGCATCCACGTGGCGCTGCACCGGATGTTCCGGCAAGCGGTCAAGGACGGCCACATCGCATCGAACCCGTGCGACTTCGCCGACGCGCCGTCGGTGGACACGCGCGAGAAGAAGGCGCTGCGGCGCGATGGCATCGTGACGCTCATAGAGAAGCTCGATCCCAGCGACCCCATTCAGTTCGCGATACGGCTCATGGTGAAGACGGGCATCAGGCGCGGCGAGGCCCACGGGCTGTCGGTGGGCGACGTGGACAGGAAGTCCATGGTGCTGCACATCCGTCACAGCTACGACGACGGCGGCAACCTGAAGGAGCCGAAGACCAAGGCGGGGGCACGAGACCTCCCGCTCACCGAGAGCGCCCTGGCCGACATAGACGCCCGCATCGCCGACATCGAGCGCCGCTACCGCAACACCCGCAAGCGCCTGAAGACGGACGGCCCGGTGCTGGGGCCTGACACGCCACTAGTTGGCGACGGGCTGGGAAACCGGATGCTCCCCCACTCCTCCACGCGCTGGTGGACTCGCGAGCGCAAGGGGCTGGGCCTTGAGGGGTGGACGTTGCACGAGCTGCGGCACAGTTACATCACGGAGCTTGCGAGGAGGAAGGTTGACCCGAAAGTTCTCCAGACCATCGCCGGGCACGCCAAGTTCTCCACGACCATGGACATTTACACCCACGTCGATATGGAGGACAAGAAAGACGCCCTGAAGGTGGTGGATTGGTGAGTCCTCGGAATTATTTGGCGTTTTTTTGGCATTTCGGGTTTTCGAGACAAAAAAGAAGGTCGGAAGAAATGCCTTCCGACCTGGTGTTTCATGGTGCGCGATACAAGATTTGAACTTGTGACCCCTACCGTGTCAAGGTAGTGCTCTCCCCCTGAGCTAATCGCGCATTCAGGACTGCTGCGTCCGTAGCAGCGAGTTAGTAGTTTAACAGATTGCCTTTGGCTGTCAAAGGGTTTTTTAGGATTCCTTCGACTCGGCGGCAGACGGCGCGGAATTTCCCTTGGAAACCCCCTCGCCGGCATCGCCTCCGTCCGCGGGCAGCGCCAACGCCTCGCGGGGGGCAATTCTGTCGTAGTTCCAGCCGTTCACGTAATTGGGAGCCGGCGTGACCGCGTAACGGGCGCCGCATTTATCGCACACGACCACCTTGCCCTTTTTCGGACGGAACATCCACCACACCACGCACGCCGTGATAATAGTGACGGCCACAGCGAGCAGGATGAGCATATCCATGAAGCCCGCTTCGGCGATATCGCCCGTCGTGAGCGCTGCGAGGGCGACGAGAACCCAGAGGCCCACGATGTATATGGCGAACCCCGCCACCAGCACCTTGGCGATACCGCGCGTCGGCAGCATGCCCTCGTATTGGGTCGCGCGCGCCTTGCATTCGCGACATTTGACCTTGCTCGTTTCCATGGGCACCGCCTCTCACGGCCTGTTTGCTCGTCATTAGGCCCATGGTACCACAGGAGCGTCCCTGGTTTTGTGCAGGTGAGCAACAGATGAAACGGCTCATGAAGTGCCTACAGCGGGGAGCAGCCGCGACTCCGCCCGCAGCAGGCAACGAAAAAGCTCCCCGAAGGGAGCTGTAGATTCTGGAGCGGACAACGGGATTCGAACCCGCGACCCTCACCTTGGCAAGGTGATGCTCTACCAGCTGAGCCATGTCCGCAGTTAGGTTCCAGGTTGGAGGCGACGCCCGGATTCGAACCGGGGGTGAAGGCTTTGCAGGCCTCTGCCTTACCACTTGGCCACGTCGCCAATCCCTGGCGGCTGTCATTATAAAGGCCGGTCAAACAAGCGCCTGACCGGCCTTCTGATGACAATGGAGCGGACAACGGGATTCGAACCCGCGACCCTCACCTTGGCAAGGTGATGCTCTACCAGCTGAGCCATGTCCGCATCGCGAGGTCATATATTAGTGGAACCTCAACGGCGATGCAAGTACTAATTTGAGAAATTTCTCAGTTGTCCGCAAACGGCTGCAGCATGCCCCGCAACGACCCGGCGCTCGCCGCCGAAAGACCGGCCCTGCCACTGCTGGAAACCCGGCTTCCTCGTCGGAGGAATTCGCCGCTAGCCTACGCGCTCGGCGCTCTCGATGGCCGCATCCACGCGCGCCTTGGCCTGTTCCCCGACCTCTACGGGCGCCGCACCGCCCTCAGCCTCGCGCACCGCCGCATCGATGGCCTCGTCGGCAAGCTCCTTTTTCCACGCATTCAGACGGGAATTGAACGCCATCTGAATGAACTCGAGGACGACGGCAAAGATCATGGCGAAGTAAACCATGATCTTCTCCATGTGCATATCGAGCACTTCGATATCGGTGTGCAGACCGGCGGAATCGAGCACGAGCAGAATGCCGATGGCCGTGATGAACACGAGCGCCAGAATCTTCATCTCCGGATGCGTGTTGATGAAGTTCGAGATAGGATCGATGAACACCATCATAATAACGACGGCGATCATGACGGCGAGAATCATGACGATGAGATGCTCGGCCAGGCCCACGGCGGTGATGACCGAGTCGATGGAGAATACCAAATCCATCACCATAATGGTGCCCACGGCCTGGGGCAGCGTGATGAGGTGCTTGGCTTTGTGCTCCTCAGAGGTCTCGGCTTTGATCTCGGAAAGGGCGAGCACGTCCATAAGCTCGCGAATGCCTTTATAAATCAGATAGGCGCCGCCGACCAGCATGACGATATCGCGCACCGAGAAACCGTGGCTGTACACACCGAGGCTCACCGTGAAAAGCGGATTTACCATGTGCACCAGATACGATGCGAAGCACAGGAACAGGATGCGCATGACAAGCGCGCCGGCTAGACCGAGCTTGCGGCCGATGTGCTGCTTTTCCCTCGGCAGACGGTTGGTGGTGATGGAGATGAACACCAGATTGTCCACACCGAGCACGATTTCCAGGAAAATGAGCGTGAGAAGGCTGATCCAGGCCTCCGGTGTCAGAAATATCGAAACGTCCACGGCTTTCTCCTCTATCCGTGCGAGCCGGCTCATCCGACCCACAAAAAAAGACTCATAGTGCAGATCTGACCATTCGCCGTCAATTCTGCACCATGAGTCTCGCTATTTAAGGCTCGCCAGGCCCGGCGTCACCGCGCTTGCGGCCAACCGTGACCATGATGTTGAACGAGCCGCGCTGCGCATGCGCCAGCTACTCCCCCATGGAGTCCGTTCATCCTAACAGAGAGCCAGGAGGTTAGCAATGGTATAATCGGCAGCAATGCCGTGACGTTCAGGAGTACCGTTCATGACTCAAGAAGACAATCTGCGCGATGCCGACGAGGTGAACGAGGCCGCGCTCTCCCCTGCCGAAGAAGCCCGTCGACGCAAGGCGAGCCACAGCCACGGCCACGCGGCCGGCTTCGGCGAGCCCAAGGCGCGCCGCGTCAATTTCAACCCGCTTGCCCGCGAGCCGAAGAGCACGGTGCAAATCGGGGACGTGCGCTACTTCGACGGCGCCGAGCTCTCCCGGCCTTTGGAGATGCCCCCGCGGGTGAGGGCCATCATGCTCGCCGCCATGGCCGTGGCCGCTATCATCGGCTGCGTGTTTCTGGGCCAGTACCTTGACCAAATCATGAACGAGCCCATCCGCCAGCAGCAGGCGCTGCAAGAGAATCTCGCCCGCGAGTCCTCCTACGATTTCCCGTTGCTCGCCTCGCTCATGCCCCTTTCCGACGAAGAGGTCATGGGCGCCCTCACCGAGGCCGGCTACACCCTCTACGAGCGCACGCCCGTGGGCACCGACCCCGACGGCGGCTTCGAAGTCATCAAGCTGCCCGCCGATGTGTCCCTCGAAGAGGCGGGGCTCATGTACGTCAAGGGCATCGACAAGCTCTCGGCCGCCGATGCGGTGAAGTTGCTGAAGGGAGCCTGGACCCTTACTGTCTCGCGCAAGACCGGCGATGACATGCGCCTGCGCTACGCGGACTTCGCCTCTGGCACTATCGAGAAGGCCGTGCAGGGCGCCATGCAGGTAGAGGGCCTCGAGAATGCCGAGGTGACCGACAGCGGCGTGGACGATTCGGGCAACACCTACCAGACCGGCGTCATCTCCACCGACAACGGCACCTACAACTGGCGCGTCTCCGTGATCGAGCTGGACGAGGTCTACGATATCTCCGGTCTGCCGAACACCGCCTTCTACGTCGGCATCCGGTTCACCGCCCAGGCCTAAAGCGACCGCACCTTCTCCACGCGCACGCGCCCCGTCGGCTCGAGTCGGCGGGGCGCTTTGCCCTACCCCTCAGCGCGTTCGGCGGCCGTATCCGGCTCGATGTGCACGAGCACTTCTTTCACCTGGGGGAAAGCCTCAGCGATGGTCTTTTCCACCTCGTCGCCCAAATCGTGGGCGGCCATCACGGTCATCTGCGGGTCGACGAGCACGTGCAGGTCGCAGTAGACCTCGGCCTCGGTGCCCCGGGTGCGCACCGCATGCACCGAGCGCACGCTTAAGACCCCCTCCGCCACCGCAGCCACCTCTTCGGCCGGAATGCAGGCATGGTCGGAAAGGGTGCGGAAGCCCGTGCGGAACACTCCAACCGCCGAAGCGAGAATGGCCACGGTCACAAGCAGCGCCATGATGGGGTCGGCCATAGGGAAACCGGCCATCACGAAGCCCAGGCCCACGATGACGCCGATGGAGACGAAGGCGTCAGAGAGCGTGTGGGCCGCATCGGCCGCGAGGATCTCGCTCTTGAGACGCTTGCCCGCGCGGCGCTCGTACATCGTCACAAACAGATTAACCACGAGCGTGCCCGCCATGACCACAAAGGAGACCGGGGTCACCTGGGCGGTATAGGTACCGCTTGCGAGCTTCTCGATGGCCGAAGAGCCCACCTCGAAGGCCGCAAGCAGCAGCAGCACGCCGATGGCAAGGGACCCATAGGTCTCGAACTTGGAATGGCCGTAGGGGTGCCCCGCATCGGCCGGGCGCGCAGCAAGGCTGATGCCGATGATGCCGATGACGTTTCCCAGCGAATCGAACACCGAGTGAATGCCGTCAGCCTGCATGGACGCCGATCCCGAGGCCAACCCATAAAAATACTTAGAAGCCGCCACCACCAAGTTGAGCACGAGAACGATCCAGAGAACTCGTTCCACCTGGCGACCATGCGTTGTCTTACTGTCCGTCGTCATTGTGGCTCCTATACGAAAAAGGAGCCCGTTTGGGCTCCCTAACATTTTCTGGTGTCGGAGGCGGGATTTGAACCCGCACACCCGGTATATGGGCACTAGCACCTCAAGCTAGCGTGTCTGCCGTTCCACCACTCCGACATGCTTTTTGCAGCGACGAATATTCTAGCAGAACCCTTCCTCGTTGCAAGAAGAATTTTTCAATTACTGGGTAATGGTTCCGTGGGGGTAGATGACCATGAGAACCACCAGGGAGAGCAGGAACACGATGGCGCATCCGATGGTGATGCGATCAAGGTTCTTCTCGATGATGCTCGTGCCCGTCTGGGTGGAGTACATGGAGCTCGCGATCATGTCGGAGATGCCCGTGCCCTTGCCCGAGTGCATGAGAATGAAGATGATGAGGCCGATGCCGGACAGAACCAGCAGAACCAAGAAGACGATTACCAGGGGATTCAACGTGTCACGCTTCCTTTACGTTTCCAGTGTCTTGCGTACGCAAGTTGACTAGTATAGACGATGCTGCCAGGGCCTTCAAGAAGCATCTGGCAGCATCGCGACAAAATCAGCCCAAAAGGCTCTCGCCCGTCATGGCGGCGGGCTGGGACAGGCCGATCATCTCCAAGAGCGTGGGGGCGATGTCGGCCAGACGGCCCTCCTTGCCCGATAGCTCGAGGTGCGCGCCACTCGCATCCACGAGCACGAGCGGCACCGGATTGGTGGTATGAGCCGTGAACGCGCCGCCGTCCTCGGCGATCATGCAGTCGGCGTTGCCGTGGTCGGCCGTGACTAGGGCCACCCCGCCCTTGCGCTTGATAGCATCGAGCACCTTGCCGACGCCGGCATCCACCGCCTCCGTGGCCGCGCGGGCCGCATCCACGATGCCCGTATGCCCCACCATGTCGCAGTTGGCGAAGTTCACGATGTACACGTCGGCCTCATCGGCGTCGATGGCCGCCGCCAGGGTAACGGCCACCTCAGGCTCGCTCATCTCGGGCTGCATGTCGTAGGTGGCCACCTTGGGACTCGCGATGAGCTTACGGCTCTCCCCCGCCTTCTCCGCTTCACGGCCGCCGTTCAAGAAGAAGGTCACGTGAGCATACTTCTCCGTCTCGGCGATGTGGTACTGGGAAAGCCCCGCCTCGGCGAGCACGTCGGCGAGCACGTTTTCCGGAAACTCCTTGGCATAGGCCACGGCGGCGGGAATGCTCGGGTCGTACTCGGTGAGGCACACGAAGTGCACCTGGGGCCACTGGACACGCTCGAAACCCGCAAACGCCGGATCGGTGAGCGCGCGGGTGATCTCGCGGGCGCGGTCGGGGCGGAAATTGAAGAAGATGACCGCATCTCCGTCGCGCATGCCCCGCTCGTCTAAGGCCACCGGTTCCACGAACTCGTCGGTGATCTCGGCGGCATAGGAGGCCTCCATGGCCGCCACGGCGGAAAGCTCGCGGTAGGGCCTCGCCTCTACGATGGCCTCATAGGCGCGGTTCACGCGCTCCCAGCGGTTGTCGCGGTCCATGGCATAATAGCGCCCCTCCACCGAGGCGATGCGCAGATCGGGCATCGTTCCCTCGGGGGCCCGGACCGCGGCGCGCTCCAGATAATCTACGAGCTCGCGCATGTACTCGGCACCGCTGGCCGGCGGCACGTCGCGCCCGTCCATGAAGCAGTGCACCATGATGCGCGCCACTCCGGCAGCCACCGCCGCGTCGATGAGCCCGTAGAGGTGCTCGTTGGACGAGTGCACACCGCCATCGGAGAGCAGGCCCATGAGGTGCAGGGCCGCTCCCGGCTTCTTGGCCGCCTCAAAGGCGGCCACTATCTCGGGGTTCGTGGCGATGGACCCGTCGCGGCAGGCGCGGTTGATGCGGGTGAGCTCCTGGAAGACCACACGCCCCGCGCCGATGTTCAAATGCCCCACTTCCGAGTTGCCCATCTGGCCTTCGGGCAGGCCCACGGCCTCGCCGGAGGCCGCCAGGCGCGTCATGGGGGCCTCGGCGAAGAGGCAGTCGAGCACCGGGGTCTCCGCCAGCGATATGGCGTTGCCAGGACCCGGCTCGGCCAAACCGAAGCCGTCCATGATGATGAGGCAGGCGGGAAGGCGCAGGTTCTCGCGCAAGGCCGCCGTCGTTTCGCGGCACTCCATTTAGCAGGCTTCCTTCACGATCTGGATGAACGAGTCGGCCTTGAGCGCCGCGCCGCCGATAAGGCCGCCGTCGATATCGGCCTCACCGAGCAGCAGCGCCGCGTTGCCCTCGTTCATCGATCCGCCGTAGAGCACGCGCAGACCCTCGGCCACCTCGGCGCCGAAAAGCTCGGATGCGGTAGCGCGGATGGCGGCGCACACCTCCTCGGCCTGCTCCGGCGTGGCGGTGCGGCCCGTGCCGATGGCCCACACCGGCTCGTAGGCGATCACCGTCTTGGCGGCGTCGGCCTCATCCATGCCCGCGTAGGCGGCGCGCACCTGGGCCGTGACGAAATCGAGATAGGTGCCCGCGTCGCGCACGGAAAGCGACTCGCCCACGCAGATGATGGGCGTGATGTCGGCCTCCACCAGGGCGCGGGCCTTCAAGTTCACATCCTCGTTGGTCTCGCCGAACAAGTTGCGACGCTCGGAGTGGCCCACGATGCAGTACGTGCAGCCGATGTTGTCGATCATGGCGATGGAGATCTCGCCGGTAAAGGCGCCCTTCGGCTCCCAATAGACGTTCTGGGCGCCCACGGCGATATCTACGCGGTCGAACTCGAAGACGCTTTTCACGGGCTTGAGGTCCACGTAGGGCGGGCACACGGCCACGTCCACCAGCTCGAGCCAGTCGCGCTCGATGCGGTTGGAGATCTCCTGGGCGAGCACCACAGCCTCGGCGACCGTGTTGTTCATCTTCCAGTTGCCGGCAATGAGGTTCTTGCGGGACATAGCGGTTCCTTTCTAGCGAAGGGCCTCGACGCCGGGAAGCGCCTCGCCCTGAACAAGCTCCATGGAGGCGCCGCCGCCCGTGGAGATGAAGGTCATCTGGTCGGCGAGGTCGAACTTGTTGACGGCAGCCACCGAATCGCCGCCGCCGATGATGGTGTCGGCCTCGGTAGCAGCAGCCACGGCCTCGGCCACCGCCCGGGTGCCGGCCTCGAACGAGGGCATCTCGAAGACGCCCATAGGGCCGTTCCAGAACACGCTTTTCGCCAGGGCGATGGCCTCGGCGTACAGTTTCGCGGTCTCAGGGCCGATGTCTAAGCCCATCATGTCGTCGGGGATCTCGTCCACCGGCACCGTGGCCAGATTCGCGTCATTGGCGAAGGCGTCGGCGCAAACCACATCCACCGGAAGCAAAAGCGACACGCCGCGCTCTTCGGCCTTCTTCATCATGTCGCCGGCGCGCTCGACCCAATCGGCCTCCATGAGCGAGGTGCCCACGGACTTGCCCTGGGCCGCCAGGAAGGTGAAGCACATGCCGCCGCCGATGATGAGGGTGTCGGCCTTCTCCAGCAGCGCGTCGATGACCTTGATCTTGTCGGAGACCTTCGAGCCGCCGAGAATGGCGACGAAGGGGCGACGCGGGTCATCGAGCATACCCGTGAGCGTGGCCACCTCGCGCTCCATGAGGTAGCCCGCGTACGAGGGCAGAAACTCCGCCACACCCGCCGTGGAGGCATGGGCACGATGGGCCGTGCCGAAGGCGTCGTTCACGTAGGCATCAGCCAAATCGGCCAGGGCGCGAGCGAACTCGGGGTCGTTTTTCTTCTCGCGCTTATCGAAGCGGATATTCTCCAGAAGCAGCACGTCGCCGTTTTCCATCCCATCCACGACCTCGGCCACCTCAGGCCCTATGAGCTCGCGGGTGAGCACGATGTCGCGGTCGAGCAGCTCCTGCAGGCGGCGTGCAATGGGGCCGAGGCTGAAGGACTCCTCGAAGCCCTCCCCCGCCGGACGGCCGCGATGGCTCGCGAGGATCACCTTGGCGCCATCATCGATGAGCTTGTTGATGGTGGGCAGCGCCGCGCGGATGCGGGTGTCGTCGGTAACGTTGCCCGCACCGTCCACCGGCGCGTTGAAGTCGACGCGCACGAGCACGCGCTGGCCCGCGAAGTTCGCGTCGTCGATGGTCTTGATATCGGCCATGTCTCGTCCTTTCCTCTTATACGGGAAAACCCAGCCCGAAGTGAGCTGGGTTTCCAAAGGCAAATCTTAGGCAGGGTTACGGAAGGAGAATCTTCACCAGATCCTTCACGCGGTTGGAGTAGCCCCACTCGTTGTCGTACCAGCTGATGCACTTGACGAAGTTGCCCTCGCCGCCCAGGCACATGGTGAGCTGGGAGTCGAAGATGGAGCTGGCGGGGTTGCCCACGATGTCGATGGACACGATGGGGTCCTCGGTGTACTCCAGGATGCCCTTCAAGGGGCCCTCGGCCGCGGCCTTCATGGCGGCGTTGATCTCCTCGACGGTCACGGACTTCTCGAGCTCCACCGTAAGATCGACCATGGACCCGTCGGGGGTGGGAACGCGGGTGGCGAAACCGTCGAGACGGCCCTGCAGCTCGGGGAGCACGAGCGCCACCGCGCGGGCAGCACCGGTGGTGGTGGGGATCATGGACACGGCGGCCGCACGGGCGCGGCGCAGGTCGCTGTGGGGCAAATCCAGGATCTTCTGGTCGTTGGTGTAGGAGTGGATGGTATTCATATAGCCGCGACGGATACCGAAGTTCTCCAGCAGCACCTTGGCGAAGGGAGCCAGGCAGTTGGTGGTGCAGGAGGCGTTCGAGATGATGTTGTGCACCGCAGGGTCGTACTGGTCGTCGTTCACGCCCATGACGATAGTGATGTCCTCGCCCTTGGCCGGGCAGGTGATGACCACCTTCTTGGCGCCGGCATCCAGGTGTTTCTGGGCCAGCTCGCCGGTCTTGAAGATGCCCGTGGCCTCAACGACGACATCCACGCCCAGCTCGCCCCAGGGCAGGTTCGCCGGGTCGCGGTCGGAGAGCATGGTCACGTGCTTGCCGTCCACGATAAGGCCGTCGTCGACCACCTCGATATCGAAGTTGCGAATACCGTGCACGGAGTCGTACTTCAGCAGGTGAGCGGCGGTGGCTTTCTCGCCCAAGTCGTTAACGGCGACCACTTCGACCGCGGGATCGTCGGCCATGGCGCGGAACACGAGGCGACCGATGCGACCGAAACCGTTGATGCCTACCTTGGTTGTCATGCGTATCTCCTTTCACAAGATACTCGCGATGCCCGATGGGCACATACCAGCTGAATGAGCTTTGACAAGTTTACTACGAAGCTAACCATTTCCCCACGCAATCAAGCAGACGGCCCCGAAAACCGTTTCACCTGCACAAAAGAAGCGGCCGATGCCAGTGGATCGCTCACGAGACGGAGCGGCTCTCGCGCAGGCCGTTCGTTACCTGGCAGAAAAAATCCACCGACCAAAGGTCAAGGCTTCTCCGGTCGGCCAGAAAAGGCTCAACATCGCGGCGGGCCTCCTTGAAATCAATCACCGAGAAGCGATCTTGCAGCAGGGCCTGCAGGTCGCCGAGCTCCAAAACGCCATCGCTCAACGAGCCCGTTTGCTCCATCCGGGCGCGCAGGTGCGCCAAATTCACCGGCGTGCCTCGCCCCAGGTAGAAAAGGTAGTCGTACAAATCGCGGCCCTTCACGCGGTTTTTCCAACCGCGACACAGCACGGCATGGATTTTCCCCGCGAAAAGCGACGGCTCGTCGTAGAGGTTGATCTCGTAAGGCGCGGGCAGAAGCCGAAAGGCGCGACTGAATCCCGCCCCGGCAGGCGGGTTCACGTCAATCTCGAACTTTACCTTGAGCTTCTCATCTGCAGGAACTCCCGACCACGGCCCATCATGGGGATAGAACAAAAGCAGATGCTCCCGCGTGTTTCCCTTGAGGAAAGCCGATTGAATATCGGATTCCCCCGTCTTTTCCTTCATTCTCACCTCGGCATTTACGCCAAAAGAGCGCGCCTCGCTCTGCACCGCGTCGAGATAGCGTGCAAGATCGAAGCCCTCATCCGGCTCCATGAGCGAGAAATCCAGGTCTTCAGAAAAACGATCGAGACCGTAAAAGATGCGCAGGGCCGTGCCACCGTAGAACGCGGCCTTGTCGAAGAAGCCGGCGCGGGACAGCCCGCACAGCACAATCTCCTGGATGACTTCCTTGGCGGCGTTTTTGCGGTCGAAGGCATTAACGGGTTCATAAGAAGCGAGCATGTGCTCGATAGCGCTATTCATCTTGCAGTCCGTTCTTAAGATAGGCGGCGAGCTTCCTCACGTTGCGCGAGCGGTATTTCTCAGCTAAATAGGCAACGTCTTCAGCGCTCAGGTTGGCCATGTCTTCCCTATCCAGGCGCAGGTCCTCGTAAAGTAGCGCCTCGAGCTCGCCTCTGCTTGCCACCGGAGAGACCGCGTATAGCTTGTCGCAAAGGGCCTTTTCCGGCGTTGCGATGCGGAAAACGGCGCCGCCTTCTTCCTTGATTTCAATGCCGTAGGGAAAAGCCTCAGCTGGAACATCCCGGAACAGGAAGGCTCCGAAGACGGTGTCGTAGGCCTTCGACCTTCCCTTTTCGAACGTAGCGCTCGTGACAGCGCGCGTTGCCTCAGGAATAAGCCCGTAGTAGGAAAGCGCGCTTTCGAAAGATACGTACGAGGGCCCATAGATGCAACCGGCAAGCGCCCATGGGGAGGCTTGGGCGTCCGTTTCGTAGAGGCCCCGGACCACAGGTACGAGTTCGCTATCGCGCACCATACGGGCAATCTTGTTCGCACGGTCGCGATAGACGCCGAGTTCTTGGTTCAACATTTTCGTTGTCTTTACCATATTTCCTCCATTAAGTTGCATTATACACAACTTACTGGAGGAAATATGATACAGTTTTGCTTCAGCTCGGCAGCCATCGACTCGATGCGGCGGACAGGATAGCCGAACTGTCTACGAACCACAGCCTCAGCGCCAAAACAAAGAAGTCGGGCGGATTTTCCCGCCCGACTTCCTATCACGTGCCGGCACCCGTTAGGGAGGGGACGCGGGAGCTCGGCAACATCCTACCGTGCGGCGTTTAGTCCAAACGTCGCCGATTCGCTTTGAATGACAATCGACTCAGTCGGACAGTTCAACCAGCACTGGCCGCAGGTCATGCATTGGCTCACGTAGGCTATGACTGACTTTCCCGCAGCCTCATCGATGCGCATAACATCCATGGGGCAGATTTTCGCGCAACTGCCGCACCCGATGCATGCCGACAGGTCTTTTCTCTTTACGGACATTGTTCAACTCCTTCTTTGCAATCTAAAGAGACGTATGGCTACTTTTTGTCCTTCGGTGCGTACTTCTCGTACTCCTCTGGCGTATTGAACGTGGGGTAGCGCTCCTCGTGGGAGGCGCTTAGATCGCCCTTCCACGCCTCAGGGATATCAACGTGCTCGATTACGGGATTACCGTCATCACCCTTGGTCTGCGTGATATAAAACAGCCAGTTATCGTCATTGAAGGGATAGTCAGTGCGGTAGTGGTAGCCCCGCGACTCCTTGCGCTCCAAGCCCGCGCGAACCTTCAGCTCCATTGCGAGCAGCTGATGCTCGACCTCGTGGGCAAGGCGGAGGTCATGACCGTTTTGGGCCACCATCTTGCCAGATGCCTTCCGCTTGAGCTCGAGGATTTGAGCAAGTCCCGCCTGAAGCATGGTCTCGTTCTTTGCAATAGTCATCCAGCCCGGGGCCATGATTCCGTGCAGGGCCTCCCTGACCCAATTCGGCGTGAAGCCCTGGGTCACCTGGGTGGGAGCAAGCGTGTAGGCAACAAGCTGCTCGACCTCTGCGGAAGGCAACACAGGAGCGTCAACGCCATCGGCATAGTGAGCCGCAGCAGTGCCAGCGTGGTAACCCTGGAGCGACACAAAGCTCGAAGTGGAGCCGCGCTGACAACCATAGTTGGGACCGCCCACCATGCAGCCATTCGTTCCATCACCGGCCACGTACATTCCCGGTAACCCAGAAGCACCCTCCAAGTCGTCAGGACCGCACCATACACCGCCGCAAAGATGCGTCACCATGCCCACAGCGGCACCATAGACATGACCCTTGGGATTCGGGCTCGTCCACTTCCCCTTGCGAATATCGTCCACTTCGTCGAAATCGTGAATGCTCTCAGCTTTCTCGATGCCCTTCTGCTCCAGATAATCAGAGCACATCCGGGAGCAAGTCGCGGCTTTCTCGGCCCCGTCCATGAGCGTGTTGTCATTGTATTTGAGAATGTCGATGCCCTCGAGATAGCTCTTCACACGATCTTCCACACCAGCGCGCTTGGTCATGTGCTTGGCATCGACCGTACCTCCAGTGGGCCAGATGTTCTCAAGGTACTGCCAGCTGTTGTGCATAAGGGCGTTGGTGGGAGCATAGTTCGTTGTCATGTGGAAGTCGTCGAATTCCATGCCGGTGATGGGCAGTCCATGCTGATAGCCGATCCAGATGCCGTCGAAAGTATCTGCGCCGACAGGATAGCCCATGGGCTTGATAACGCCGTTGCCCGTGCAGAGCACCGTCGCCTTCGCGGCGATGGTGACGGGAGTTTGGCTTCTGTAATGAAGCGCGACGCCGCCGACGCACGTGCCCGCATCCTCGATAACGTCGATGAGCATCATGTGATCAAGAATCGTCACACCCGCCTCTTTCAAGACCTTCTCGAAAATGACATGGCGGTTGTTCGCGGCGAATTCTTGGCTGTAGCCGCGCAGGTCATCATGGAACATGATTCCGTCGACATAGTACGCAGTGTCCTCGCCGCGCTCGTGGCTCTCGATAAAGCCCCATTCCGTCAAGCGGTCGAACACTTCTTTAGATTCCTCGCACCAGAGCATCTCCCAATTAAGGTTCGCGAAATTGAAGCATGAGAGAACCATGGCCTTCTCCCAAGTCTCCAGGTCGCAATCGCGCTCCGGATCATAATAGGCGGTGCAGCTGGGCCAAGCAGACAGACCGGAGTAGCCCGGCGTCCCCTTATCGATGAGGATTACGTCCTTCCCCTCCTTTGCCGCAGCCATAGCGGCATTCAAGCCAGCCAAGCCGCCGCCGACTACGAGAACGTCGCAGGAGTACTCGGTTTGGGAGGGAGTCGGCTCGTCTGGAATAGGAAGCTCCTCATTCTGGGGGATGTAAGTAATATCCGTGCTGAGATCGGGGCTGTTGCCCGCCGAGTCTGCAACGAGACACTCTTCGTCAGAAGCCCCTGTTTCCGAGAGGCTCTCCTCAGGGCCCTTTTTAGCCTCGGATGGCGCGCAGCCACTGAGACCGAGCGCGACGCCTGCGGCTCCAAGCCCGCACAGGAAACCACGTCGAGACACGCCCTGCGCGACAGTGCTTTTTCCAGCATCTTTCATTTCCATCTCCTTCTTCGTTGACGGTTGCTTGCCGTTGCGGAAAAAACTCTAGCCACGACAGGGCCGCTCGAGAATCAATGAAACTGATAGTTAGAAGCTTATCGCCGAATATAGATGAAATTGATAGGGTGATTAAAAGCCGTGGAGCGGGTAGAATATCGATTCATGAGAGCAAGGAGGGCGAAGGTGCCTCAGGTAATTCGGGAATCCGATTCGACAGCGACGCGAAAGGGGCTCGCACGTCACTTCGGAAGAGACGAAATCGTCGGATGCCTCGGTTTGGCCGCCATGTGGCTGTGCCTGCAGGCGTCGGGCTACTACCCGCTTTCTCTGGCAGACTACGCAGGAGAAACCTCCTCGCAAACCATCGCTTTCTATCACCTGATCTACAACCTCGCCCTCATCGCAGTATCCGGAGCATTCGGCCTATCCCCCCTTCGAACGCTACAACTCATGGCTCGTCCTTGGCTTATGGGAGCGGTAGGAGGTGCCGCACTACTCGCCCACTTCCATCTCGCGCTGTATCCCATAGACGCTCAAGAAGGAGGCCTGCTCGCCGCCTCTATGCTTGCTATAGCCCTCTTCGCAGCCACTATGGTTGCGCTTTGGGCCATTTGGCTTTCTTCGCGCGCTGTCAATTCAGCTCTCACCCTCATCTCCCTTTCCTTTCTCGCAGCTCAAGTCGTTACGATGGTGTCTTCTTTGGCCGAAGTACCCCAAAACACCGTGCTGCTGGGGTGCGTGCTCCTCGAGACCCTCTGTATTGCGTTCGCTGCCCGGCAGCTCGGACCGCACGACAGCTATTCGTCCCAGAACGAGGCAAGCCTCTCCTTCGATAAGCAGCTCTGGGGAATGCTCATCCCGACGCTTTTTCTTATCTATTTCTGCGACATCTTCATTCGACTGAGAATCGGCGCTTATTCGGGATCGGTCGAGCCTCTTCGCCAATTCCTCACAGCCGCAATTTCCTTTTCAACGTTCGCCATCGTCGTATTTGTTCAGAAACGATTGGGGAAGAAGGATAGCGAAGGCGGCCTCATCATGACCTTCGCCTGGCTAATGCTCGCCTATCTAGGAGCTCTCATCGTCATGCTGCTTTTCGATGCAGAGAATCGCTTCATCACCAATCGCATACTCGTCTCGTGTTCTCATTGCAACGAGGTGTTCCTCTGGATGATGCTCATTCCGGCAGTGCGTGGCAAAGGTCAGCGCGCCGTCCGCTGTTTCTCGCTTCTCGCCATTGTGGCAATCGCCATCCCCTGGGCGCTCTCCTTCGATGCGTACTATCTCCTTGGGTTCGATCAGATCTTCTCCGGAAAAGATATTTTGGTATATGGCATCGCCCTTGCGGTGGCTGTAGCCGCAACCGGCACCATTGGCTTCCTCCTCATGTACGCCCTTCGCTCAAACAACCAAAAGGTGGCAGACAGCAGCGCTTCGGCCCATCCGCTTTCGGAGGAATCCATTGTGCGCATGTTAGAGCCCTTCTCCTTGACTCCGCGAGAAAGAGAAGTAGCTCAGTACCTCGCACGGGGTTACAGCGCCAAGAAAATCGCAGAGGAACTTTACCTATCGGAAGCGAGCATTCGCGCGCACACCATGCATATCTACAGGAAAATGGACATTCATTCCAAACAGGAGTTCATCTCCTACATTCATGAACATTAGCTCTGGGCGGCGCCCTGCAGCTCGGCAGCCATGGATTCGATGCGGCGGACGCGGTGGTAGACGGCACTTTTGGAAAGGGGCGGGTTGGCGCGCTCGCCGAGCTCCTTGAGCGACGCTTCCGGGTAGGTGACGCGCAGGCGGATGAAATCCTGCAGGGCCGGGGGCAAGTCCTCCATGCCGTAGTGCTCCACCACGGCGCGAATGGCGTAGATCTGCCCCACGGCGGCGTTGGAGGCTTTCTGCTGGTTGGCGAGCTCAGCGTTGATCTGGCGGTTCACGTCGTTGCGCACCGACTTCACCACGCGCTCTTCTTCCATGGAAAGAGCCGCTTGGTGGGCGCCGGTGAAGGCGAGGAACTCGGTGATGGCGTTGCCGCTCTTCAGATACACCATGTACGAGCTGCGCCGGTTCATGATGCGGGCCGTGATGTCCTTGCGCGCCATGAGCGCCACGAGGCCCTCGGCCAGCGCCTCGGACTCCACGGTGATCTCGAAGTGGAAGTCGCTTTTGGGATTGGACACGAAGCCGCTGCCGAGGAAGGCACCGCGCAGATAGGCCGCCGCGCAGCAGGGCTTGGCCACAAGCGCCTCCTTGATGCCCATCTCCAGGCCGCCCTCGGCCGAGAGCACCCCCATGTCGCGCAGGGCATCGGCCAGATGAGGCTGGGCCGGCACCTCGATGAGGTAGTTCGGGGTCTTGTGCAGCACGCTGCGGCGCATGGTGAGGTTGGTCTTCAGCTCGTAGATGGAATGGAGCAGGCGCACCACCAAACGCGCCACGGCCGGGGCGTCGGTGGCGATCTCCACGCGGTAGCGAGCCGGTCCACTCACGAACAGCGTGCCCTCGATGCGCACGAGCGCCGCAAGGGTCGCCTTCTCGCATTCGGGGCAGGCCGGCACCACGCGGGCCAGCTCGTCTTTCACCTCCGACGTGAACGACATGGGCTAGCTCCTGCGCGCCCGCGAGAGTTTGATGACGTTTTGGAAGGCGTCGCGCAGGGCGAAGGGCGAATGCCATGTGGGCTGCTCGGCATCCACGAGGTTGCGGCTGATGACGATGGGTCCCCGAGACTGAATGGCGAGCATGTCCGCATAGGAGATGGAGATGGGGCGCACCCCCTTGATGAGCTGGTCGTCGGTAAAGTCGCTCGTGGAGGCGTGCTCCAAATCGGCGCCGGATATGGCCGCGAAGCTGCCCGTGGCCGGGCTCTCGGCCCGCAGCGGCACCTTCGAGTGCACGAGCATGTAGTCGATGAGCCCCTCCATGCCGTGGGCAGCCAGCGCCTCGAAGTGCTCGCGGGCCGTCAGTCCCCAGGTCTCCCCCTGCACGTCGGCCAAAGCGCACACGAACAGCACCCGCCCCCGCGAGGCGCGGATGGCGTCCACAACACCGGGAATGAGCAGGTTCGGGATGATGGAGGTAAAGAGCGACCCCGGACCGAGCACGATGAGGTCGGCCTCGCGAATGGCCGCCAGGGCCGGCTCGAAGGGGCACGGCGCCCTGCCGTCCTCGGCAGAAAGCCACACCTTCGCGAGCGCCGTCTTCGAATGGCAGGCCACGGCCTGGCCGTCAAGGATGCGGCCGTCTTGGGTCTGGGCCGACAAAATCACATGGTCGAGCGTCGAGGGATACACATGCCCCTGGGCGTCGACAAGCTTCTCGCAGATGGCGATGGCCTCGGGGAACGAGCCCGTCGCATCTTCGAGCGCGGCCAGAAGCAGATTGCCAAGAGCGTGGTCGCGGGCCACGGCGAAACGGTACTTGAGCGCCCGCACGAGCGGGTCGGCCGGGTCCTTCGCGAAGGCCACGAGGCACTTGCGGATGTCGCCGGGGG
Organism: Adlercreutzia shanghongiae; assembly: GCF_035830635.1. Lineage (NCBI taxonomy): Bacteria > Bacillati > Actinomycetota > Coriobacteriia > Eggerthellales > Eggerthellaceae > Adlercreutzia > Adlercreutzia shanghongiae. Next base: position 249,581 of record NZ_JAYMFI010000009.1, on the reverse strand, counting down.
GCGTCACATCGGCCTCCTCGCGCAAAACGCCCGTGCTGCCGCCGTCGTCGGCCATGGCCACCACGGCGCTGGTCTGCACGCCCAGGGAAAGCAGAGTGCGGATGGATACCGGCGCGCCGGTGCCGCCGCCGATGACCACGGCCTTTAAGGCCTTGTCGTCCTCGTCGAGCTTTCGCAAGTTCGGAAGCGCGCTGCGCAGCGCCGAGAAGGCGGCCGTGGCCGCCGGATCGACGCGGAACGCCTCGGCGCTCCTCTTGGGGCCGGCCACCTAGGCGTCCTTCCCGCCGCTGGCGCGCTCGTCCAGCACGTTGTCGCTCTCGCGCCGCACATCGTGCCCGCGCTCGGCCAGGCGCAAATCGCGATGGGCCACACTCACGCGGTAGCCCTTCGATTTCAGGTAATCGCCCGTGGCCTCGGCGAGGGCCACCGAGCGGTGCTGGCCGCCGGTGCAGCCCACGCCGATGGCGAGCTGCTGCTTGCCCTCGGCCACATACCCCGGCATGACGACGTCGAGCAGATCGTGCCACTTCTGCTCGAACTCGATGGTCTCCTCGCGCATGCGCACAAAGTCGCGCACCGGGGCATCGAGGCCCGTCAGCGGCCGCAGCTCGGGGTCGTAGTAGGGGTTCGGCAAAAAACGCACGTCCATGACGAGATCGGCGTCGTAGGGCGCACCGTGCTTGAAGCCGAAGGAGTACACGGTGACGGCCAGGCCCTTGCGCTCGCTGCCCGACGAGAACAGGCCGCGGATGGTGCTGCGCAGCTTCTGCGGCAGCATGTCGGTGGTATCGATGACGTAGTCGGCCCGATCGCGCAGCCCCATGAGCATATGGCGCTCGCGCTGGATGCCCTGCCAGATGGTGGTGCCGTCGGTGCACAGCGGATGGCGGCGGCGGCTCGACTTGTAGCGGGCGATGAGCTTGTCGTCGGCCGCGTCCAGAAACAGCGTCTTATAGGAGATGCCAGCCTCGGCCATGGCGGAGAGCTCCGCCTCCAAATCGCCGAAGAAGTCGCCGTTGCGCGAGTCGCAGACCACGGCCAGACGGCGCCGCCCGCCCTCGTGCTCGGTGTCCTCGTTCACGCGCACCAGCTCGCCGAGCAGGCTCGAGGGCAGGTTGTCCACGCAGTAGTAGCCCAGATCCTCGAACACATGCATGGCCTCGGTGCGCCCGGCACCGGACATGCCCGTCACAATGACGAAGTCCGGCATCGATTCCATCTCTTGGGTCTCATCGCTCATTGAGGCTCTCCTCTGTTTCGGTCTTGGTCTCATTATACTGCGCGAGGACGGCTACGAGCTCCTCGGCTACTTCTTCGGGAACGACCTTTGCCTCCTTGATCTCATCCAAGCTCGCGCTCTTCAAATGCTTGAAGGACTTGAAGTGCTTCAAAAGCGCCTTCTTGCGCACGGGCCCCAGACCCGCCACATCGTCCAGGATTGAGGCCGTCATGCCCTTGCCGCGCAGCTCGCGGTGGAACGTGATGGCGAACCGGTGGGCCTCGTCGCGCACCTGCTTCACCAGATACAGCGACGCCGAGCCGCTCGGCAGCACCACCGGGCCCGTGTCCTGCCAGGGCACGAACAGCTCCTCATCGCGCTTGGCCAAGCCACAGATGGCGATGTCACGCACGCCCATTTCCTCGAACATGTCCAAGGCCGCCGAGAGCTGCGGTTTGCCGCCGTCCAAGATGATGAGATCGGGCTTTGAGCCGAAGCGCGCGTCGGCCATGCGCTCGGGGGCATAGCGGCGCCGCATCACCTCCTGCATGCTCAGAAAGTCGTTGGCCTCGTCGAGCGGCGTCTTTATCTTGAAGCGCCGGTACTGGTTCTTGTCCGGCTTGCCGCCGGTGAACACCACCATGGAGGCCACGGTGTAGGAGCCGTGGATGGTGGAGATGTCGAAGCACTCGATGCGCATGGGCGGCGCGTCTAGGGCCAGCGCGCTTTCCAGCTGCAGAAGCGCGTTGTTGATGCGCTTGTCGTCGTAGTTCGTGCGCACCTTGTAGCGCATGAGCGCGTGGCGGGCGTTGGTCTCGGCCATGGCCACCAGATCGGCCTTCTCGCCGCGCTGTGGCTCGGTGAAGCGCACCTTAGCCCCGTGGACGCTCTCCAGCTTCTCGGTGAGCCACTCCCCCATGGCCTCGGCGTCTTCGGGCAAAACGCGCACGATGACCTCGTGGGGGATGGAGGTGGTGTTGTCGTAGTAGCGCATGAGGAAGTTGCGCAGAAGGTCCTGGTCGGGAACGTCGGTGCCGCGGTTCAACACGAAATCGTTCGAGTTCACGATGCGCCCCTCGCGGATAACGAGCACCTGCACGCCGGCCACGGTCTCCTCGCGGAAGAAACCCACCACATCGGCGTTCAGGTTGCGCGAGGACACGGCGTGCTGCTTGTCGGCGAGCGAATTGATGGTGTCGATGCGGCCTTTGAGGCGCCCGGCGCGCTCGAAGTCGAGCTCGGCGGCGGCCTCGGCCATCTCCTCGGAAAGCTCGTCGATGAACTCCCGGTGGTTGCCGGCAAGGAAGCGCTCGATGCGCCGCACATTCACCGCGTAGTCCTCGGGAGTTATCTGCCCGCAGCAGGCGCCGGGGCCGATGCCCACATGGCAGTCGAAGCACGGGCGGCTCTCGCGCTTCATGAAGGCGAGGGGGTCCTTTTCCAGGGCGCGCGAAAGGCCGCGCCAATCGGCGCAGGAGGCGGCGCACAAGGGAACCACCCGGCGCGCGATATCGATCATCTCGCGGGCAGCCCGGGCGTCGGTGAAGGGCCCGAAGTACTTCGTGTCGGCGCGGTGCTTCTCACGAGTGTACTTGATGGCCGGGAACGCATCGCCTTTGGTGAGCGCGATAAAGGGATAGCTCTTGTTGTCTTTGAAGTCCGCATTGAAAAACGGGCTGTACTGGTTGATGAGGTTCTTCTCCAGCACGAGCGCTTCGTGCTCGTTGTCCACGACGATGTAGTCGAACGAGTCGATGGCCTCCACGAGAAGCGGAATCTTCGCGCGATCGTCGGAGAAGTTCACGTACTGGCGCATGCGAGCCCGCAGCTGCTTGGCCTTGCCCACGTAGATGACCTCGCCGGCCGCATCCTTCCACAAATACACGCCGGGCTCGGTGGGCACCGCCTCCAGCTCCCGCTTAATGCGGGCGATCTTCTGCTGCTGGGTTTCCTCGCGACCAGAGGAACAAACCGCCTCCACCTCGGCCTCGCCCTGCTCGGCGAAATCAGCCTCAGTCACCCCAGCAGAATCGAGCTCGACCCGCTCGGCGAAATCAGCCTCGGCCTGCTCGACAGGGTCGACTTCGACTTCTCCGGCGGAATTGGCTTCGACCTCCTCGGCAGGGTCGACTTCGACCTCCTCGGAAGAGTCGGCCTCGGCCTGCTCGGCGGAATCGAAGCTGGCTCCTGCGCCGTGCTCCCGCACGGCGCGCTCCAGCGACGGGCGCATACGGCCCTCGCGCTCCAAGGCGTCGGGATAGGCGTTTTTCCAGAGTTTCTCGTCTTCGTTCATAAGCCCAGTATACCCGCCCTGCGTTTTTCCCTCCCATTTTTCGCAAGAAACGCGAGTTGTTTGCAGTTCGCTTCTTCGCCACAGCAGCTCATGCCGTAGTATTTTACTTATCTCGTTAAATTTGGCGCAAAATGCCCCCTATCGGACACTGTGAGCAAACGGGTATGTCTAACAACTCGCTTATTTGTGCAATTTTTCCCGGAAAACTTGACGGAGCACGTCCCTGCACCCCGTCCGACACATCCCGCTCATAGCGTCTTCCCCGCCGCGCTCCGCCCGCCGTGCGCTCCTTCAAATGAAGATTTCCCGCGTAAAGGCGGGGTATTTGCACTGAGACGACACCGACGGCCCGTTGTCGTGCTAATTTGTAAAGCTGCACAAAACGGGAGGGTTAACTTGATTGACGGCCAAAACAACAATCTGAAGAAGCAGGAAGGGCCCGGCGCATCTGATGTCCTCAAACGAGCAGCGTTCTTTGTCGCTACGGTGCTCATCGGCTTTCTGCTGCTCGAGCTGCCCTGGAATCCCGAGGTCTTCGCCATTCCGGGAAGCTATGTCGTAGCCAACCTGCTCATCCTCGGGCTCGGCTGCGCGATCTTCTACTTCGCCGGCCAGCGCACGCGCATCTCGCTCGCGATTTTCGCAGGCACCTGCCTTCTCGCGGGTACGGCTAATTTCTTCATCATCACCTTCAAGGGGCAGCCCATCGTGCCGGCCGACCTGTTCGCGCTGAACACGGCGGCCTCGGTGGCCGGAGGCTACAGCCTGTTCGTTACCGGGCAGCTTATCTTCTGCGCAGCCCTGTTCGCCGGCTTCTGCGTCGCTCTGGCGAAGCTCTGCCCCAAGCGACCCCTTGCAGGATGGGACGTTGCCGCGAACTGTACGGCGGCGCTGCTGCTCGCCTGCCTTGGCGTCATGCAGTTTAGCAACGTGGACATCAAGGAGGAGTGCGATGTCACCGTGGACGTCTGGGACGTGCGCGGCTCCTACGGGACCCAGGGGACGGCGCTGTGCTTCCTCTCTCGCGCCCAGGAGCTCACGCCCACCGAGCCCGACGGCTACTCGCCCGAGAGCCTCGACGCCATCCTCGGGCCCTTCAACCGTCCCGGTCCCGAGCTCATTCAGGCTTCCGACGAGGCCGGCGCGCAAGACGCCGCAAGTTCCACGCCCGAGCAGGCGCCTCCGGCCGAGCCCTTCGACGGTCCCAACGTCATCGCCATCATGAACGAGACCTTCTCCGATCTCTCGGAATACCCCGGCCTTGAGAACAGCAACGCGGCGCCGACGTTCTTCCGCGAGGTGGCCGCCGACGCTCTCGCTTCCGGCGACGTGTACGTCTCGGCCATGGGCGGGGGCACCTGCAACAGCGAGTTCGAGTTCCTCACCGGCGCCTCCATGGGCAACATGGGCGGCGGCGTGTACCCCTACGTGCTCTACGATTTGGAAGGCGTGGACAACCTGGCGTCCTACTTCCGCAACCTGGGCTACGGCACCCACGCCATCCACCCGGCCGAGGCCGCCAACTGGCGCCGCGACCGCATCTACGGGCAGCTCGGCTTCGAAACCTTCGACGACATCACCACTATGGAGGACGCTGACACGTTCCGCGACCTGACCACGGACAAGGCCACCTACGAGCGGGCGCTTCAAAAGATCGACGAGAACGACGGCCCGCAGTTCATCTTCGATGTCACCATTCAGAACCACGGCGGCTACGACACGGGACTCGTGCCCGCAGAAGATGCCGTGCGACTTGATTCCGATACCGTGGTGAATCCCGAGGTGGACGAGTTCCTCGCAGCGATAAAGCGCTCCGACGAGGATCTGCGCTGGCTCATCGACGAGCTGAACGCGCGCGAGGAGCCCACTATCGTCGTGTTCTTCGGCGACCACCAGCCCGGTTTCGCCGACTGGCTCTTCGAGGCCACCTACGGCACTTCGGTGGAGAGCGCCGAGCTGGAAGAGGTGCAGACGCGCTACCGAACGCCCTACTTCATCTGGGCCAATGCCGCCGCCCGCGCCGAGGATGCCCCGACGCGGCTGACGGAAATCGGCGACGCCTCGGTCACGAGCCTGAACTTTCTCGCGAGCCTGCTCGTCGACGCGGCGGGGCTTCCCTCCACGACCCATTCGCGCTACATGACCTCGCTGCGCCAGATGGTGCCCGCGGTGAACCTGAACGGCTATCGGGACGCCGAGGGGCTGTGGCACTGGTTCGGAGAAGAGACGGCAAGCGAGGCCCAGGAAAAGGCCCAGGAGGCCCTAAAATCCTATAGGATCGTCCAGTACGACAACCTCTTCAACCAGGATTCGGCGTTTCGCGAGGCGTAAGCGCTCTACAGGTTCTCACGCACCCAGGCGATGTTGGCCTGAACGGTGGCGATGAGCTCGTCGGCGGAATCAAAGGCGCGCATGGCCCGCAGCCACTCCACGAACTCGACCTCGATGGCCTGGCCGTAGATATCCTTATCGAAATCGAGGATGTGCACCTCGATGTTCTGGTTGGCCGTGTCGGCAAAGGTGGCGGGAATGCCCACGTTCACAGCGGCCCTGTAGCGCTCGCCTTCCACCACGGCGTAGCAGGCGTAGACGCCCTCGCCGATGGCGAGCAGCAGAGGGGGCACTTCCAAATTCGCCGTGGCGAAGCCGAAGTCGCGGCCCTCGCCGCGGCCCGGGCGCACGGTGCCCGCAAGCGTATAGGGGCGTCCGAGCAGACTTGCGGCCTCGCGGGCTTTGCCCTCGCTCAAAAGGCCGCGGATGCGCGTGGCCGTCACCGGCACGCCGCCTTCGGCCACAAGCTCGTGGCCGTGCACCGTCATGCCGCGCTTAGCGCCCCATGCCCGCAGGCTCTCCACGTTGCCGGCGGCCTTGCGCCCGAAGTGGAAGTCGCTGCCGATGTGGATATGGCTCGGCACGGCGCTGCCGAAGCAGGCGTTCAAAAAATCCTCGGGGCTTTGGGCCGCGAACTCGCGGGAGAACGGGAGCACCACCACCGCATCCACATCGATCTCGGCGAGCTTGGCGATGCGCGTCTCGTTGGTCATGAGCTTCTTCAAGCGATCGGCGGCGAATATCTCGTCGGGGTCGATGTCGAACGTGATGACCGCCGAGGGCACCTCCTCCTCGCGGGCCGTGTTGACCGCCTCGCCGATGATAAAGCGGTGCCCTTCGTGCACGCCGTCGAAGACGCCGAAGGCCACCGAGGCGCGATCGAGAATCGCGTCTTCGAAGGCGGGGTCGTTTCTAAAGATCACTGCAGCCACGGGACACTCCTATCGGAAAGACGCAGCGCGAGGCGAATTGCCTCTTGCCGCTGCGATACTCGTATAAGGCCACGATGCGATTGGCGGCCACAAGCGCCACCACCTCCCCGTCGCGGGGCGGCTCGCAGCTGGGGCGCACGCCGGCCGTGCAGGCGCACAGTTCCGCCGCCGGATCGGCGCTGCGGCGCTCGAAGAGCTCGACGGCATCGGCGCGAAGGGGATTCCCGTTGCGCACCCGTGCCGCGGTCTCGTCATCGAGATAGATAAAGCGCATGCCCAGCACCTTGAGCGGGTCGAGGGCGGCGCGCTCTCCCACCTCTTCCAAAGCCTCCAGGGTGACGCAATCGGCCAGACCGACGGCTCCGGCGCTCGTGCGGCGCAGCGCCCCCACATGGGCCGGGCAGCCCAGACTGTTGCCGATGTCGCGGGCCAGCGCGCGGATGTAGGTGCCCTTCGACACCGCAAACGCGATGTCCCACCGGGCCGGCTCGGTACCGTCAGCCCCCCAAATGCCCAAAAGCTCGGCAGAGTACACCTCGATATCGCGCGGGGCCAGATCGATCACGCGCCCCTTGCGGGCGGCGTCGCAGGCCTTGGTCCCCCCTACCTTGATAGCCGAGTACACCGGCGGCAGCTGCTTGGATTTGCCCACGAGCCCCGCCACGAAGACGCTGGCGAAGAAGGGGTCGAACACCTCGTCGGGCACCTCGCCCGTGCGGATGACCTCGCCGTCGCAATCGTCGGTATCGGTGGCGGCGCCGAAGACGACCGAGACCACATAGGATTTGTCGTGGCCCGTGAGGAACTGATCGAGCCGCGTAGCGGGCCCCACGCACAGCGGGAGCACCCCTGAGGCCAAAGGATCCAAGGTGCCCGTGTGCCCGATGCGGCGCTCGCCGAAGATGCGGCGGGCGCGATTCACCACGTCGTGGGAGGTCATGCCGCTCGGCTTGTCTACCGCGAGCACAAGGCACAGATCGGTCGTTCCCCGCTTCACCCTTAGGCCTCCGGAAGTTTCGGGGCCTCGATGCCGAGGCGCGCGGCCACGCGGGCGACGGCGCCCTCGAGACTGTCATGGATGGTGAAGCCAGCCGCGGCCCTATGCCCGCCGCCGCCGAACTCGCCGGCAATGGCTGCCACGTCGGTATCGTCCTTGGCCCGGAAGCTCCCGCGCACCTCGCCGTCCTGCTCGCGCAGCATGCAGGCGACGCGCACCCCGCGCAAGGAGCGCAGAAGGTCGATCATGGGCTCGGCGTCGGCCTTCACCGCACCGCAGTCGGCGAAATCGGCCAGCGACAGCCACGAGAGCGCCGCCTCGCCGTCGGCGCGCAGGCTCATATGAGCCACCGTGCGCTCCTCAAGCTCGACCGAGGCCAAGGTGCGGTTCTGGTAGAAGTCGCGGGCCACTTCGCCGGGGTTCGCCCCGGCCAACACCATTTCCCAGGCGCCCTTAAAGGCGGCGGCATCGGCGTTGCCGTGCTGGAAGCGGCCGGTGTCGGTCATGAGCCCCGTGTAGCAGCACGTGGCCACGAGCCTGTCGCCCGCCACCTGCAGGCACTTCGCCAGCTCCCAGACGAGCAACGTGGTGGAGGCGGAATCCGGATCGGTATAGCTCAGGTCGTTCATGGCCTGCGGCACCGCGTGGTGGTCGATGGTGACGGTAAGGGCGGCTTTGTCCTGCAGCGCCGCGCCATCGCCCAGACGCTCGACCGTGGGCACGTCAACAGCTATAAAGCAGTCGCAGGGGCCTTCGTAGCGCACGGCAGCCACCAGCGCATCGGCGCCCGGCAGAAAGCGCAGATCGCTCGGCGGCTCCTCGTCGCGAGCGAGCACGCACGTCACCTGCTTTCCCAGTTGGCGCAGGGCCCAGGCGAGGCCGAGGGCCGAGCCCAGACAGTCGCCGTCGGGGCTCACGTGCCCGCAGATAACGAAGTTGTCGCGCTCTTTGAGCGCCTCGGCGATCTTAGGCAGCGTCGTGTTGGTCTGGGGCGTCACCGTCATAGATTAGAACTCCCGATCCTCGGCCGTCGTCTCCTCCTCGATGCGCTTCTCCTGATGCTCGCGCTCGGAAGCCAAGGCGGCCCCGATGGCCTCGGCCTGGTCCACCGAGTGGTCGATGTAGAAGCGCAGCTCCGGCGCCACGCGCCAGGCGAGCTTCTTGGCCATCAGAGAGCGGATGTGTCCCGCCGCCGCCTCGAAGGCGGCCTGGGCGCCGGCGTAGCGCTCGGGATCGGTAGTGTAGTAGACGTTGCACACCGAGCGGTCGTAGCTGACTTCGCAGCCGGTAATGGTGACCAGGTGCAGACGCGGGTCGGACACGTCGAACAGAAGGATGCTCGCAATCACCTCGCGAGCCTGCTCGTTGACCTTGCGGTTAGATGCGCTCTGTTTCATAGCACCATCTCCTCAATCGAGGCTGATAGATAGTTTCAGTATAGAGAAAATCCGAAGGTTTTCGGAGAGATGGAAAAATCTAAGCAAAGTTGTTGAAGTTTGCGACCCCCCGCCAGTCGGGGCGCGGGGTAATGCTCAGTCGCTCAAACAGTCCTCGCTCGGCGAAACAGCCCACTGGGCTGTTTCGTTCGCTGCGGAACTCGCTTGGTGAGCACCACCCCACGCCCCTCTACGCTCAACCATGGCTGAAGACTTAAACAATTTCATCCCCATGCCACAGGTCGTTCGTAGTGTCAGCGAGGTTCCGACAGGTGCCTGCAATTGCCCCGCCTTTCGCCCAAGCGTACTTCGGTACGCGCCGTGGCGAAAACAAGGGGCAAGGGCAGGTGCCCGTCGGAACCGCAGCGTCGGCCCGTTCGTTCGTCCCGCAGGGCGAACGAAACAAAGTTACTCGGTGCGCTCGACTTCCTTGATCTGGTAGCCCTCGATGGTGTCGCCCACCTTCAGGTCCTGGAACTTCTCGATGCCGATGCCGCACTCGTAGCCCTGCTTCACGCTCTTCACGTCGTCCTTGAAGCGGCGCAAGCTGGCCATGGTGCCCTCGAAGATGACCGTGCCGTCGCGCACGATGCGCACCTTGTCGTCGCGGTGCATCTCGCCTTCCACGATATAGCAGCCGGCGATAGTGCCCACCTTCGGCACCTTGAAGGTCTCACGGACCTCGGCGATGCCGGTGTCCTCCTCCACGATGTCGGGCGACAGCAGGCCCACGCGGGCCGCATTGATGTCCTCGATGGCCTGGTAGATGACGCGGTACAGACGGATATCCACCTTCTCCTTCTCAGCTTGCACGCGGGACTTGCCCGTGGGGCGCACGTTGAAGCCGATGATGATGGCGTCGGAGGCGGCGGCCAGGGTGACGTCGGTCTCGGTGATGCCGCCCACAGCCGAGTGCACGATGTTGATGCGCACCTCGGACTGGTCCATCTTGTCGAAGGCGTCGCGCAGCGCCTCGATGGAGCCCTGGACGTCGGCCTTCACAATGAGGTTCAGGTCGGTGGTCTTGCCGTCCTCGATGCGGCTGAACAGGTCGTCGAGGCTCATGTGGCTCTTGGTCTCCTGGGCGGCGAGTCGTGCGCGCAGGGCGCGCTCCTCGGCCAGCTTGCGGGCATCGCGCTCGTCCTCGAACACGCGGAACTCGTCGCCGGCGGTGGGCACGGAGTTCAGGCCGAGGATCTCCACCGGGTCGGCGGGCAGCGCCTCGGCGACGTGCTCGCCGCGGGGGTTCACCAGGGCGCGGACGCGGCCATAGCTCGTGCCGGCCACCACCACGTCCCCGGTGTGCAGGGTGCCGCGCTGGATGAGCACCGTGGCCACGGGTCCTCGGCCCTTGTCCAGGTTCGCCTCGATGACGAAGCCGGAGGCCGAAGCGTCGGGATTGGCCCTAAGCTCCAGCACGTCGGCCTGCAAAAGGATGGTCTCCAGGAGGTCGTCGATGTGCTCGTTCTTCTTCGCGGACACCTCCACGAACATGTTCGAGCCGCCCCACTCCTCGGGGATGACGCCGTACTCGGTGAGCTCCTGGCGCACGCGGTCGGGGTTGGCGCCGGGCTTGTCGATCTTGTTCACGGCCACCACGATGGGCACCTCGGCGGCCTTGGCGTGGTTGATAGCCTCGATGGTCTGCGGCATGACGCCGTCATCGGCCGCTACCACGAGCACGATGACGTCGGTGACCTGGGCGCCGCGGGCGCGCATGGCGGTAAACGCCTCGTGACCCGGGGTGTCGATGAAGGTGATCTGGCGGCCGTCGATGTTCACGACCGAAGCGCCTATGTGCTGGGTGATGCCGCCGGCCTCGGAGGCCACCACGCCGGTGTGGCGGATGGCGTCGAGCAGCGAGGTCTTGCCGTGGTCGACGTGTCCCATGACGGTGACCACCGGCGGGCGCGGCTTCAAGTCGGCCTCGGAGTCGTTGTAGACGACGGCGTACTCCTCCTCGGGGGAGACGACGCGCACCTTGCGGCCCATGTCGTCGGCGATGAGCTCCATGGTCTCGTCACTCATGGTCTGGGTGAGGGTGAGCACCTGGCCGAGCATGAACAGGCGTTTGATGACGTCGTTGGGCTGCACGCCGAGCAGCTCGGCGAACTTGGCCACCGACGCGCCTTGGGGAATCTCCACCACGGAGTCGTCCAGCACCAGCGACGGGTCGAGCCCGCGCTCGATAGCCTCGAGCTCGGCACGCTCGCGGGCCTCGGCCTCGCGCTTCTCCTTGCGCTTCTTGCGACGACCCTCGCCCTCGTGGGTGTTGGCGGCGGCGACAGCGGCGCGGGCCTCGGCGAGCACCTTGTCGCGCTGCAGCTTCTCGGCCTGGACGGCCATCTGGGCGTAGCGGTCCTCGCCCGCAGCCACCTGAGCCTCGAGCTCGGGCACCACCTGGTGAGCGCCGCCCTTCTTGCCCTTCTTGCCGCCGCGGCCCGCACGAGCGTCGGGCGCGGCAGCCTTGGCGGCCTCCATGCGCTGCTTCTCGGCCTCGATCTGGGAGAGCAGCGAATCGAAGTTGTTCTTCGGGCGCGCAGGGGCCGGGGCCGGCGCGGCCTTGTGGGGCTCGGGCGTGGGAGCGGCGGCCTTGGCCGACTTCTTGTGGCCGCGGCGCAGGGCCTCTTCCACGGCACGCTTCTTGGCCACCTCGGCTGCGGCCTTCTCGGCGCGGGCGCGGGCCCGGGCCTCTTCGCGCTCGCGCTCGACGCGCTCCTTCTCGGCGGCGATCTGCTGCTCGAGGCTCGCGAAGGCGGAGGCGGGCTGCGGCGCCTTGCGCACGGCAGGCTCGCCGTCCTCGGAAGACTCGGCCTTGGCGCCCTCGCGCTTGGCACGGGCCGCCTCGCGCTCGGCGAGCTCCTTCTCGCGGGCCGCCTTGCGCTCGGCCTCCTCCTCGGCGCGCTTGCGCTCGGCCTCTTCCTGCTCGGCCTTCAGCGCCGCGGCCTCCTCGGCCTCCAAAGCGCCGGCGCGGGCGCGAATCTCCGGCTCCAGGTTCTTGCGAATCTTGTCAACGTAGGCGTCGTTGAGCATGCTCGCATGGGACTTCGCCGGTATCTTCATCTCTTTCAGGCGGTCGAGCAGCTCCGCGCTCGACATATCGAATTCTTTCGCCAACTCGTGTACGCGCATGCTGGCCATATATCACTCCTCATTCTTTCCTGGTGCCTCGGCGAGGGCAAGCTCGCGAAGAACGCGCTCGTAGTCTTCGTCGGTCACTTTGCAGCGCAGGGCGCGCTCAAGCTTCCTGGTCTTTCTCGCCGCGGCGAGGCAGTCCGTCGAGCAGACGTAGGCGCCCCGGCCGGAAATCCGGCCCGTCGGGTCGAAGGCCACTTCGCCCTCGCCCGTGCGCACGATGCGGTGCAGCGCGCCCTTTTGCTGGGTCGCGGCACAGCCGATGCAGGTGCGCTGGCGCTTTTTCGTCTGGACGGACACGGGCATCTTCCCCTAAGCCTCGATCTCGGCATCCGCATGGACGCCGCAATACTGGCTCATCGGCCGGGCGTGGTTGCGGCAACGGTTGCCCTCTTCGTCCACGAAGATGCAGAAGCCGTCGTCTTCCTCCATCTCGTCGGCAACCTCGTCATCGACCAGCGAGGCGCCCTGGAAGCTCTGGGGCTTGATGTCGATGTGCCAACCGGTCAGGCGGGCGGCCAGACGGGCGTTCTGCCCCTCCTTGCCGATGGCCAGCGACAGCTGGTCGTCGGGCACGATGACCGTGGCGTAGTTGTTGTCCTCGTCGATGGTCACATGGCTCACCTTCGCCGGCGACAGGGCGTTGGCCACATACACCGCCGGGTCGGGGCTCCACTGGATGACGTCGACGCGCTCGTTGCGCAGCTCCTCGACGACCATGCGCACGCGGGAGCCCTTGGGGCCCACGCAAGCGCCCACCGGATCGAGGTTCGCCTCGCGAGAGAACACGGCCACCTTGGAACGGGCGCCGGGCTCGCGGGCCACGGACTTGATCTCGACCACGCCCTCGTAGATCTCCGGCACCTCGATCTCGAAGAGGCGGCGGATGAGGTCGGGGTGAGTGCGGGAGACGACGATGGCCGGACGGGCCTGCTCGCCGCGGGCGCGGGGCGCGTCAGCATTGGGGTTGCGCACCTCGATGATGAGCACCTTCAGACGCTGGTTGTGGCGGTAGTGCTCGCTGGCCGGGCGCTCGTTGCGCTCGCCGGGGCTGCGCTTGGCATCGTAGTGCGGAAGCTCGGCCTCGACGCCCTCGCGAATCTTGATGATGGTGAAGTCCGGCGTGCCCTGGAGCACCGTGCCGGTGACCAAATCGCCCACGCGGCTGGAGAACTCCTCGTAGATGGACTGGCGGCCCGCCTCGCGCACGAGCGAGGAGATGACGCCCTTGGCGTTCTGGGCGGCGATGCGGCTCACGTCGTCGGGGGTGACATCGCGCTCCTCGAACTCGGCGTACTCGCCGGTCTCCTCATCGGGCTCGCCCACGGGCACGAGCTCGTAGACGTAGATCTTGCCGGTCTGGCGGTCGATGGTCACGCGGGCATCCCACTCAAGGTCCAAGATGCGCTCGTAGCTCTTCGCCAGGGACTGCTCCAAACGCTCGATGAGGTAAAACTCGTCGATCTTGCGCTCATGGGCCAGTGCCTGCAAGGCCTCGATCAGTTCTGAAGTTGCCACTTAGTTGCTTCCTTTCCCTAGGCGCTGAAATCAATGGTGCCCTTGACGCGGGCCTTTTTTATGCTGTCGTACGGAATGCGGTAGGTATCCGCGCCTTCCACGGCCACCACGACGCAGCCGTCGTCGTAGCCCAAAAGCTCGCCGGTAAACGAGCTGCGGCCCTCGACGGGCCCGTTGGTCTTCACGCTCACCTGCTCGCCGGCAGAGCGCGCGAAGTGCTCGGGGGTGCGCAGGGGCCTATCGATACCCGGCGAGGACACCTCCAGCATGTAGGCGCCGGGGAACGGGTCCAGCTCGTCCATGAGGTCGCCCACCCAGGCTTGGGTGCGGGCCAGCTCGTCGAAGCTGATGCCGCCCTCCGCGTCGATGTACACCCGGATGGTGGGCGCCTTTTTGGAACCCACGATCTCCACCGTGACGATCTCGACGCCCTCGGAGGCGGCGCGAGGCTCCATGGCGGTAAGAAGCGCCTTCTCTTTGGCGGTCAGCATCGGTCGTACCTCCTTTTTCGCATCGCGCATCTTCCATACCTTCCGGGGCGTTTGGGGCCCTACAACAAAAGAAAGCGGGAACGAGCCCACTTTCTCCATAAGCGAAAGTATGTCCGCGCAGACTCTCTGCGCAGCGTGAGTATTTATACCACAGCCGGCCGCTCATTGCCAGCCCTCACGGCCGCGTCTCCGCCCAAGGCCCAAAAAGGCCGCAGACGGCGCCTTGGCCCAAAGGTGCCAACCACCAGCTGCTAAGCAAGAGAAAAGGACCTGTGACCTAGACAAAGCCAGTATAGAGCAACCTCGGCTCTATACTAAAGGGGACGAACGCGAGTTACGGCGCCTGTCGCCACGAAAGGCTTATCAATGAGCACCTCGATGCACAGCAACTCAATCGAAGTTATTCCCGCAGGGCCAACCCTCACCTTTCTGGGAACCGGCGCCGGGTGCGGGGTACCGGCCTTTTTCTGTAACTGCGCCGCCTGCGAAGAGGCGCGGCGCGACCCGCGGGCGCGACGGGGCGACTGCGGCGTCATCGTGCGCAACACCGAGACGACGCTCATCGACACGCCGCCCGATCTGCGCCACCAGCTGGAGCGCGAATCGGCCCGCCATATCGACCGGGTGCTCTGGACCCACTGCCACTTCGATCACCTCGGAGGTTTGGGAGAGCTCGAGTACATGGTGCGACTGTCGGCCATGGAAAACCTCCCCTGCTTTTCAAGCCCTGCGGCCCGCGAGGGCATCTTGGCCGAGTTCCACTATATGGACGACATCCTCGCCTTCCACGACCTTGCCCCCTTCGACGCCGTTAGCTTCGACGGCGTGCGCTACACCGCCCTGCCCGTCACCCATGCTCCGGGCACCTACGGCTATCTCATGGAAACTGACCGTGGCCGCACTTTCTACGCCTCGGACACGGGGCGCTTGCCCGCAGAGACCGCCGAGCGCGTGCGCGGCTGCGACACAATCATCATGGACGCCACCTTCTGGGGCCGCAACTGGAGCCCGAATGCCCACCACAGCGTCAGGGAGTGCATCGAGGAGGGCCTTGAGCTGGAGGCGGGCACCCTCTACCTCACGCACCTGGCCATGCACTACGACACGCCCATCACCCTCGCCGAGCTCGAGGCCTACCTGGCCCCCTACGAGGGCCGCGTGAAAGTGGCCGCCGACGGGCTTTCCATCCCCATCTAGGCTAAAAGGGGCTTGCACGGCCTTTTCTGTCGTCGCTAAAGCGCGCTTACCCCTAGGGACGGGCGCGCTTCGTCTTCTCGGTGGCGATAACGAACAGCGCTAAAGCGGCGGCGATGGTAACGGCATTGAACAGGTACATCGCCTCGGGGCCCGAGCTTTGAAGAATGGCCCCGCCGAACACCGGGCCCAGACCCATGCCGATATCGGGTCCGATAAAGTAGGTATTCGCCGACCGCGCCAGACACTCCGGCGGCACATCGCGCACCGACTCGGCCTGAATGGCCGCATAAGCCGAACCTTGGCCAAGGCCCATGCACAAACCCCCCACGACGACGCCCGCGATGTTATCGAGAAAAGCGAGGGCGAGCATGCCCACGATGGCCACGACCATCATAGGCGGCACCACGCGACGTACTCCCAGCGTATCGGAGGCCCAGCCTGCCAAAGGCCTCGCGCCGACATTGGCCAGCGCATAGAAGACAAAGTAGAGGGAAACCGAGCTTATGCCCCGCATCTCGCCAGCCAAGATGACAAAGGACGAGGTAATGCCCTGGGAGATCATAAGCGTACCTCCGACAAGAGACAGAAGGACCGCCGGCGGGTAGAACAGCGTCCGCAGCACCGGGCGACGGCTCGGGGGACGGTCTGGACGGCGGCCCTCAACGCGGGTCGGCACCGGCGGGTCGAAGAGCACCGCGAGCACGAAAGCAGCGAGAAGCAGGCATCCCGATGCGGCGAAGGCGGCTGGGTAGCCGCCGATCTCGGAGACGGCCAGGCCCACCGAGGGACCCAGCGCGATGGCCACGGTGTAGGCGAGGCCGAGCCAGCCCACGCCGGCGCCGATGCGGTTGGCAGGCACGACCGCGGGCACAAAAGAGGTCACGAGCGCCGACTTGAAGGCGAAGGCGAAGCCCTGAAGGGCGAGAAAGGCGCCCATGAGCACGACCGAGCGGGCCAAAGCGCAGCCGAAGGCGCCCAGGGAGAACAGCGCGCAGGCCAAAACAAGCAGCGTCTTTTTGCTGAACCTGTCCGATACCATGCCGCTGACCGGCCGGATGCAGAGCGCCGCTGTAGCGAGCATGCCCGCCAAAAAGCCCGCCACAGGCACCGTAGCCCCCAAGGAGATGGCGTAATTGGAGATGATGGGGCGCGTCAGAAAGCCGCCCATCTGCAGCATGAGCTCGATAGCCACCAGCTGCGTGTATCGCCGATTCCACAATCTCTCAGGCTCCATGGCCACCCCTCCGGTTCCTCCCCTGAAATGAGGCGGCCGCAGCCGAACCGGCTGCGGCGCGACCTCGCCCGAATAAAGACGGCCCTGGCCTCCGATCAAAGCCAGGGCCGTCGACGCGAATGTCTGGCGTTAGCGCCCGCTTCCTACTTCCGCCTCTTAGGGCAGGAAGATGGAGCACTGGGCGCCGCGCTCGGCCATGCGGCCGGCGAGCTCCTCAACGGTGCCGTACTCGATGGCGTCGGCGAGGCAGTGCAGCTGGCAGGCCGGAACGCCGCCGGCAGCCACGCGATCCTCGCACAGCGTGCAATAGGTGGTCGGGACGGGCACGTACTTGCCCTCCCAGGAACCGTCCATCTTGCGCCAGGGACCCATTTCCAGAAGCTTGATGCCCCACTGGCCCATGGGCAGGTCAAGTTCGTTGCGGCAGGCGATCTCACAGGTATGACAGCCGGTGCAGTACTCGTTGTCGATCATCAGTGCGTAGGTGGCCATAAGATACCCCCTTTCTTGCGATTAACTAAACGTCGGAACGGTAGATCTTGCAGGGCAGGGCGCCGTAATGGGAGCCGAGGCCCAACTTGCCGATCTCTTTCCACGGCATGAGAGAGTTGATAGAGGACTTGCGAACGCTGAACAGCTCGGTGTCCTTGTCCTCGGGATACCACCAGCCGTGGTCGCAGCCGATGACGCCCTCTTTCACGATGGGGGTGATGTCGGCCTGCATCTGGCACTTGCCCCACGGGTTTTCGATGGTCACCCAATCGCCCTGGCCGATGCCGAACTTCTCGGCAGTCACCGGGTTGATCTCCACCGTGGCGGCCTTGCGAATCTCGCGCAGAGAGTCGATCTGGCGATGCTCGGTGTGGAAGGAGGTGGGACGGCGGGCGCCGGTCACGAAGTCGAGCGGGTACTCCTCGGTCCACTCCGGGCGGGAGCGCTTCGAGAAGCGCGGTTCCTCGTAGTAGGGCAGCGGATCCTCGCCGAGATGCTGCTTGACCGTGCTCCACAGCTCGACGCGGCCCGTGGGCGACTTGAAGCCGGGCTTGCCGTCGGCGCGCAGAAGGCCGAGCTCGTACTGGTAGTACGGGATCTCGTAGCGGCCGTAGACCCATTCGCGGAGCTTCTCGTAGGTCATGGGCTCGCCGGTCTCGGGATCGGCGGTGTAGGGGATGTTCTGAATCTTGTTGTCCAGGTAGTTGTGCTCGTTGGCCCACTTCTCGGGATCCTCGGTGCGGTCCGGATTGATGCGGTGGTCCAGATCGAGCATGATCTGCAGGTCGGACTTGCACTCGCCCAGAGGCTCGAGGACCTGGGTCAGGGCATGGAACTGGCCAGGCTGGTTGCAGCCGTGGAAGGTGACGATGCCCTCATGCTCGAGCGAGGTGGACACCGGCAGCACCACGTCGGCGAGCGCCTGGATGGTGGGATTCATGAAGATGTCGGTGGCGACCACGAACTCCTTGTGGCGGCAGGCCTCCATCCACTGCATCGGCTGCTGCGTGATGCAGGAGGAGATGAAGTTCGAGCTCTGAATGAACAGGAACTCGATGGGGTACGGGATGTTGGTGCGCAGCGTATCCAGAGTGCAGTCGGGCTGCGTGGTGTTGATGATGAAGTCCATGGCCGGATACTGGTCGTGGCCGGCAATCGGAATCGGGTTGGTGTCCTCTTCGTTCACCTGCATGCCCACGCCCTTGCGGCCCGTGGAGCCGCCGTTGAGCATCGTCTGGCCCAGCTTGATGCCGCCGGGATTGTCCAGGTTGCCGCAGATGGCGAAGATGCCCCAGATGGCGTGGCAGATCTGCAGGGTGTTGGGGTTCTGGTCGGTCTTCAGGCCGACGGAGGCCGTGGTGGGCTTCTGGGCCAGAAGGCGAGCGGCCTTGTAAATGTCCTCGACGGGCACCTCGCAGATTTCGGCAGCCATCTCCGGCGTCATGGTCTTGCAGCGCTCGGCGTACTCGTCAAAGCCATAGGTCCACTTCTCGACGAACTCGTGGTCGTAGAGATCCTCGTCGATGATGACCGTGTTCAGCGCCATGGCCAAAGCGGCATCGGTGCCGGGACGAATCTGGAAATGAATCTCGGCGTGGCGGGCGAGCCAGTTGGCGCGGGGGTCGACCACAATGGTCTTCATGCCGCGCTTCATCATGTCGACCGTGCTGTGGCCGAACAGGCCGTCGGGGTTGGACCACAGAGGATCGCGGCCCCAAATCAGCATGACCTTCGGAAGCTCGTAGCGCGGGTCGTCGTAGCGATCCTTGAAGCCGAAGGCGCCGTCGTACTCGACGTAAGCGCAGCCGAGCAGCCAGTCCATGGCCGTCTGGCGAGGAATGACGCAGGACCAGCCGCCGTTGGCGTGGATAGCCGTGCGGCTGTGGAAGACCTGGTTGCATGTCTGGAACTGATAGGCCGAAGCCTCGCGGCCGGTACCCGTCCACACGGACACGGTATCGGGGCCGTACTTCTCAGTGAGTTCATGGTACTTCTCGACGATGATGTCGTACGCCTCGTCCCACGAGATGCGCTCCCACTTGTCGGGCTGACCGCGGAACTTGCGGTCGCGCTTCATGGGGTACAGTAGACGATCCTCGTGGTAGATGTACTCGGGCATCGTCAGGCAGCGCACGCAAAGACGACCGTTGGTGATGGGCTGATCGGGATCGCCCTCCACCTTGACAAGCTTGCCGTCCTTGACGAAGCACTTCAGGCCGCAGCCGACGCCATGGCAGCCCGGGGGCGACCACTGTGCGGTGCGATAAACTTTGGTGCCGTCCTCAAGTTCCTCAACACGCGGGGTCTCGCTGACCCGTGTCAATTCACTCATTGCGACTCCTCTCCTCTCGACTTCTTTCTTAGTTTGCGAATGCCATCGCAAGACCCATTCTTTCGAAGCAGGGCGGGGATGTCATCCGTATGGGGGTATGATTCGCCCAGGTTCCCAGTGGACTAAGACGCAAAGTATTAGAGGTGTTTACCAGGGGTTTCCTGGCATGAAAAGCCCGCGGCGCTTCTTTTCGCCGCGGGCCCAGAATGAGTTCTTCGTTGCGAATCGACGCCTAGCGCGCAGGAGCTCCCGGCTTTCCCGGGCCGGCAAAGCCGATGCGGGCGCTGCCGCATCCGGCGCACTCGGTCATCTTCTCCCCCGGCTGCACCTCGCGTCCGCAATCGAGGCAGCGCGGTCCGTCCGGCGCGATTGCCAGCTCCAGCTCGCCGCATTTGCCGCAATGATTGCACACGTAGCACTTCTCCACGATGCCCCGCCTTTCACTCGCCGTTGCTTCCCGTTGCCTTTGCCTTTTGCGGCGACCCCTGCCCTGGAGGCAGCGGGACCGACCAACCGCACTGCTCGCAGCGGCCAAGGGCCTCAGAGATTTCGATATCGCAGCGCGGGCACCGAATGCCCCCTAAGGGCTTGTCGGTCGTGCATTGTCCGCAGTTCCTGCAGGGGTAACACATCTTCGTCACTCCCCCTTGATGATGGCGGTGTCCGCAAGCCAATTCAAGGCGGCCATGCGCTTTGCGGAACTTTCCACCAGGGCCATGCGACCCGTGCGCTGCAGGGCCTCCTCGTCGTAGCTGCCCGGACCGAAGGCCTGTTCGCAGGCATACTTCAGCTCGGCTTCGGTCAGCTTCATACCCCGGCCGTTGAAGAGAGCCTCGAGGGCGAAGCCCTGGCGCAGGTTCTCGCCGGACTGGATGAGCATCTGCACGCTCAGCTCTTCCTCGTTCATGCGCTCGGCTTCCAGGTAGTCGTCTAGCGTCTGGCCCTTTTCCTTCAAGTCGCGCTCGAGCTTGTCCATAAGGCCTGCGCGCGAGGCCTGGTAAAATTCGTCGGGGATGGTACCGACAAGGCGCTTCTCCAACTCGATGTTGGCCAAACGGGCGCAGGCATCGCGGTTCACGAGCTCCACCTCGGCCTCGAGACCGCCCCTCACACCCTCCAAAAACTCGGCGACCGTAGCGGCGCGCTCGACATTGGCGTCTACCCATTCGTCGCTCAGCGCAGGCACGTGCTTGTTCAGTTGCTCGATCACCGTGACCGTGGCGGAATAGCGGTCCACATCGTCGTCGGTGATGGCCTGAGGGCGCTTCACCTGATAGTCGATGACCTTCGTCTCCCCCACGTTCATGCCCACCACCTCGTTGACGAAGCCGTCGGGCATCTCGCCGGGAACCAAATCGAGGTACATCTTGCTGCCCGTCAGGTGGGGCACAGCCTTGCCGTTGCCAAGCGTCATGATATCCACGGCAATGCTGTCGCCGAGACGCACGGGGCGAGGCTCGGCCGCCTCATAGGTCGCACGGGTCTCGAGCATCTGAGCCACGCGTTCGTCCACAAGCTCGTCGGTGACGCGTTCGGTGTAGTCCTCGATGACGACTGGCTCGTAAGAGCTCAGCGTCAACGACGGGCGCTCCACCACCGACAGCTCCACGGCAAACGGCTCGTCGGGCTGCGGATAGTCGACGACATGGATCTTCGGTGTCAGCGCCGGCTTGATGCCAAGCTCGCTCAGGCCCTCGCTGGCAAGACGGTTCACGACATAATCGCGTCGAAGCTCGCCGAAAGCCTCGGCCCCCATGTTCTGCTGGGCCGCTTCGTGAATCTCATCCCACGGCGCTAAAGGATCGAGTCCTTTCGACGCGGCAACGGTCTCGTAGAAGTCGGCGAGCGTCTCGCGCACCGTTGCAGCCGAAGCGGTCAGATGGGCGACGATGGCGCCCTTGTCATTGGGATCCTCGGCTGAAAGCTCGATAAACTCCATGGGCACTTCCTCCTCTTTCTCAAGAGCTGTTCCTGTCTTGCGTCCGCCCTCGGGCCTCGCCATGGCCCCAAGGCCCGAGGGCGGACGCACCTGGCGGCTCCATGAAAGAAGCGCCAGGCAGGCCGAACAGGTGCGGCCGACGAAGCGCCGGCCGCATGCTGCTCGCAAAGACCCTCAGGCCCTAGGCTGTCGGCGGCTTCGGGGCACCGGGAGCCGTGGGTGCGGCAGGAGCCGCCGGGGCGCCGGGGGCACCCGGGGCGCCGGGGCCGCCGGGCATGCCGGGCATCTTAGGGGCGCTCGGCAGCTTGGCGCCGCACTGGTCGCAGACCTCGTTGTTGAAGTCGTTCTGCGCACCGCACTCGGGGCAGGTCTTTTCCATGCTGATTTCTGCTGGTCTGAAGCACATGTTCGGAAACCTCTTTCCTGTTCTCGCGCGCTCAAGGCGCGCACGTTACTACCTGGCGCAAAGCGCCCTATCGAAACAGTGCGGCACGAAAAGCGCCGGACCGCTCAATACCACTAGCCGGGGAGGATGTCCCCCTTCTCGCGACGAGCCTCCAAGTCGGCCGCGATCTGGGCCATCTTCTTGGAATCGAGGCGATAGCCGAAGAAGAAGGCGACAAAGGCGATGACGAAGGTAACGGCCGGAATCAGGCAGATGATGTTTATCATGCCCTGGGCCAGCTCAGGCGTGGGATCCATGCCGGAGACAAAGCCGATGGCCGCAAGGCCGAAGCCCGTCAGCAGACCGGCAACGGCGTTGCCGATCTTCGGGCACCACTGGAAGGTGGACATAATGAAGGCCTTGGCGGTCTTGCCGTCGCGCCACTCGCCGTAGCTGATGGCGTTGGCCTGCATGCCCATCATGGTGCCGTTCATGAAGTTCATGCCGAAGAAGGCGGCGCAGATGCACACCGTGAAGGCCATAGGGCCCGATGCGCCCACGAAGTAGCAGGCGATCATGGAGACGGCAGAGATGCCGATGCCGATGAGATAGGTGGTGCGGATGCCGAGCTTCTTGGCAATGGGCTCGGAGACGAAGGTCGCCACCAGGCCCACGATGTTGGCGGCCGTCAGCATGACCGCGGCCATGGCCACATCGCCGAACGCATAGGTGAACACATAGAGCGCCATGGACTGGATGGTCATCTGGGCGATGAAGCGGAAAATCTCGGCGAACAAGCCCACGATGGCCGGCAGATTAGTCAGCCAGTACTTGAGCATCTCACCCAGATTCACCTTGTCGCCCTGCGGAATCGGCGGCACCTCTTTGCCGAGCTTCTTGGCCTCGGCGCGCTCCTCGCACAGCTTCTGCGTCGGATCCATACCGTCGATCTTCTTGTACATGACGATGAACATCACGATCATGATGATGCCGAAGGCCAGAGCGAGAATCGTGAAGCCGGCAGGACCGGCGTTCTGGGCGTTCTCACCGGCGGGCACGCGGTAGATCAGACTGTTGAGAGCGAGGATCACAGGCAGCGAAATGGCGGCGAAGAGCACCTTCACGATCATGTTGCCCTGGGCCTTGCGCTGCGAGAGCAGCGTGCGGTCGGCCTCGGTGTGGCTGATGACCGGCACGATGGACGTGGCGGCAATCATGAAGAAGCTGGCGAAGAAGCCGCCGAGGATCTGGAAGAAGATCATCCAAGCGGTCTTGGCGCCCATGTCCAAGAAGGCAGGGTCGACGAAGGTCATCATCAGACAGACGAACGTCGCCGGAGGCGCGACCAGAAGCCAGCTGCGGTACTGGCCGTGCTTGAGCCACACGCGCTCGATGATAATGGCGGCTATGATCACGAAGAACCACTCGCCGACGCCGGTGATGGCCTTCACCGTGCCCATGACCGACGACTCCAGGCCGCAGATCTCGGTCAGAAAGTATGCCCAGTAGACGCTGTTCATCTGGTTGAACGCCGTCCACGTGAGCATACCCAGGCCATAGATCAGGCCCAAAGCCTGGCTGACGTTGTTGTGAACGACGGCAACCGCCTTATCCCCTAGAGCAGAGAGCTTCTCACTCATATTTTCCCCTTAGAAATTGAATCGTATAGGGCCGGGCGCCCCCGTGAGGGCACCCGGCTAGACGTCGCCCTAAGCCTCGACGGTGAAGATGACCACGCGGGACTTGGTGGCCTTTTTGGCCAACTCCTCCACCGGGCCGTACTCCATCACCAGCGACTGGCAGTGATGCACGCAGGCGGGCACCTTGCCGGCCTCGGTGCGGTCGTGACACAGATCGCAGCGCTGGGTGGGCATGGGCACGAAGTCCCACTCCCACTTCTTGGACCCGTCGAGCTTCCACGGGCCGATCTCGGTGAGCTTGATGCCGAACTCACCCTCGGCGAGACCCTTCTCCACCTTGCAAGCCACCTCGCAGGCATGGCAGCCGGTGCAGAATTCGTAATCGATCAAAAGACCCTGTTGCGTCATGTCCTTGATCTCCTTTCAGTAAGAGGACGGTTCCTAGCGGGCGTTGTGGGCTTCGTAGAGCTTCTCGAACTCAGCGCCGTAGCCCTCGGGGGCCGGGTAAACCTTGGCCAACTGGGTCTTGTACGAAGAACCGTAGCCGCTGGGACCGAAGTCGCCCTGCACAGTGCAGCAGTTGATGTTGGACTCCCACAGACCAAAGAGCGAGGGCTCCTCGGCCGGACGCTCCGGGAACCACCAGCCGTGCTCGGCGCTGATGACGCCCTTGAGCATCGTGTCGGTGACGTGAGCGACCTCGATGGCCTTGCCGTGGGAATTCTCGATGACGGCCCAGTCGCCTTCCTTGATGCCAGCGGCCTCGGCGTCGTCCGGATGGATGGCGAACATCGGCCACTTGTGGAACTCGCGCATGGTGTGCAGCTGGCGATGCTCGGAGTGGAAGTACTCCCAGCAGCGGCGGCCGGTGGTCATGACGAGCGGGAACTCGGCGAACAGCTCCGGCGTGGAGACCGGGCTCTCCGGCGGCTCCTTGAAGTAGGGCAGCGGGTCCATGCCAACATTGTTGTACATGTTGCAGAAGAACTCGATGCGACCGGACAGCGTGTTGAAGCCGGGCTGGCCGTCGAAGCGGAGCTTGCCGGTCTTGTACTTGTAGTAGGTGAACTCGGGGTAGACGATGACCTTCTCGCGCAGCTCGCTGAAGGTGATCTGAATCGGCACGGTGGCCATGTTGTTCGTGCAGAACTCCAGCATCTCCGGCACGTCGTCCCAGTAGAACAGGTCGGGGTTCATCTTCTTGCCCAGCTCGAGCATCATCTGCTCGTCGCCGATGGCCTCGCCGGTCTGGGTGACCTTGGTGATGGCGCGCAGCGGGGTGTACCAGCCGCGGACGCCGTTGCGCTCGCAGCCCATGGCCATGGGGATGAACAGGTCGCCGATGGCCATGGCCGTCGGCGTCATGAACAGATCGCAGATGACGACATGGTCCATCTCCTTGAAGGCGTTGTAGATGCGGCGGGCCTGGCCGGCCATGTTCGTGAACGCCGTGGTGGAGCACATGAACAGCATCTTAACGGGATAGGGCTCGCCGGTCTCGCAGGCATCCAGAATAGCCTCGGGGATGGCGTGGCCGCCCTTGCCCTTGGCGTTCATGAGGCCCCAGTTGCCATCGTCGCCCAAACGTCCCTCGCGCACCTTCGGCAGGCCCTTGGCGACATTCTCGCGGATGTCGGACTGCACGTAGCCGAAGTTGATGCCGACAAAGCCGCCGGGGTTGTCGATATTGCCGGTCATAGCCTGGAGCAGCACGACGGAGTGAGCGGTGCCGTTGGCCTCCTTGTTCTGGTCGAAGGCAACGCCCCACTGAAGCGTGGTGACGCCGGCGGTGCCGATGAGGCGGGCGGCCGCGTAGATGTCCTCCGGGTCGCACCAGCAGATCTCGGCGGCGCGCTCGGGCGTCCAGTCGGCCACGCGCTCCTTGTACTCGTCGAAGCCGTAGCACCACAGGTCGATGAACTCCTTGTCGTAGAGCTCCTCCTCGATCATCACGTGGCCGATGGCCAAAGCCAGGGCGGCATCGGTGCCGGGGCGCACCTGGATGTACTGCTCGGCATGGGCCGCCAGCCACGTCACCTGCGGGTCGACCACGAACAGCTTCGATCCGCGGCGCATGCAGTCGATGATCCAGTGGCCGTAGAAACCGTCGGCGTTGGCGCGCAGCGGATTGTTGCCCCAGATGAGGATGAGGTCGGGACGACGGTACTCCGGATGATCGAAGCGGGCCTCGTTGAGCTGGCCGCAGTCGGCGATGAAGGTATCGCCGAGCACGGCGTTCATGCCCTGCATGCGAGGGGTGTAGCAGCAGTTGCCGGCGAGCATGCCGCAGTTGTCGTTGGGGGTGCCGAAAGCGCCCTGGCCGAGCACGTTGGACTGCCAGGTGGCGTTGCGGCCCGTGCCGGCACCGGTGCAGATGGACTTGGCGCCGTACTTCTCAGTGGTATCCTTGACCATTTCGGCGCACAGCTCGTAGGCCTCGTCCATAGTGATCTGCACCCACTTGTCCTTGCCGCGGTCGTCGCGGTCGCGCTTCAT
Organism: Adlercreutzia shanghongiae; assembly: GCF_035830635.1. Lineage (NCBI taxonomy): Bacteria > Bacillati > Actinomycetota > Coriobacteriia > Eggerthellales > Eggerthellaceae > Adlercreutzia > Adlercreutzia shanghongiae. The sequence continues at coordinate 223,514 of NZ_JAYMFI010000009.1, read as the reverse complement.
GGGGTGCAGGATGCGGTCGGGATGATACACGGCCTCGACCATGGCCAGACAGCGCATGCACAGACGGCCGTCGGTCACCGGCGAGTTCGGATCGCCCTCGACCTTGACGAGCTTACCGTCCTTGTCGGTGTAGAACAGAATGCTGCAGCCCTGGTGGCAGCCAGGGGCGGACCACTGGGTGCTGCGGGTGACCGTCAGATCGCCCTCCTGGTACTGCCAATCCTTTTTGTAGACCTCAGGATTAAAGCAATCTCTCATGCAAAACTCCTTCCAGAAACCTTATCTCTTCTTCTCGGCGCCGCGTGCTACTTGACGCGCTCGCCCTGCTTCTGAGCACGGGCCCAGACGCCGAGCATGATGAGGTTGTCGTCGGACACGACGTTGTCCTCCCCCACCTTGTGGTAGGTCATGCGCGTTTGAAGCTCTGCCGGATCGCGGAACTCATGACGGATGTACAGATCTCCGTCAAGCAGATACGCCTCCTTGGTCTCGAACATCTCGAGAGTCGGCTTGTATTTGTCGAGCAACTCTTGATTAGCCATCGAAGCCTCCTTTACAATGAACTTCACTTTCCAACCTCACGGCGTGTGGTCAGTCCCCCTCTCAGCCGTCTCGTCTATGTCCTTTCGCGTTTTCTCCGGTCGCGAAGGGTTCTTGACGAAGCGCAGTGTCCCACTATCATCTCCGGCGCACATCTGCCGTTGGGTATGATTGGGATGACGTCGCCTTAACACAGCTATGACCAGGATAAAGAAGGGTTCCTATGACTCAAAGTATTACTGGCTCCACCCCCGTGACCGAAGGCGCTTTCACCGAGAAGACCATGCGCGGCATGCTCGGCTACACGTTATTCATCACCTCGCAGCTCATCTGTCTTTACAGTCCGGTCCTTGTCACCGAGTCCACCTCCGGACCGGTCGTCTTCTGCCTTCTGCGCGCGCTCTCCCTCCTCTGCGCCGCTCTCACCTATTTCGCGCTCACGCGCCGCATGCGCGGGCTTGATCGTTTGGTGCGCGCACGGGGTCTCAAGGCCGGCTGCACCCTCGCCCAGCTTATCGTGCCGGCGCTCGTGGCCTTCGAGATGGCGACAGGGGCAGTTCCCCCTCTGGCCCTGTTCGCCATCGGCTGGGTCGTCTGGGGCTGCGCGCGGGCCCTGCTCACTTGCTCTTGGGTCGATGCGAAGAGCAACCTGGAGGAATCCTACGCCTCGAAGATCTCCTTTTGGTCCTACGCCGCGGCGGCCTGTCTTCTCTCGGGCATGATGCTGCTCAGCCATTGGCCGGCCCTAGCCGTACTCGTCATCACCATGGCCGCCTCCTGCCTTCTGCTTATGGCGGCGCCGACCCATACGAGCGCGCCCATGGACACCCAAGACGAGCAGTGGATGCGCAACCGCAGCAGCTTTTCTCCGCGCGGGTCCTTCAGCATGCTCGTGGACGGCATGCTCGTCGGCTTCTCCTCGGGCCTCATTCTCATCGGCGTGCTACGCGACAGCATGCCGCTCATCCTGGTGGGCGCCGGGTTCATCGGCTCGGCCGTGCTCTTCGCGCTTCTGCAGCGCTTCAAGGCCGAGGCGCTCTCGCTGTCTCGCGGGCAGCTGGTGTTTCTACCCGTCATCGTGGGCTGTCTTGTGGTCATGAGCTATTCGAAGTCGCCGGTGGTGAGCGTTGTGGCCATAGTGCTGTTCATCGTCGCCTATCTCTTCGACTTCGTGAACCACACCTCGCTGTCGCTGCGCGGCAACCTGCTCTCCGTCTCGCCGTCCTACTGCTACTCGAGGGGGCGCCTCTACATCGTCGCGGGACAGGCCCTGGGCTGGAGCCTGGCGGCCTTTCTGCTCTCATCGGTCGGACACGGGGCCGAGCCCTACGTGGCGACCCTGCTCGTAGTTCTCGTGTGCCTGCACATCGCCATCAGCGCCAAACCCGACGAGATGCTCGCCGACCGCCAAGCCGCCGAGCAGGAGGCCGCCGAGGCCGAGGCGCTCCACGCATTGGAAGAGGAGGCGGCCCTGCAGAGCGCGGCAACGGAGGTTTCGCCGGAAATCGCCGGCCATCGGTTCAAGAGCCGCTGTCTGCGTGCGGCGCAAGACTTCGACTTAACGCCCCGCGAGGCGGAGATCCTCTCCTATCTGGCCCGCGGGCGCAACGCGAAATACATCGCCGACCAGCTGTTCGTGGCCGAACGAACCATCAAGACCCACACCTATCACATTTACCAGAAGATGGAGATCCACTCACAGCAGGAACTCATCGATATCGTGGAGGATTCCGGCAACGCCGGAGAGGGCCGCTTCGACTGGTAGCTCCGCAAATGCTGTTACTCAGCGCGGCACAGAGAAGACTGGCCGCCCTCAATCAAGGTGAGAACGGCAAATCCCACACCGGCCACCAAAAGACCCGCCGATGGGCTCGCCGCGCCCAGAAGGGCGAACTCGATGCCGTTGAGAACCAAAGGCGAAAGCGATGACCCCAAAGCCACGCAGGCCAATACCACCGACACCGCCAGCGTCACCGAATGGCTGCTGACCGCGCGGGAGATGTAGTAGATGGTGCTGATCTGCTGAATGCCAACACCCACGCCAATGAGCACGCCGCCGAGCAGGATGACTACAAGGCTTTCGCCCAAGGAAGCCACCACCATGCCCAAAGCCAGAACGGCAAAACCGAAGGTAAGGGTGAAGCGCCCGAGCTTGCGCGACAGAGCACCGTAGAACACGCCTACGACCAGGGAGACGACGCTGATGGTGCAAGTCGCCACCGATACGTCCGCCGGGGTGCCAAGCGAGGCCCCCTGAACATGCAGGGCGATGTTGGTGTAGTAGCCGTACAGAAAAAGCGATGCCGTGAAGAACAGAGCGAACAGGTAGATCACCTTGGGTCGCGTAAGATCGTGCAAACCCTGGGAGCGGTGGGACCGATCGATGAACTTGCGGTCGAGCTCGCCGGCGGGCAGGTACTTGTGGGTCATCACGAGGATAGGGATGATGCCGAGATAAATAAGGAAGGCGTTGCTCCACCGGCCGAGGGCGAGAAAGCCGATGCAGAGGATGACAACCACCTCGCCGATGTAGTTGAAGGCCTGCTTGAAGCCGAGGACGCGGCTGCGCTCGTCGTTGTCGCTCCAGCGCTGGCAAATGATCGCATTGGCCAGAGGATGCAGAAAGCCCTGGCCCAGGCCGACCAGGCCGCTGCAAAGGAACATGGCCTCAAGGGGCGGCTGGGGAACCACCACGGGGATCATGCCGCCGATGAAGATGATGGCGAGGGCGAACTCCGCCAGATACTTCTTGCGGATATAAGCCGCGAGAACGCCCGCAAGCAACGTGCCGGGGACGCTGACCATGGGAGGCAGGGCGACAATCATCTGGATAACCGTCACGGGTACATCGGGATAGGAATCCCTGAGCACGGCAAGAATGGACGAGAAAGCCTGAAAGACGCTGTCGTAGACGGCGAAGCCGCATATCGGCACGAGCAGAATCGCGTAGCGGATATTGAAATAGGACCTCAGGCAATCGAGCAGATTCCTCACCGTTGCTACCCCCATAACGGCCATTGTCCATTACTTTACCGCACCTCGCGGGCTCCCTGCCCCGCGCGATGCACCTACCATGATGGCCGAACAATCCCCACACGTCTTGAGGCTCAAAGTATTCTTCTCGTCTGATACCGTCAGTATGAGCCCTTCCTTTCCCCTGATGAGGGGTCTGCTCATATTATTCTTTTGTTAGGATAGTATCGGAGGAATAATTTTCGAATTAATCTACTATTTGATATTGTCTACTAGTTGGCAGTGACGTATAATACGACTTGTCTGAAGCACAAAGGCCGGGAACGCGAGTTCCCGGCCTTCTCCTTTTCAAGGGGTTGCGTCTAAGTCCCTGCGCGGCTTAGAGCAGCTCCTGGGCGAGCCAGGGGCCGTACTCGCCGGACCACATGGATTCCAGCTGGCCGAACACCTGCGGCCAATCGAAACCGGCTTCGAAGAGTAAGTCGAGATACTGGCAGAATGCCGGGCCCTCGACCGTCGTGACGGCCGCATCCGCGCGGCGCGTGGCAGCGAAGGTGTAGGCGCAGGTGGGGCAGTTGGCCACCACGAGGTTAGCTCCAGCCTTACGCGGTTCCTCGTCGAGCACGCGGCGGGCGCGGCGATTGCAGATGGCGGCATCGACCAAGGACACCGCGCCGGCAGCGCCGCAGCAGATGGCGTCAGCGCCGTGGTGGGCGCACTCGACGCAGTCGCATCCCGAGAAGATGCGGCGCAGCGGATCGCCGAAGCGCCCGTCGCGGTCGTGGCAGGAATCGAACATCGTGAGCACCGGCGTCTCGCTCCCAGCCAAGGCCGCCAGCTTCTCGGGCCGCGGCTTCGTGCCGGATGCGGCCAAAAGCTCCGGCAGCGCGATGAGCTCCAGCGCTTCGGAGCCGGGAGCGCTCTCCCACTCGTCACGGCAGCCGGGGCACACGAAGACAACCCGCTTGATGCCGGCCCCAAGGGCCCTGTCGACCAGGGAGCGCTTGAAGGTATCGCAGCGGTCGGCGAATCCGCCCGAGCGCAGCGGGCTGCCGCAGCAGTCCACCGAAAGGGCCACGTCCATCCTCTGCCCCTTCAGCCACGCAAGCACCTCGCGAGTGAGCTCGGGAGCATAGCTTGCCAGGGTGCAACCGGGGAAGAACAGCGTGTCGGCGCCCCATTCGCGGGCGCTCCCCAACAAGGGCAGGTCGGTGTAGTAGATGCCGTAGACGGCGCGGTAGGCCGAGAAGATGTGCCACTCGCGATCGACCTGGGTCATGGTGAAGCCGTCCATGCCGGTAACGCCTGCCAGGGACAGAAGCTCGCGCAGGGCCGCGAACACCGGCCGTGCCTCGATGGCATCGGGGCACGCCAGCGTGCAGGATCCGTCCATGCAGCAGCGACGCACGGCGAAGACGAGATCGGGGCGCTCGGCAGCGAGCGCGGCCACGCCCTCGGAATCGCCCGCCTTTGCGAAAGCGGCGGCGAGGCCGCCCACGGTGAGGACCTCCCCTTCCGGCTGCAGCACCTCGCAGCGAGGCGTGCACACGCCGCAGCGGCGGCATCGGGCCGCCGCCGAGGAGACAGTTTCGTAGGCAGAATACCAGCTCACGGCAACCTCCTTCCCATGGGAAGCGGTTGGCACTCCCCATACATTTCGCAGCCGTCGCATTCCGAGGCAATCGGAGAGGCGATGTCGTCCCAGCCAAGCTCCTGAAAACCCAACGCGCGATAGAACGGAATTGATTCCCCTCGGGCCACCAGGCGCAGCTCGCCGAAGCGCTCGAGCGCCTCTTCCACCAAGGCCCGCCCCACGCCCCAGCCGCGCCAGGTGGCGCAGGTGACCACGGGGTTCACATGGGCCACGCCGTCATCGCCGCGGCGGATGCGCAGAAAGCCCACGGGCACGTCCTCGTCGTTGACGGCGACCCGCACAGCCTCCGCCGAGGGCAGCGAATCCATGCCCTCGGCAAAGGCGTAGGCGTTTAAGTAGGGCAAGTCGTCTTCGCGACCGTTGCGAATGGTGAAGGGGGCGCGTGTCACAGATTCCTCCTAGAACGGCGGCAGGTACACCTTGTCGCGGGACTGCGGAATGGCGCGGCGTCCCAGCTCGCGCAGGCCCTTGACCACGTCGTCCATGAGCGAGACGGGAATGCCCATCATCATGAGGGTGTCGTCCACATCCGACGAGGCGCGGCAGCCGTAGCAGCCGAAGGAGATGTTGATCTCGCCGGAGGTCATGGGGATGAGCGTGGTCTCGACGCACTGGGCGTTGTAGCCCGAGGCGTGGAAGTCGTGGCGATGTCCGGTGTAGTAGGACGTGGCCATGGAAAGCCACATCATCTGCTCCGGCGTGCCGATGACGGCCACCACCTCGGCTTCGCAGCGCGGGTCGTCCAAAGGACAGGTCACCGTGGCGCGCACCGAGCGCGACGGCAGGCTCGGGCGCTCGGCCACCATGCGACGGGCCGCCTCCACCGAATCCAGCTTGTGGAACAGGATGTAGAGCTCGCCCGAGGCGAGCTTCGCCGGAATGGGCGCGAGCCCCAGGATGGACGTGCCGTCGGGACAGGCGTGGCGGTTCACCGGCATCATGAGCGCGCGGCCGCGGCGGGCCGCCATAAGCGCCTGGCAGTAGCGCAGGCGCTCTTCGGGCAAGGGCACGTCGGGCAGAGGCTCGCCGGCCTTGATGAGCGAGATGGCCACGGGGTGCCAGCGCAGCCCGAGCACCTCGCGCAGCACGGCCGCCCACTCCTGGTAGCGCTCGCGCGTCTGTTCATCCAGCGGCGGGGCCACCGGTTCGTCGTCGGACGCTGCGGCCTGGGCCGTGGCCTCGATGCGGATGGCGTGGGTCGGGCACTGGCCCGAGCAGGTCTCGCAGCCCCAGCACGCCTCCTCGGCGGCGGCCACGGGGCGCCCGTCCTCCATGGCGATGACCTCCATGGGGCAGAACGCCGCGCACAAACCGCACCCGGTGCACAGGGCGTCGTCGAAGCGCACATGGTGGCTCACGGCGCTCGTGTCGGCGAACTGGGCCGCCTCCATCACTTCCATAGCCCCTTCGTGAAGGGCGATTCTCTCGGCCATTAGTCTCTCAGCTCCTCTTTGCACCAGGGGGCGTACACGCGCCGCCCGGCTCCGTCGGTCAAATGGTACGAGCAGAACGGGATGGCCCGCCCGTCGGGGGTGGTCACCATCATGGAGCACTCGCGCAGCCGCTGGATGTCCATGGTGTTGGCGTCCATGTAGTTCATCACGATGATGGAAAGCCCGTCGTGCACGGGCACGCCGCGGGAGGCCAGGATGTCGGGGATGACCGAGCCCTGGGGGCTGTCGGCATTGTAGGCGGCGCGGTAATCGTCGAAGGTGAGCGATTTCGTGGCCGGATAGAAGCCCGTGGCATGGTAGCGCTCGGCCGGCTCGCGGCGGTCGCGCACGAGGAAGGTGCCCGTGTCGCACAGCGGGTTGGAGCACCCCAGCGGCCAGAAGTCCTCCGCATCCAGAAGCCCGTCGGACTGCTCGGCCATCTTGAAGATGACGTCCCCCGCCGTAAGGGCGCTTTCCCGCTCGGCCTCGAAGCGACCGGAGGTGAAGGCCGGCTGCAGGGCGAGCCCCGCCACCACATCGGCGTTATCAAGGCAGAAGCGCAGAAGGTCGCCGAGCTGCCCGTCGTTGGAGCCGGACACCACGGCCACAGAGAGCACCACCTGGATTCCCGCCTCGCGGCACCGCTCGATGGCGCGCAGCTTCACGTCCAGGATGTCGCGGCCGCAGGTGGCCTCGTACACCTCGCCGGTCAGCCCGTCGAAGGACAGGTACACGCCGGTGAGCCCCGCTTCCACGAGACGCTCCAGATATCCTGGGCGGCTCGCGATGACCAGGCCGTTGGTGTTCACCTCGATGCCCCAGAAGCCCTTCTCGCGCCCCATGCGGATAATCTGGGGCAGATCGGCGCGGCAGGTGGGCTCGCCGCCGGTGAGCTGCACGGCCCCGTCGGTGCCCACGGCGCGGGCGATGACGTCGTACATGGCGCCGATCTCCTCCAGCGTCGGGTCGCCCGTAGGGTCGTCAGCGCTCATGAAGCACACCGGGCAGTGCAGGTTGCAGGCGCGGGTGACCTCGATTTCCAAAAGCGTGCCGCGCCGCTCGTGGCGGGCGCAGGTGCCGCAGCCGGCAGGACAGGGCGCGCCGGCAGGGCAGTTGGGCTTCGGCGCCGTCTTGGGCAGCGCCAGCGACTGCAGCCAGCGGTAGTGCGCGGCATCGGGCCAGATGCGCGTGCGCACCTCGCCGTGCTCGGGGCAGGTGCGCTCCATCCACACGACGCCCTCAACGTCCTCCGAGATAATCGCCGGCAAAGGCGCGAGGCACTCCGGACACAGCGCCAGCGTCTTTTCCATCAGCTTCTGTTCCATAACGTCCTACTTGTCGATGTACTGACGCGGGTCGTGATTCTCATTGGGGGGCGTGGTCACCTTGAATCCCATGAAGTTGATCCAGTCGAGCACGCGTCGGGGCACGAACAGGCCCTGGTGCGGAGCGGCCATCTCGATGGCGCGCAGGCAGGAGATGGCGTGGGCCAAGTCGTTGGCCTCGTCCACATCGGCCACCGGGGGCAGGTAGGCCGAAGGGACGCCGGCCTCCTTCAGCTTCTCCACGTAGGCATCGAGCGCCGCGCGGCCGTTCACGTTGTAGTAGACGCCCTGGTTGTCCATGGGCGTCTCGGCGCACCAGCCCACAAGGGAGGTGCCGCACTCCTGGCAGGGCGCCTGCACGAAACCCGGCGTGCCCAGAGAACGGAAGTAGTTCAGCCACTGGAAGGCCTGGGTGATGTGGCTCTTGGGCAGGGTGGGAATATCGCCTCCCACCGAGACCACCGTGTCGTAGCCCAGGGCGAACAGCTGCGAGAAGGCGTCGTCGAAGTGGTCGTCGAAGGTGGCGCCGGCATCGGTGAGGTAGTGCACCTCCAAAGGCCACGGGCCGATGGCCTCGAACGTCTCGCGCATGCGCTCGACGTTCTCGGCAGGCGTGGTGGACACGAAAAAGTCGTAGATGATGGCGTCGGCCTTAGGGTCGGCGGCTACGAGCGCGTCGTTTTCCTGCTGCAGCTCGATGAGCGCGTGCATGGCAAGCTCGCTCACGTCGTACAGGCTCCGGCGGAAGAACTCCGCGGCCTGCTCCGGGCTCAGGATGCCGCCGTGCTCATGGGTCAGCCGCGTCTTCACGAGACCGGGCAGGGGCGGCTTGCTGAAGATGAGCAGGGCGCATTTGCGTTGGGTCATGAGATCCCGTCCTTTCTCAAAGACTTGTCGTATCCGTATCGTCTTGCCAGCCGAGACGCCCCGCATAGGGCCTCAAGCGGCAGGGAATCGCGTTGTAGCTCCAGGTGCCGATGAGCGGCTCGTCTTTGGCGCACACCGTGAGCAGGTTTGCGTTGGACTCCTCCATGGCGCCGAAGTGCGGCGCGGCCGGGTCGTCCTCGGGACGCCACCAACCGTAGTCGGCGCTCACCGTATCGTCGCGCATGGGGGCGATGTCCAGCAAAAAGCGCGCCGTGCCGGCCACGGTCTCAAGTTCCACCGCCTCGCCCGCGACAAGCCCGAGGCGCGCCGCCGTGGCAGGGCTCACCGTGGCCTGCGGCGCCGGGCACTGGGCGCGGAAGCGCGGGTTCTCGAAGTACATCGAGGCATTATAGGGCTGGCGGCGGGCTCCCGTCACCAAGATGAGCCGCTCCCCCGCCCCGGGCGCCTCCTCACCCAGGCGCCCGGCGAGCACCGGCTCGGGCACGCGCGGGCCGCCGAAGCGAGGAAGAAGCTCGCTTGCGAGCTCGATCTTGCCCGTCGTGGTGGCAAACCCCCGGGGCGCGCCGTCACGCCCAAGCTGCTCGTGCTTGCGCGGCGTGGGCGCGGGCCAGTACAGGCCCGTGGCGCAGAACTCCTCCCAGGAAAGGCCCGTGGGCGCCAGGCTCGCGGCGAAGGCCTCTTCCAAAGTCTCCTCGGGCCACGCGTCCTCTTGGCCCAGGCGCAGGCCCAGCTCGCGGAACACGTCGTAGTCGCGCTTGCGTTCGTAAAGGGGCGCCACCGCAGCGGGTCCGCCGTAGGCCGCGTTGGCCACGCCGCCGTGCACCTGCAGCACCGGGCGCTCGAGGGCTCCGGCCGCGGGCAGCACGTAGTCGGCCAGAGCCGCCGTGGGCGTCATGTGGTACTCGAGCACCACGAGCAGATCGAGCCCTTCCAAAGCCCGGCGTACCCGCAGCGAGTCGCCGTAGGTGAGCAGCGGGTTGGTGGCGTTCACGATAAGGGCGCGCACCGGATAGGGCTCGCCGGTCTCCATGGCGGTGAGCACGTAGTCGGGCAGAGCCGAGGTGAGATAGCGCATGGGCGGCGTGCGCCCGAGCTTCTCGGTGAGCGCGCGCAGGGCATCGTAGCCGTCGAAGCTCTGAAGCGGCGTGCGCCCGCGGTTGAGCGAGGCCTCCCAGCACCCTTCGGCCACCTCGTCGCTCTGCTCCATGACAAGCTCGCTCACGAAGTCCGGCGCCTCGGCCAGAAGGCAGCTGCCCGGCACGTCCACGTTGCCCGTGACGGCGCGCAGACAGCAGATGCCCCGGTGGATGTGGGGCACGGCGCGACCCAGCTGGTCGATGCCGCGGCCCGACACGATGGCCGCCGCCCGGGCGCGCCCGAACAGTCGCGCGGCGCGGCGGATATCCTCCGCGGGAACGCCGCACACCTGGGCGACCTCCTCAGGGGTCCAGGGGGCCACGGCACGGGCCAGCTCGTCGAAGCCGTGACACCAGGCTTCCATGAAATCGTCGTCGGTAAGCCCTTCGTCGATGATCACGTTCAGAAGGCCCAAGGCCAGCACCGCGTCGGTTCCCGGGCGTACCGGCAGCCACACGTCGGCGATCTCGGCCGCCTCGGTCTTGCGCGGGTCCACCACCACGAGCGACCCCGCGCCGGCGGCATAAGCCTGGATATGGGCCCAGAAGGCGGAGTTGTCGGAATGGGCCGGGTTCGTGCCCCAGATGAAGAGGCACTCGGTGAGGCCGGCCACGATGTCGGCCTCCACAGTCCAGCCGAAGGTGACCATGTCCATCCAGATGCGCGGATTCCAGCAGATCTGCCCGATGCCCATGTTGTTGGGAGAGCCGAAGCGGTTCATGAACCTATGCAGGGGCCAAAAGGAGCAGTGGGGGCCGCCGATGGCGCTCGCCAGGGTGGCAGGCCCGTGCTCGGCGGCCAGATCGGCCAAGCGCGCCGCGATGTCGTCTAAGGCCTCGTCCCAGCTCACGCGCTCCCACTGGCCGCTCCCCCGCTCGCCTTTGCGGCGCAGCGGGAAGTTGATGCGGTCGGGGGCATCGAGGGCCTCCACGTTCATGGGCCAGCGCTTGCAGGAGGCCATGACCGAGGCGCCGTAGGGGTAGCGCGCGGGGTCGGGGCGAAGCTTCGTCACGCGGCCGTCCTCCACCGTGGCGATGACGGCGCAGTCGTAGCCGCAGTACTGGCAGTTGCTCGGACGCTCCTCGATGCAGCTCACAGGGCACCTCCCGCGCACGGGGACAGGCTCATGAAGGCCCGGCCGTCGCACCTTGCCCTCTCGCCCTCGTCTTCCAAGAGAAAGCGCAGGGCCATAGGGCGGGCAGACGCGCGCCAGTCCATGGGATAGTCGCAGATGAATTCCAAGTAGTGAACCACCGGCAGCGCCTCCTGGGCCAAAGCGAGCGAGGGCGCGCAGCTCATGCAGGCCGTCACCAGGGCGCTCGCACCGTGGGAGGCCGCCTCGTCGCCGCGCCGGGCCCCTTGGGCGAGCGCCGCCTCGAAGCGGCCGGCCGCCCGAGCCGCAGATCCGCAGCAGCGGGACGAGGGCATCAGGTTCTCTTCGATAAGCAGGGAATCCGGCAGCAGGGCGCGCACGCCCCTTCCGAAGCCGTAGCCATCGCGGTCGGGACAGGAATCGTGCACCCACAGGCGCATCTCGCCGTCGGCGGCGCGTCTCTTGGCCTCAAGCACGCGGGCCACGACATCCTCATCGATACGGCAGCCCATCTCGGCCAGCACCCGGGGCAGCGGCGCCACCTCAACCGCCGGCGCGCCCTCCCCTCCCGAAAGGGCGCGCTTCAAAGCGGCGGCGCAGTTCGGGCACGCGGCCACGATGCGCTCGACGCCCGCTGCGGCCACCGCGGTGCGCAGGGCCTCGTCTGCGGCGGCGCGCCGGACAGCGCCGTCCTCCTCGAAATCGAGGATCTTGCCGCAGCACAGAAGCGAGGTGCCGTCCGCGACCCCCGCCTGCGCGAGGAAGTCCGCCAGAACGGAGACGAGCGCCGGGGCGTAGTTCAGCAGCGAGCATCCGGGGAAGAAGACCGACGGGGACAGGTGCCGGTCTTCCCCCTCGGATACGCGCGCCGTGTTGCCATCGGGGGCCACGGCGATAACGGCGCCGGTCAGCGCGTCGGTTATCCGGATCTCGTCCATGGCCGAAGCCCCCTTTCGTTGTGCGGGGCGGGGCGCCGCGCTCGGCTTTGCGCCCCGTCCGTCGTGTCAAGTCAAGCCTAGTACAGGTTCTTGCCCTTTGTCCAGGCCGTAAGAAACGCCGCGTCCTTCTTGGGAAGGCGCTCGTAGAAGCGCTCCTCGCCGGGGATGGGGGCGCGCTCGTCGGAGTAGACGCACAGGTAGCGCAGCAGCAGACCGCCGCAGAGCACCAGGATGGGCGCCAGAATCTCGGAGCCGGCAGAACCCGCCGCCAGGATGTAGAGCAGAAGGGGCAGAACCAGGCCGCCGAAGATCATGCCGCCCCAGAACAGGGGGGCCGTCTTGCCGCGCACCCAGCGCTTCGCCACGGCCTGGGCCGTCACATTGCCCGCGCCGTAGAAGCTCAAGACCATGATGAGCAGCACCGTGATCTCGGCCACGACGAGCACGATGTCCACCACGTGCACGATCTCGTGGATGAGCTCGGCCACCACCGCGCCGATAAGGTTCACGTCCACAGCCCCTCCCAACGACAGCGCGATAGCCGCGCAGGCGGTGGAGAGCGCCGAGACGGTGAACAGCACCGGGAGCGCCGGCGTGGCCCAGAAGGCGTGGGCCTTCAGCGTGGAGAGCATGACGCCGGTGTAGACCATGATGCCGAAGCCGGCGATACCGGCGATGCCGAGCATGATCGGGCGGATGCCCTCAAGGGCGACCGCCAGACCGAAGGTCCATTCCCAGCCGAGCACGTACAGGTAGCTTGCCCACCACACGAAGCCGAAGATCATGGCCACGGACAGCAGCACCGCGCCCCACTTGATGATGGCGGTCTTGGTGGTGAACACGCGCCAGAACACCGGCGGCTGCCCCAGCTCGAAGACGAGGAAGAAGCAACCTAAGGCCAGCGCCGCCAGGGCGAAGAACACCGGCGCGAAGAACAGCGGGCCCGCGCCCGGGGTGATGATCAGATCGAACAGGGCGGACAAGAAGAAGATGCCGCCGCCCAGGCCGCCCAAGAACAGGTAGATGACAATGGGGGCCTCCCAGTAATGATGCTTCATCGCGCACCACCTCCCATCTCGGGAATGTAGTAGATCTGCGGGTCGGTGCCGAGCTCGGTGAAAATGCGCTCGGTATAGTTGGTGTTGATGAGCTTCGACACCTCGCTCTCGGGATCGTCGATATCGCCGAAGATGCGGGCGCGCTGGTGGCAGGTGGCCACGCAGTAGGGCTCGGCGGCGGGGTCGGCGGCGCGGCGGCTGCGGCAGAACGTGCACTTGCGCACGTACTGGTCGAAGCGGGGCACCATATGGGACACATCGCGCATGCCGTAGGGGCAGGCGTTCACGCACACCTTGCAGCCCATGCACTTCTCGTAATCGACCCAGACGGTGCCGTCGTCGTCCTGCTGGCTGGCGCCGGTGGGACAGCACGGCACGCACTCGGGGTTGGCGCAGTGCATGCACTGGGTGGGCGTCCAGGTGCGGTACACGTCGGGGAAAGTGCCCTTCGTGCCCTCGGACACCACGGGGTTGTAGATGATGTCGAGAGGAAGATCGTTCCACGTGCGGCACGCGACGGTGCACGACTGGCAGCCGATGCAACGGCTCTGGTCGACGACCATGACGTAACGGGTCATAGCTTAGGCTCCTTCCTCTTCATCGGCGGCAGATGCGGCCTGGGCCTCTTCCGCCTCAACGGGACTGTACTCCATGGTATAGCGCGCACCGTCGTCGGCCACGAGCTGCCCGGTGGCTCCATCGTAGAGCCAGCCGTAGTAGGCCTCGTGGTAGGCGCCGGTATCGGGATCGAGCAGCCAGCCGGAGGCCGGGTCGTACACGTAGGGCTTATCGCCCAGCTGCGCATAGCCCGCCTCCCTGTTCCACGTCAGCTGCTCGGGCACCTCATAGGGCGCGTCCTGGCCCGGATAGCAGCGCACGCCGGCAACGAAGGTGACCTCTTCGCGGGCCATGTCGTAGTACTTGCCGCTCTCGTCGTCGACGAGCAGCTCGAGCTCGGGATCGTAGCGCCAGCCGGTGTAGGCGTCGTGGTAGCCCTTGGTGCGCGGGTTCACGAGCCAGCCGGACTCGTCCAGACGGAAGTGGGTGCCGGCCTGGTAGAGCTGGCCGTTCTGCCACACGCGGTAGTAGCCCTCGGGAGCCGGCTCCATCTCGGGGGCCTCGAAGGGCACCTTCTCGCGGGCCAGATGCTGCTCCGACGGCATGACGGTGACGCCGGGCTCGGCCGAATCACCGGGGATGGACCATTGGGCGTCGGCGGGCTTGTAGTCGTGGTCGAGCTCGGTGCACTTGTACACGCGGCAGAGCAGGCCGCGGTTGGCCCAGGAGCCGCCCATGGGGTCGCAGTCCCAGTCGTCCACGGAGGTGAGCACGTTGGTGTTCGACTCAAGGCAGCCGAAGGGGTTGTCCAGATCGGCCGAGCCGTCGCGCTCGGGGAACCACCAGCCGCGGGGGCAGTACACCACATTGGGATGGATCTCCGGGCTCACGTTGGCGCGCATCTTGATGCGGCCGCGGCGCGTCTCGATCCAGCACCAGTCGCCCTCGGCGATGCCGAGCTTCTCGGCCAGCTCCGGGTTCAGCGTGTAATAGGGATCGGGGTACAGATAGCGGATGGAGGGCATCTGGAAGTGCTCGGAGTGGTGATACGGCATAAATCCGCCGCCTGTGGTGAGCACGATGGGGTACTTCTCCGCCACCTCCGGATCGTCGATCTCGTTCTCGGAGCAGCCAATGTAGGTGGGCATGCCCGCATAGCCCAGCTCGCGCAGGATAGAGGAGTTGCACTCCACCTTGCCCGAGGGCGTCCAGAAGCCGCCGTTGGCCACGTACTTGTTCTGGTGCAGCGGCGGGTAGTACATGCGGTAGTTGTCGACGAAGTCGTTGTAGCAGCTGATGGCAAGGCCCAGCGGCTTGAGGATGTGGTAGTAGGCCTCCTCCTCGGTCTCCCAGGGCCACATATCCGGGTCCTGGCCGCAGGCCAGGCCGAGCTTGCGCCAGAAGGTCATGTCGGTGTGGCGGTCGTAGAGCGGCTGGATGGCGCGCTTGCCGCCGAGGAACGAGTCCGTGGCGCCGTAGTGGGTCACGATGGTCGGGCGCTCCAGGGCACCGGCGGCCGGGAACACGTAGTCGGAAAGCAGGGCCGTGGGGGTCATCCAGTACTCCACGGTGACGAGGAACTCCACCTTCTTCAGGGCCTCCAGCGTCATCTTCGCGTCGCCGTAGGAGTTCACCGGGTTGGTGGCGTTCACGATAAGGCCGCGAATCTGGTAGGGGTCGCCGGTGATGATGGCCTTGAAGACGCTGGGGCCGTGGGCCTCGCAGAACCACTCGGCCGGAAGCGTCTTGCCCCAGGTGCGCTTCGCGTTATCGGAGATGAGCGTGTAGCCGGGCCAGCTCGTGAGCTTGAACTTGTCGGAGCCGATCTGCTTGGCCTTCTGCTCCTCGGGCAGACACTCGTTGGCCTCCATCTCCTCGTCGGTGAGGAAGTTCAGAGCAGGGCCGGGCATGCCGTCGCCGCCGGGCACATCCAAGTTGCCGCAGATGGCACGCATGAGGGCGAGCGTGAGGCTCGTCGTGGTTGAGGCGGTGCCCAGCTGGTCCCAGGTGCAGCCCCACTGGATGCAGCCGGGCTTGTTGCCGGCGTACATGCGGGCCGCCGTGCGAATCTGGTCCGGGGTGAGCCAGGTAAGCGGCGCTGCCCACTCGGGGGTGTAGTCGCGCACGTGCTCGCGCAGCTCCTCGAAATCCTGGCACCAGTCGCGCACAAAGGCGAAGTCGTACAGGCCCTCGTAGATGATGGTGCGCAGCATGGCCAGCGCCAGCGCCGAGTCGGAGCCGGGGCGCAGCGGCAGCCACAGATCGGCCTTGGAGGCCGTCTCGGAGTAGCGCGGGTCCACCACGATGATCTTCATGCCGTTCTTCTGCAAATCGGTATAGCCGCGCATGGCACCGAGCGACGAGGCGCCGGGGTTCATGCCCCACAGCATGACGACCTTGGCCTGGCCCAAGTCGGTCTCGAAGGGCGACCAACCGGCCACGCAGGTTTCGGCCATAAACGTGGGGATCCAGCACAGAAGCGCGTTGTGGAAGCCGTTGGGGCTGCCGAACTGGTTCATGAAGCGGCGGCGCGCCCAGTCGTCGGTGCGCGTCGTGCCGCCGGCCGTGGCCACGGCCTCGGCGCCGGACTCTTCCTTGATCTGGTTCAGGCGCTCGGCCACCTCGGCGATGGCCTGGTCGTAGGGAATCTTCTCCCACTTGCCCTCGCCCTTCTTGCCCACGCGCTTGAGCGCGTGGTTGATACGGGCCGGGTGATTCAGATGCAAAAGGGCGCTGTTGCCGCGGCAGCACAGGCCGCCTTGGTTCGAGTAGTTCGGATCGCCCTCGATCTTAATCACCTCCCCGTCTTTCACGTAGGCGAGGACGCCGCAGTTCGCGTGGCAGAAATAGCACAGCGACTTGCGCATCTCAACGCCGGGGGCGTGGATGTCAATCTCGTTCCCCATGGGCACTCTCCTCTTCTCTCTCTTTCCTTGGGCCCGCCCACGCGGGCTTCATGCGGCTCATCGGACGCCTTGGCCGGCACCCTCCGCCGCGCACTGGTCTACCAAAAGCCTCATACATATAGTAGACCATATCTATGACAGATACTAGACGTAATCAATGTTAGACAGGGTCTTATAGTTGCCAACGGCGGAAAGTCCAGCTTAACAACGTGACCGTTCGCGAAAATAGGACGTGCGGTATGAGATCGGAGGGCTTTCTCGCTCTACCTGCTCATACTCTTTGACTGAGTCTTTCGATTGCGGTGAATTATTTGACCTAGTCAAGTATTTACTGCCATAAGTGAACTTCCAGGGAAGTAATTTCTGCCGCGTAACCGAGCTGCACGAGAGCTCTCGCAAATTTCTCATGGCAAAATGTTTGACATAGTCTATTATTGCAACAGTGCAAAATTTGAGAGAGTCCAGGAGGCTGCCTTATGTGGCATGCGTGCAACCCGAAATCCGATGACGACCTGAAGCAGTGCGCCGAGTTGGGCAAGTCCCTCTCGCGCATGTCGCAGCCCACCATCCTCACCGTGCTGGCCGAGTCCAAAGAGCCCTTGCACGGCTACGTCATCGTGCAGAAGGCGGCCGCCTCCCCCATGTTCGGCGGTAAGAAGCCGGACCCGGCGGGCATCTACCGCACCCTGAAGAAGATGGAGGAAGCGGGCTTCGTCTCCTCCGAGTGGGACACGCCCTCATCCGGTGCCGCCAAGCGCCTGTTCTCCCTCACCTCCGAGGGCCGCGCCGCCCTGCGCCGCTGGATCGACGCGCTGGCCTGCTACATGGCCACCATCCAGGAGCTGCGCGAGGAGGCCTCAGCGGCGCTCGCCATTCCCGTGCCGGCCAAGCCCATCTGCCTGGGACACGACGAGTAGCCGCAAAGGCTGCAACGACATTCTATGGGCATCGCAGAGAATACTGACGGAGCGCTTCGCCCCCTAGAGGGCCGCGCCATCGCCACGGCCTTGGGGCCGCGTCCGATCATGGTTATCGGCACTGCCCGCGACGGTCGGGCCAACTTCGCCCCGGCCGCTTTCTGCGCGCCGCTCTCCTACGACCCACCCCTGGTAACCCTGGGCTTGAAGCCAACTTCTTTTACCTGCGAGACGCTTGAGCAGGCCGGCGCCTGCACGCTCTCCACCGTGGACGCCGATGCTGCCAAGGCCGTACTGTGGTGCGGATCGCGCTCCGGCCGCACCACCGACAAGAGCGCGGGCTTCCCCTGCGCCTGGACAGAGGGGGAAAGCCCGCTCCCCTATCCTCGAAACGCCCCCAGCGTCATGGAAGCGCGCGTTCAATCCATCACCGAAGCCGGCGACCACCGCCTTTTTATCCTGGAAATCACCAAGGCCGCCACGCGCCTGGCCGAAACCGAAGAGGGCCGCCTCGACACCGAGCCGACCCTCCTGTGCCTAGAGCACTCTACCTTCGCCTGTGCCAAGCAAATTTTTTAGGTACTCTTCCACGTTCACGTACTCTACTTCGCCTTCTTTGAAGGACGTGCCGCGATACAGCACGCGCTTGGCCACAATGGGACCGAAGCGGTGCTCGGTCTGGGCGCACTTCCCGTCTTCCACAAGGAAGCGGTACTGCTGGGGCGTGGCCTTCGCGCTATGCTTTATCTCGTATATCTCGCAGTGCGCCGCATTAGGGTCGAACACCACCACCTTATCGTGGGGCTTCCTCTCCAAGAAAGCACGGAGCTTTCCGTAGAGGGCACGCTTCTTAAAGCTTGCAACCGAGGCTGCAAACTCACGAAGCTCCTCCCCGACGAGGACAGAACCTTTGAAGGCCTCCGCACGAAAAGGCGCCTCCCGCTGCCCGACTTCGGCGAGCTCTTGCTCAAGACGCTCGCGAAGATCGATTTGCTCTCTGAGGCCCTCTACTTCATCGCGAGGAACGTAAAGCTCGCGTCGCTTCCCGTCCTCTTACACGCGAAGATACCAGGACTCACGCCCCTTGACAGTCTTCTTCGTCAGAGAGCCCATCGGCAGACTCGCAATCTGCCGAATAAGTTCTTCTCGTTTCACCTGTTCGTCAGCCATACGCGCGCTCCGTTCAAAAAGTTATACCCAGTGTAACGCTTTGGAAGAAACGCCCTTACAGAGGACTCCCCTTAAGAAACTCCCTCAAGGACATATGAATAATGCCATCATGCGAATAATCCATCGGGTCCAGGCTGAGCACGTACTTCGGATAAGCATCCCTTACGTCCAGCAACGGTGCGAATTCCCTCTGACGCACGCCTTCATCGATGAGGGACTGACTCACTTGCACATAAACCTTACCCTTATGATTCACGGCAATGAAGTCGATCTCTTTTCCGTCTATTCTGCCAACCGTCACCTCGTATCCACGCCGCAGCAATTCAATGAACACAAGGTTCTCTAGAACATGCCCGTAATCGCGGGGTCGCGTTCCCAGAAAAGCATTCCTCAAACCAGGATCGACAACGTAATACTTTGGATTGGTCCGCAATCGCTCGCGTCCTCTTATATCGTAACGAGAGCAGCGATACAAAACAAAAGCGTCGCACATAAGGTTGATGTATCTGTCAACGGTGTTGGCCGTAATGGAATAGCCAGAGGATTTGAGGGTTGAAGAAACCTTATGCGCCGAGACCTCCGAGCCGATGTTGTCGAGCAGAAACTGGGCGACCCTCCTGAACATCGAGCTGTTCTCGATTCCTCCACGCTGCATGACGTCTCTCGTCACGACCGAGTCCACGATACCGCTCAAGAGGGCATCGACGACCTCGGGGCTCTTTGCCAAGGCAACAGCAGGAAACGACCCATCCGTCATAAAGGCATTGAAAATGCTCTCGTCAGATTCGAGATACAAAGTCTCGCTGGGAAAGAGATCGGACGAGGGATACACCGCCCGAAAGCGCTCGAACTCACATAAAGAAAGTGGATACATTTTCAACTCGACATATCGTCCCGAAAGATACGTGGCACCCTCCCCCGCAAAGAGTCGAGAGTTAGAACCGGTGACACATATCTTGAGCGGGAAGGAGGTTCGCAGGCTATTGATCGCCCGCGCCCACTCCTCAATCTCTTGCGCTTCATCTACGAGAAGATAGAACTGGTCGAACGCCTGGCGGTCAATCCTCTCTTCAATATAGCGGTGAAGACAAACGGGGTCCCTCATCTCGTCAAACATCATGCTTTCAAAGTTGATGGAAATAATCTGTTCGGAAGCAATACCTTGTTCAAGAAGCCACGCTTCGTACATTCTTAGCAGGGTCGACTTTCCACAACGACGCACACCGGTTATCACAACAACCGTATCAACATCTTGCAACGAGGTAAGTCGCTCCAAATATACTGGTCTTTGAATCATATTTTCATCCAGACTGAGAATTTCGTTCATGATTAAACAATTTCTCATTCTAAATGAGAAAAGTCATCGAGACAAGTACATCGAACCCCCTACCCGATCACGTCGGCGCGGACCTTGTCGCGCAGAATCCAGCTGACGGCAATGTAGGCGACCATGGTGAGCGGGGCCACGACGAGGAAGGGCACGGCCACGAGGTTCGTGGCGTACAGCACGCTGCCGATGACGGTGACCACAGCGATAGTGCCCACGCCGCGCCAGTGCACCGCCTTCTCGGGCTTGGCCATGTCGATCTCCTGCTCCCCGATGCCCATCTTGCCGCGCACGATATAGTAGTCGGTAATGAGCAGCACGCACCACGACGAGGTAAGGATGGAACCGTAGCTCATGAACGCGTTCACCTGGTCGAGGATGTTGCCCAAGATGAAGGCAAGCCCAATGGCGTTGGCGCCCACAACGGCGGCGACCCAGGGAATGGAGCGCCCCGTGAGCGCGTGCACGAGGTTCGACACCGCGTTCGCGCCCCCGATGGAATTCGAGGTCTCCACCTTCATCTGCGACAGGCAGATGATGGCAAGGCCCACCCCGCCCGCAGCGAGCACGAGCGACACGCCGGGGTTCGTGACCGCCGCGTTGGCAGCCAGCGTCGGGTCCATGCCCTGGGCGCTGAAGTACTCCACGGACTTGTCGAAGCCGTAGTAGACGATGAGCGCGCCGAAGAGATAGGTGACGATGGCAAAGAGGCTTCCCGTGAGCGAGATGGGCACCAAATCGCGCTCCTTGCGGGCAAAACGGGTGAAGTCGGCCGCGAACAGGGCCAAAAGGCCGCTCGTCATGATGGCGTAGTTCACCGAGTAGGCAAATCCCTCCAAAGGCTGCACGCCGGGGATGAGGATGCCGTGGGTGGCCGCGTCGACAAGCTGCCCTTCCGCGGCAATGAGATAGACCACGTATCCCATGACGCAGAACAAGGCGATGACGAAGACGGCGTTCATGCGCGCGATGATCTTGGTGCCGAACAGCGCCATGAGCACCCACACGCACGAGATGCCAATGAACAGCGCCCAGCGCGCCCACTCCCCCTCCCACCCGAAGGCGAACAGGATGGCGTTGCCGAGCTGCACGGTGCCCACGGCGAGCACGCCCACGAGCACGAAGATCCAGATGATCGAGCCTGCCGCCGAGCCCTTCTTTCCGAAGATGAGGTAGCGGGACACCACGTTGTTGGGCAAACCCTCGCGAAAGCAGATGCGCCCTACGAGCCAGGTGAGCACGAACGAGAGCGCAAAGGTGATGGCCACGGTGACGCCGCCCATCTGGCAGCCGGCGTAAAAGGCCACGATGCCGCCGCCCATGAGCTTGGAGAGGCTAGATACGACACCGGAGAGAATGGCCGCGATATCCGGCCAGGCGAGACGCTCCGATTGCGGAACGCGTTCGAACAGCGACACTTGGGCTGTCGCCGACCCCTTCTTCTTCGGGGAGCCCTCCCCTTCCGACGGCGCGCGTCCCCTCGAGCGCTTCGCCACGTCGGTCGTCGGCTTTCCCTTGGCCTTCTCCTCGTTGACACCCATCGGCACCTGCCCCCTTCTCGAACAATCGACGGATGATCCCTTCCCGAAGGCCCCCCACCCCTCGCAAGGCGTGGGGCCTTCGGGAAGGGAGCTGGGCACATGTCCCAGCTCTCCTTACATGCGCGTTAGGCGCTGGTCCCTAGGCACTCGGCGGCTTCGGGGCGCCGGGGGCCTTGGGGGCCGCCGGGGCCGAAGGCGGCTTCGGGGCACCGGGAGCCGCAGGGGCGCCGGGGGCGGCCGGGGCCGCGGGAGCGCCCGGTACGGGCTTGCTGCCGTTCAGATAAGGCGTGAAATCGCAGCCGCAGAACGGGCAGCTCTTAAGCTCGATGCCGTCAACGGCCTCGATGGTCTTGTGGCACTCGGGGCACTCGGCCGGACCCGAGGCGGCCGCGCTGGCTGGTCTGAAGCACATGGTGGTCTCCTTTTCGTCGAACGGTCGCGCCGCTTTTGCGGCACATTTCTATCCGAACGCCTGATAAGGCAGGCGCAAATCGGTGGCGGGGGGCAGAGCCTGGAGGATGCCCGCCCTCCCGAAGGGGAGGCGCGCGTATTATGCGCGCCTCCCTCTCATTGGGGCCGTCTGGCCTAGTAGATGCCCACGTTGGCCATGATGATCATGACCACGAGCGCGCACATGCCGGCGCCAATGGAGATGGCGGCGATGTGCTTGTAGGAGTTCTTGTGGTTCAAGCCCATGGCGGCGAGCATGCCGAACATGGCGCCGGAGTTGGGCAGAGCGCCGCCGATGGTGGCGGAGGTGGCGATGATCTTCGCCAGGGCGGCCGGGTCGACACCGGTGGCCAGGTAGGGCTCCAGGAAATTCTGGGCGATGATGCCCACGGCACCGGAGCCGGAGCCCATGATGCCACCGAGAGCCGCAGCCATGGTGGCGGCGGACACATAGGTGCCGCCGGGCATGTTGAAGATGGCCTCGTAGATGACCGTGAAGCCCACAGAGGCGGCGGCCACGGTGCCCACGCCCACGGCAGCGGAGGTGAACACGGCCGGGCCCACGCCGGCGACAGCGCCCTTGCCGAGCGTGTCGCGCAGGCTCGGCAGGTACTTGAAGAAGCAGATGATCGAGACGATGACGCCGCAGACCATGCCGATGTACACGACGTTCTTCATGCCGGTGGCGGACAGGCCGATGATGACGGCGATAAGCACGATGAGCGGCAGGATGGCCAGGCCCACGGGCGGGATGTTGGTGTCGGCCTCCACTTCCTTGTCGTCGGCGTCGGCGACGAAGTGCTCGCCTTTGGCCTCAGCGCGCTTCAGGGCGAACTTGATGTAGACGCAGCTCACCACGATGGCGATGACGGAGCCCACGATGCCCATGATGGGAGCGGCGGTCAGCGACACGCCGCAGCCGTTGGCGGCGTTGATCCAGGCCACGGCCGGCACGCCGGGGATCATGGCCATGGTGAACGAGCAGGCGGCCAGAGACCAGGCGGCGCAGAACAGATGCCACGGGATATTGCACTCGCGGAACATCGGGCGCGCCAGCGGGATGAGGGCGAACATGGCCACGAACATCGAGATGCCGGCGTAGGTGAGCACGGCGCCCACCGCGGAAATGCCGAGCAGCACCAGATACGGGCTCTTGGTGCCCACCTTGTTCATGACGAACTGGGCAATGGACTTCGCAGCGCCCGACTTGTCCATGAACTCGCCCATGATGGCGCCGCCCATGAAGATCAGCAGGTTGCCGCGGATGAAGCCCGCAAGGCCGGTGACATAGGATGTCTCGGCGCCGACCATGGATTCCATGATGTCCATGCCGTTGGTCAGCGCGATGACGATGGCGGTCACGATGGACGTGATGAGCACGTTCCAACCCTTCATGGCCGCGATGACGAAGAAGACGAGACCGGCGATAATGCCGATAACTCCGATCCACTCCATTGGTTTTCCCCTTTCCTAGAGGTTTCTCTTCTCCTCTAAGCCCCCTTGCAGATCCTCCACATCCGCAACAGAGCATAGATACTTCGTAAGGCGGGACGGGCACCCCCTCGAAGACGCCCGCCCCGCAAGCCGCAGACGATACGGGCGATTAGGCCATATCGTTGCGGGTGGCGCGCATGAGCTCGATATTCGAGCCGTGCTTCATCTTCAGGCCGTCGCGGCCGATGGTGCCCTCGTCGAAGGCGGTGAGGTCCTCTTCGCTCTCGAACATGGTGCCGAGGTCGCCGCGCTGCTGGTTAAGGGCGATGGCCTCCTTCACGTCGTAGGGCAGAAGCGGGGTCTTCTCGCGCGGGTTCCAGATGAGGTAGGCCGGGCTCGTCGCGTCGGGGGCGGGCATGCCCTCGCAATAGCGCACGTCGCCGTACTTCTCGATGAGCTCGTCGAGCGGACCGAAGTCGAAGGCGCGCAGCGGGCAGGACGCAGTGCAGGCGGGCTGCTTGCCCTCGGCCAGGCGGTCGACGCACATGGTGCACTTGCTCATCTTGCAGTCGGGCTCATCGGTGGCGAACTTGGGCGCGCCGTAGGGGCAGGCGTCGTAGCACTTGCGACAGCCGGTGCACTTGTCCTGGTCCACCAGCACCGCGCCGTACTCGTCCTCCTTGTACAGGGCGCCACTCTCGCAGACCGCCACGCAGGCGGGGTTCTCGCAGTGGGCGCAGCTGAAGGCCAGAGAGCGCAGGCGCAGGTTCGGGAACGTGCCGCTCTCCCACTCGTAGACACACATCCACTTCTCGGCGCCCGGCTCAATCTCGTTCCAGTCCTTGCAGGCGATGCTGCAGGCCTGGCAGGCGTAGCAGCGGTTCATATCGAAAAAGAATCCGTACTGGGTCATGGTTCCTCCTTTCGGGTGCAATCGGCTAGGCGTTCTCGGCGGCGGAAGCGGCGGCCTCCAAGGCCACGGCCGCCGCGTCGCGGGCGCCGTCTTTCTGGGCGAGGCGGTCGCGGCAGGCAACGGCCACCATGGCGCCGCGGGCACCGCCGCGCTCGGCCTCGTTGCCGTAGCCCTCGGCGTCGCCGTCGGCCACCTTCTCAACTTCCACCAAGCCGGCGATAATCAGAGCGCCGAGGATGTGGGGCAAGTGTCCGTCGTCCAGAAGGATGTTGGGCGTGCCGCGCATGTCCTGACCGAACACGTTCATCTCGGAGGTCTCTCCGTTGGTCTGATACCAGCCGCCATGGTGCACGGCTGCGGTGCCGGGCATGCAGCGGTTGGTGACATAGGCGGTGAGCAGCGTCTCGCCGCGATCGGAGTAGACGCGGCACAAATCGCCGTCCTTGATGCCGCGGGCCTTGGCGTCCACGCCGGAGATCCACACGGCGTGGCGGTAGACGTCCTCGCGCATGAAGGGGTTGTTGTCGTTGGAAGAGTGCTGGCGGTACACCGACACGGGCGTGACGAGCGAGAGCGGGTAGTCCTTCACCTTCGGGTTGTAGAAGCCGTCGTTGGAGGCGCTTCCGATATCGCCCTCCACGTAGCTGGGGCTCCACACCGGCATCGGATCGAGGCGGCCGCGCCAACGGCTCTCGGTCATGTCGTGGGTCTTCACGAAGTTCGAGGAGAACTCGATCTTCTTCGTGGGGGTGTTAAACGGGCTCTCGCCCTTGTCCATGGCGGACTTGAACGGGTAATAGGGCTCGTCGATCTCGGTGCGGACGACCGGGTTGGCGTTGAACTCCTCCCAAGTGGGACGGTGGTCGTAGCCCAGATAGGCCATGATGGTGGCATTGTCGGCCCACTTCTCGAAGGCCTCCTTGTAGATGGCCTCCTGGGCGTCTACCCAGTCCTCCACCGCCACGTCCTTCATGCGGGGGTTGTAGCCCTCGACGACCTCGTCGCCCAAGCGCTTGGCAATTTGCGTCCACACCCACTCCTTGGAGCGCACCTCGCCGGGGAAATCCAGGCCGCGGGCGCAGAAGGTGAAGTAGTTGCGCATGCCGTTGGGGCCGCTCACGAAGCGCTGGTGGCCGTACATGTACTCGTCCATGCCCTCGAACTGCCACACGGGCGCCGGCAGGATGATGTCGCACAGCTCGGCGGTGGGCTGGTTCATGTGCCACTGGAAGCCCCAGTTGAACTCGGTGTTGGCCATGCCGGCGAAGCGCTTGTTCACGTTCGAGTGGTTGTTGCCGTAGTTGTTCTCGAAGATGATCATCTGGATGTTGGGCAGCGGGCAGTCGTTGGTGGGGCTGCCGATGAGGTGACGGAACTCCGACTCCGTGATCTTGCCCGACCAGTAGTCGTCCTGGCGCGCGAGAATCTCAGTGAGGCAGTTGTTGTTGAACAGCACCGGCACCTGATAGTCGCCCGGATCGCGCTGCCAGTCGGCGCGGGGGGCGGGCACGCGGCCCGGGGTGGGCAGGCAGGCGCCGGACTCGCAGCCGCCGTGGCAGGCGATGTTGCCGGTCATGGCCTGGAGCAGCATCGAGGCCGAGGCGGAGTAGTCGCCCATGTGGCGCTTGGCGCAGGAGTAGAAGTACTGCAGGTGCACCGGCTTCTCGGTGCCGTACAGACGCGCGAACTCGCGGATGGTCTCGGCAGGCACGGCGGTGATGGGAGCGGCCCACTCGGGGGTCTTCTTCAGGCCGTCCTCGCCCTCGCCCATAACGTAGGCGCGCCACTCTTCGAAGCCCTCCTTATCGACCCACTCGTCGATGAAGGCGTGGTCGACCAGGTCTTCCTCGAAGAGAACCTGGGCCACGGCGAGCATCATGGCCAAGTCGGTGCCGGGGCGAATCGGAATCCACTGGTCGGCGAGAATCTCGGCGGACTGGGTGTAGCGCGGGTCGATGACGATGGTCTTCAGACCGTACTCGTGGGCAAGCTGCATGTAGTAGGACGTCGGGCCGAACCAGGCGACTACCGGATCCATGCCCCACATGATGAAGAGCTTGGAGTTGAACAGGTCGGGGGCCTCAAAACCCGGCAGGGAGTTCTGCAGGCCGCGGGTCACCTTGGTCAGATCGACGCCGAGATGCAGCATCTCGCCGGCGGCGTGCCCCGAGGTGGAGTGCTCGCCCCAGGCGCCGAAGCCCGCCTCCCACCAGGGAGCCAGCGGAAAGCCGTTCTTCTCGAAGCTGGGATACTGGGAATGGAAGATGCCGTAGGGACCGTACTTCTCCTTGATCTCGATCATCTTCTCGGCGATGGTGTCCAGCGCCTCTTCCCAAGAGATCTCGACGAAGTAGCCCTGGCCCGGGCCCTTCTTGCCTACGCGCTTCATGGGGTGCAGAAGGCGCGTGTCGGCGTGCAGCTCCTTCTTCCAGGAATGGCCCATGGCGCACGGGCGCATCTGCACGTTGCCCTTCCACGTGTTCTCCCAACCGCAATCCTCGCGCGAGTCGTTGGGGTTCACGGAGTCGTCGGGCTCAATGGCGATGATCTTCCCGTCCTTCTCGTGACACTTCAGCACACAGGCCGAGTCCCAGCACCCGTTGGCCGGGCAGGACGTGTAGAAGATGCGCTCGCCCTCGCGGCGCTTCTTGCTGGTCTCGATGATGCCTTGTTTGTCCATCGATTCCTCCTCTTCTTTCTCCTCGTTGCTGGAGACACAGAAAGAGTCCGGTTCGCGACTTGGGCCCGATCGATGTTGCCCAACTTCGGACGCTGCTGTGTCCAATGGCGTCATCATAGAGAGGAAGCATCATCGATAAGCACGACAGTCACCGATTCGCCGTCGCACTTAGTTGCAGGAGCTGCAAAGGTTCGCTACATGCAGGATTTGCTTACAACCATCGTCAAAATTCGCTTCACCGATTCGATGAAAGGCTCTGGACGCGGGAGGAACGGGCAGGTTTAATGTTGGCTTAAACACGCAAGTTTGGCAGCGACGGGGAAGCCTGCCGAAGAGAGCTTGACGAGATGGGCCGAGAAAATAAGGGGAACGCCGTCGCCACGCCATGCCGCCGACGAGGAGGAGCCATGCTGTTTGACGATATCGAAGTTCTGCTGGTTCTATCGAAGGCGAAAAGTCTCTCCCAAGCGGCAAATCAGCTTTACATGTCGCGCCCCGGCCTGTCGCAAAAAATTACCAGTATCGAGAAGCAGTTCGGCACCTCGCTCATCAACCGCACCTCCACGGGCATCTCTTTGACCCAAGCGGGCAAAGTGGCCGTGAAGTTCGCTCAGAACATGGCCGATATGGAGCGGGTCATGGCCTCCCAGATCGCCGCCATCGACGAGCACTTCCCCGCCAACATCACCGTGGGCATGAGCTTCGCCGACGGCGTGACGCTGCTGCCGCGCCTGGTGGCCCAGTACGTGCAGGAGCAGCCCGAGGCCCGGGTGCATCTGGATGCGGGCTACGAGCCCGATCTCGTGCAAAAGCTGAAGGACGGCGAGCTTGACTTCGCCATTTTGGAGAACCAGCCCTTGGAGCCCGGCATCGTCACCGAAGTGCTCGGCTACAAGCGGCTCGTGTTCTTGGCGCCGGACAAGGCCCCTTACAACCAAATGCCGGGGCCGGTTCCCATCGATACCCTGCTGAAGTGGCCCATGATCGTCTACGAATGGCATTCCGGCCGCCACATGGTGGGCAACCGCCATTTCCGCGAGCGCTACGGGCTCTCACTGCGCGACCACAACATGGTGGGCTGCTTCGACACCCACGAGGCCATGATCGAGGGCGTGAAAGCGGGGCTCGGCTGGGCGACGCTGCCCGAGTGCATCGCCAACCGCTACCGCAACGAGCCGGGCATCATCCGCTTCAAGGTAGCCACCGACACCATGTGGTATCCCGTGTCGCTCACCTGGCCCTCAAACGGCGCCCACAGCGACGAGGCGCGCGCGTTCGCCGACTTCATCCGCAAAAATGTTCCCGAGGGCTACTTCGCCAACAGCGCCGAGGCCGAGCTGAATTCCTAAAAGCGCCGCTTGCCCCTGCGATAAACCCCGCCAACGACGAGAGGCCCGAAGAGGGCCTCTCGTCCTTATGAGCGCTCTTTCACGAGCGAGCCGCCGCAGCTGGAGCCGAAACCGGCCGCGCAGCTGTAGCAGACGGGGTTCGTGCGCACGGTACGCTCGGGCAGGGCACCCGCGGCAAGGTCGGCCACGGTGGCGTCGCGCTTGCCCGCCCCATCTTTGGCAGGCAGCTGGATAGGCAGCCCCAGCACGTGGTTCACCTCGCAGTCGTACAGGCGCCCGTCCACATCCACGTTCACCTGGCCGCGGCACATCATGCGCTGCACGGCCAGGGCATTGAAGTTCTCCGCCAGAAGGCGCAGGTACTCGTCGAACAGCCCCGCATCCAGAAGATCGTGGGCGAAGCGGCCGAGCGGATAGTTGTTGAAGGCGTAGAGATGATCGAAGGCCACGCCCTCGCGCCGCTCAAGCTCGTCGCGGTAGAGGTCTTCCAGCATGTCCTGGGGCGGAGGCAGAAACGGGCCGGCCACGTTGTAGGCCAAATCGAGCACAAGCCCCTCCCCCTTCCCGTAGCCGCGCTCGTTGAGCGCGCGTATGGCCGAGACGGCCCGCTCATAGACGCGGTTGCCGCGCTGGGCATCGGTACCCTCGGCGTCGAAGTAGGGCAGCGAGGCCACAAGGGTCACGCCCTCTTCGGCGAACAGGTCCATAAGCGAAGCGTACTCCAGCTTTTCCAAAAGCGTCAGGTTCGTGCGCACGATGACCGCACCGCCCGCCTCTCGGGCGCGACGCGCCGCCTCGCGCAGAAACCAGGGGAAGTCCGGATGCAGCTCCGGGGAGCCGCCGGTAATGTCGAAGGTGGTAAAGCCCGCGGCCGTGAAGGCCTTAAGGCAGGCCTCCATGGTGGCACGGTCCATGGCCGCCTCGCTTTTCGGGGCGCATTCCAGATAGCAGTGTCGGCAGGCCAGGTTGCAGGCGTAGGTGATGTTCACCTGCAGCGTCTCGGAGCCGGCCGGGGCGCAAAGGGCTGCCGGCGCGTTCACCCGCTCTTCGAAGGACGGCTGCCCGATGCGGCCCAGGGCCTCTTCCAGATAGGTCACGTCCACCGCGCGCTTGCCCCGACGCGCCTCCACGGCGTCCTGGGCGCGGCAGAACTCGAAGGCGCCGCGATGGGCGCCCCTTTCACTGATGTCGAAGTGGGCGCCGTAGCGCGATTGCGCGAGCATCTCGGCCATGTTGCCGCTTAGGGCCACAGGCCGCCCCTTGATGAGGCGAATCTCCTCCGACAAGTCGAAATAGCGCGGCATCTCGGGAATCGTGCCCAAATAGCGCGCGGTCTGGCCCCAGTTCTCCTCGCCGTCCTCCAGGCCACAGGCCTTGATGGCCCGCACCGTGCGCGAGGTGAACCCGGTGAAGCCGAGCTTGGTCTCCAGGGCCAAGTCGCTCACGTGGATGTCGTCTATGGCGGTATATAGAAAGCTCGCCCACCCGATGCGCGCCATCATGCGGCGGAAATCCTCCAAGTAAATCGCGCCGCCGAGGCACTCCCCCAAAAGCACCGGGTCGCGGCGCAGCGCCTCGGGCATGCGCCGGTCGCAGAACACATCGGAGAAGTACAGCTCGCCGCCGGGCTTGAGCACCCGATAAATCTCGCGGAACACCTGCTCTTTGAACGGCGTGAGGTTGATGACGCAGTTCGACACGACCAGATCGATGGACTCGTCCTCGATGCCGAGGTCCGCCAAATCCTCGATATAGCCGCACTTGAATTCCACGTTGTTCTCATCGAATCCGAAGCGGCGCGCCTGGTCCTCCTCATGGGCTTGGGCCACGGCGAGCTGCGAAGGGGTCATATCTACGCCGATGACGCGGCCGGCCGACCCTACGAGTTTCGAGAGCACGTACACGTCGCGGCCCACGCCGCAACCCAAATCGAGCACCGTGCAGCCCTCAAGGGCCGGCGGGATGGGGCTTCCACAGCCATAGAACTTGCTCATGATCTCGTCGTCGATGAGCGGCATCACGTCCAGCACGTAGCGCGGCGGCGCGTCGGTGGCGCAGCACGTGGCATTGGTCTTCAAATCATCGGAATCGGCCAGGATGCTGCCGTAGTACTGGCGCACCTGCTCGCGAATGGAAAGCTCCCCATCGGGAATCTGCGAGATGTCCTGGGAGGGCACGAGCGCCCCGTGGGAAAGAGTCGTTCCCGCCATGGGCTACCGCCCCTCGTCGGCCATGCCGAAGCATTCCGTGAAGAACACCTGCACATCCAAGCCGTAGCGCTCGCAGATCTCGTCCACCGCGTCATCTACCAGGCGCGCCAAGGGGCGTGACTCGCACACAGCGCGGGCGTTGATGATCATGCGCATGTTCTTGTGGGCGCGCAGAAACCTCTGCTCGTATTCGATATCGTAATCCACGCCGATGAGCGACGCCTTGTTGAAGTCGCCGTTGCCCGAAGTAGCGAAGGTCTTCAGATGCGGCACGTTGCGCTTGCGCTCGATGAGCCCCAGGCGGATCTCCTCGATAAGATCGTCCACCACGGCGTTCATGTCGATCTTCTCGCCGGACAGCGTCTTGAAGAACAGGCGGCGGTTGTACCAGGTGAGCTTCGCCTCGGCCTGCTCGAACTCGCGGTTGTCGCGCACGGAAAAGTTCTTCAGCGCCGAGGTGCGGGTGGTCACGAACGCAGCCAGCTCGTCGATGCCCGTCTTCTCGCGGGCCGAGATGCAGAGCACCGGCACGTCGGGCACGGCGGTCTTCAGGAAGTCCACGTAGCGGTCGATATCGCCCTCCGCAAGGGTGTCGCACTTGTTCAGCACGACAAGGTCGGCCTCTTCCAGCTGCAGCTTCAAAAGGTAGACCAGCTCCTCGGGCAGGTTGATGTCGGCGCGCTCCGGCATGATCATGCGCAGGCGCTCCGGGTCCACGATGACCGTGAAGGGGGCCAGCGTGAACTCGTCGCCGTGCTCGCGGGCCAGGGTGTGGTACACGTGGTCCAGCGCCCCCACGCCGCAGCCGGGGATATCGCTCATGACGAACACCGCGCCGCTCTTGTCGCGCAGACGGCGAATCTGGTCGACGGTGTTGTCCATCTGGTAGCAGATGCAGCCCGAGGCGATCTCGGCCACGGTGCAGCCCGAGGTCTGGGTGAGCGAGGTGTCCACCAAATTCGCGCCCAAATCGTTGGCGATGATGGCGCTCTCGCCGAAGGTCCGGTTCAGATGCTCGGCCAGCGCGATCATCGTCGTCGTCTTGCCAGCGCCCAGAAAGCCGCTGACCACCATGAAGCGAATGGGTTCCACGCTCGCTCCCCTTTCTGTGTCGGTATCGCCGCGCCCGCGCTGCTAGCAGCAGGAGGCCTGAATCGGCTGGTCGTCTTCGTCCACCACGCCGGTGAAGTCCGGCGCGCACTTGATGATGTGGTCGCCGTGGGTGTCGCCGATGTGCACCGAGCGGTCGCCGGTCAGGTCGAACACCTTACCATAGCGGCTCGCCATGACAAGTCCCGACACGTTGCCGCACACGGTGCAGGTCTTGCCCGCGGGGAACTTGATGTCCTTGTCGAACAGGAAGTAGTCCGGAAAATCGGGCAGAGTGCCCTTGTAGGTGACCGTCTCGCCGTAGGACTCGCAGATGTCCTCCTGCAGATCGGTCTTGATAAGGCGCGTGGTGATGGTGGCAAAGGCGATATCCGGGAGAAGCGCCTGCTCCTCATCCGTCAGCGGGGTCTTCCACGTCATGAGGTAGCGCGGGTCCAGAAAGTCGTTGGCCACAGAGAGGCGGCGGAAATCCTGAATGTAGAGGGCGCCGGCCAGACGCAGGGCCCGCAGCTTCATGTCGTCGGCAAGGGCGGCGGGGATGCGGCGGTCGCAAAAGACGTCGGTAAAGTAGAACTCTCCGCCCTCGGCGAGCACGCGGCGCACCTCGGAAAGATAGCGGTCCTTATCGGGCGACAGGTTGAACGTGCCGTTGGAGACGACCACGTCCACCGAGTTGTCGGGGACAAACGACAGGTCCTCGGGAGCGCCGTGGACAAGTTCCACATTGGCCGCGTCGTAGCCGAACTGGCGCATCTCCTGATCGAGGTACTTGCGGGCGATGTTCAGGCGGGCCTCGACGGGCTCAACGCCGACGACGCGACCGGCAGGGCCCACGAGCTGGGCGGCCAGGTAGGTGTCACGGCCGCTGCCGCAGCACAGATCGAGCACCGTGCAGCCCTCGAGCAAGGGCGGCAGGGTGCAGCCGAGCTCGTGGTAGGTGTTCTTGATCTCGGCGGAGACGTTGAACAGAAGCGGGCGCGCCTCGCCGGGGATGGTGCCGTCGGCATCGCGGGTGCGGGCTGTGGCCTGGGGGTCGGCCCCCTGAATCTCGGCGATCTCGTTGTAGTAGGCGATATAGTCCATAGATGGTCCTCTCGTGGGTTCCTCCCCTGCTCGGGCGTGCGACGCGGCGGCGGGCCGCGCCAAACCGGGCACGCTCGGGGGGCTATCGGGATAATACCATTACTATTTGACTATGTCTAATAGTAGGTCATATCTCTCTAGGAAAGGACGCCCTAGAGGAAGGGGCCCTCGCCATGAGGGCCCCTTCCGAAACTTCCCGCAGCGGGAAGGAGATTGTGCCGCCTGAGGCTTAAGCCACGGCGTAGTCGGCGGCGTTGGTGCCGGCGTTGCGTCCGAAGGTCATGCAGTCGGCAATGGCGTTGCCGCCCAGACGATTCTCGCCGTGGATGCCGCCGGTGCACTCGCCCGCGGCATACAGGCCGGGGATCGGGTTGCCGTCGGCGTCGCAGGCCTCGGATTCCACGTTCACGCGGATGCCGCCCATGGTGTGGTGCACGGTGGGAACCTTGCGGCAGGCGTACCACGGGCCCTCGGTCATCTTCGCGTCTGCCGTGTTGTCGGCCACGAAGCCGAATTCGTCGGCACCGCCGTCCACGACCGCGTTGTAGGCGTCAATGGCCGCCTGCAGATTGGTCGCGTCCACGCCCATCTCGCCGGCAAGCGCCTCTACCGTGTCGCCCGTGACGATGTGGCCCAAGGCAAGCATGTTGTTGATGGTGGCGCCGTTGGCGTCCGGCTCGTCGGGATCGGGGTAGCGCAGGGTGTTCACGACCACCCAGTAGGTGCCCTCGGGCTGGGCGAAGATGTTCTTGCACAGCACGTCGCGCTCGGCGCCCTCGTTCACGAAACGCTTGCCCTCGGTGTTCACGAAGATGCGGTTACGGCCAGAGGTACGGATGTCTTCCATAAGGCCCGTGCCCGGGGTGCCGCAGGGATGCAGCTGAATGTCGGACAGGCAGATGAGCTCGGCACCGGCGCCTTCGGCAAGTGCCAGGCCCTCGCCCTGGGCGCAGGGCTTGATGTTGGTGCAGCCGATGGAGTCGTCCAGCACGACGTCCTTCCACACGCCCGTGTTCACCTTCTGGCGGTACTCCACATTGCTGCCGAAGCCGCCGGTGGCGATGATGACGGCACCGCAGTTCACGGTGACTTCCTGCTCGCCGTCGTAGAGCGCCTTGACGCCCACGACCGCGCCGGCGTCATCGGTGATGAGCTCGGTGGCCTGCATGTCGTTCAAAAGCACGATCTGCTCGGGGTTGTCGTCGATGAACTGCTGGAAGGAGCGGATGTAGGTGTTGCCGGACGGCGTGGCCGGGTAATGGCTGCGCTGACCGAGCGAGCCGGTGGCGCTGCCGATCTCGTCCTTGAACTGAACGCCGAGGCTCTCGAGCCAATGAACGGAATCCAGCGCGTTGTCGGTGAGGAAATGCACGAGCTCGGGGTTGTTGGTGTTGTGGCCGCCCTTCATGGTGGTCTCGTAGAAGGTGGGGATGGAGTCCTCGATGCCCTGGGGCTCTTGGCGCTCGGGGTCGACGGCGTTCAGCGCGCCCTCGGAAACGTTGGTGGAGCCGCCGGTAATGCCGCACTTCTCCAGCACGACGACGTTGGCGCCCTCCTGGACCGCCGCGATGGCCGAGGCCAGGCCCGCGCCGCCGCCGCCGATGACGCAGACGTCGGTGTCGTAGGTCTCCTGCACGGCGGGCTTGGCGGGAACGGGCGCCTCGGCCAGCACCTCGTAGGCGCCCGCCTGCTTGGCGCAGTCCTCAAGGCCCTCCTGCAGCGACATGGAGGACAAGGTCGCGCCGGTGACGGTATCGATGTTGATGGTCTGGTTGTCAATGACCTGCTGCTCGAGGGCCTCCAGGGCATCGGCGCCAACACCCAGGGACTCCTGGTTGTCCGTGGCATCGATGGCGGCGATGGCGTCATCGGTGAAGGTGACCGTCAGAGTGTAGGGAGCGTTGTGGCCCGTGACCTCGGCCGTATAGGTGCCGGCCTTCCACGGCGCCGAGCTCGCAAGCTCCTCGGCCTTGGTGTGCGGGGCGCAACCGGCAAGGCCAAAGCTCGCCAATCCGCCCCAGACACCGAGCACTGCGGCGCCTTTGCAGAAGCTACGACGAGAAAGGCCGAACGAAGAGTCGATATGTTGGTTGTTGCGGGTCATGATGAGCCTCCTTCTAGTGCACTGCGGGTACGGAACCGGGAGTCGCTTGCCGGACCAGCCTGCCCGTTTCCCGGGCCGTCCAAGTGGCTCGAACGATTACCTGATGGCTGAACTTTAGCGCGATAAAGGAGGGTGACGGCCCGTCAACAGCCTGTCGTTGGAATGGCGCGCGAACGATGTAAAGAATCCGAAACCTTGTAGCCGCACCGTCAAAAACGCCACCGTTCCGTAAAAAAGCTCCCCCGCCACCCGAGGTCGACGAGGGAGCTTTTACCTTTGCTCGGAAGCCTGCGCTTCAAACAAGCGGGAGGCGCTACTTGGAGCCCTTCAACTCGGCGAAACGAGCGACCAGCGCCTCGTTCACGCACGGGGGGACGAACTGCGAAACATCTCCGCCCCAGGAGGCGATTTCGCGCACCACCGATGAGGACAGATACATGTGCTGGGGCGTCGACATGATGAACACCGTTTCCAAGTTCTTGTCCAGCTGGTAGTTCATGGCGGTCATCTGGAACTCGTACTCGAAGTCCGTGATGGCGCGCAGGCCCTTCACGACGGCCTGGGCCTCCATGCGACGAGCGAAGTCGACGAGCAGCTCGTCGAAGGGCTCGACCCGCACATTGGGAATATCTTTCGTGGCCTCCCGCGCCAGCGCCACGCGCTCCTCCAGGGAAAACAGCGGGCCCTTCCCCGCCGACACTGCCACCGAGACGATAACCTCGTCCACCAGCTGGGCAGCACGGCGAATGACATCAAGGTGCCCCTCGGTGATCGGGTCAAAGGTCCCGGGGGTAAGTGCTCGTTTCACGAAAGGCTCCTATCATTTCCTGCGCCGGGCTCTCGCTTGCGACGCGCTCGTCGTTTCGAAGGGGGCTGAAGCGCCCGTATCGGCTACTTCCCCGCCCTCACCAATTCCTCGGCCATTTCGCGCAGTTTGAACTTCTGCACCTTCATGGAGGGCGTCATGGGGAAATCGTCCACGAAGAATACGCGCTTGGGCACCTTGTAGCGGGCGATGCGCGGAATGGCGTACTCGCGCACATCGTCCTCGGTCATGTCCTCATACCCCGGGCGGGTGCGGATGAAGGCGCCCACGATCTCGCCGAGGCGCTCATCGGGAATGCCCACCACCTGGGCATCCAGCACGCCGGGCATGGTGAGCAGGAAGTTCTCCACCTCCAGCGGGTAGATGTTCTCGCCGCCGCGGATGATCATGTCCTTGATGCGGCCCGTCACGCGGAAGTAGCCGTCCTCATCCACGGTGCCCATGTCGCCCGAATGCAGAAAGCCGTTCTTGTCGATGGCCTTGGCCGTCTCCTCGGGCATCTTGTAGTAGCCCTTCATGACGTTGTAGCCCTTGCAGCACAGCTCGCCGTGCTCGCCGGGCGCGCAGATGTGCCCGTCGTTCACATCCAGCACGCGCACCTCCACCGGCGGATGGGCCCGCCCCACGGTCTCGCACTTGTGCGGGATGTCGTCGTCCACCGAGGTCTGGGTGAACACCGGGCTCGTCTCGGTGAGGCCGTAGCAGATGGTGACGTCGCGCATGTTCATGCGCTCCATCACCTCGCGCATGGTCTCGGGCGGACAGGGGCTGCCGGCCATGATGCCCGTGCGCAGATGAGACAAATCGAAGCTGTCGAAATCGGGATGGTTCAGCTCGGCGATGAACATGGTGGGCACGCCGTAGACCGCCGTGGCGCGCTCCTTGTGCAGGGCCTGCAGCACCAGCTCGGCGCTGAAGTCCTCCACGATGATCATAGTGCAGCGGTGCGTGAGCGAGGCCATGACGCCGAGCACGCAGCCGAAGCAGTGGAAGAAGGGCACGGGCAGACACACGCGGTCCTCCGGCCCGAGCTTTTGGCCCTCGCCGATGTAGAAGCCGTTGTTCAAGATGTTGCGGTGCGTGAGCATGACGCCTTTGGGAAAGCCCGTGGTGCCGCTCGTGTACTGCATCATGACCACGTCGTTGTTGTCGAACCGGCCCTGGGCCCATTCCAAGGAGCTATCGGGCTTGTGCTGGCCCAGCAGCAGAAGCTCCGGCACGCTGTAGAAGCCGCGGTGCTTCTCGGGGCCCATGTAGATGAGGTTCTCCAGGAAGGGGTACTCCTCGGAGTGCAAAAAGCCGCGCTGCACGCTTAAGGACTCGGGCACCAAGTCGCGGATGATCTGCAGGTAGTCCACATCGCGATAGGCGTCGATGACGCAGAGCGCCTTCATGTCGG
This sequence comes from Adlercreutzia shanghongiae, assembly GCF_035830635.1. Classification (NCBI taxonomy): domain Bacteria; kingdom Bacillati; phylum Actinomycetota; class Coriobacteriia; order Eggerthellales; family Eggerthellaceae; genus Adlercreutzia; species Adlercreutzia shanghongiae. The sequence continues at coordinate 186,498 of NZ_JAYMFI010000009.1, read as the reverse complement.
ACTGCTTGAGCACGTAGTCCAGCTCGTGGGACTTGTATACCGGGTTCACCGTCACCATGACTACGCCGATCTTGGCGCTGGCGTACATGAAGGTGAGCCAGTCGGGGATGTTGCGCGCCCACACGCCCAAGTGGTCGCCCGGCTTCATGCCGATGGCCAGCAGGCCCTTGGCGAGGTTATCGGTGCGCTCGTCGAAGTCGCGGTAGGTCCAGCGCAGGTCGCGGTCGGGGTACACCACGAACTCGTGGTCGGGATCGGCGGCCACCTGCTGTTTCAGGTAGGCGCCCAGGGTCAGCTCCGAGTGCAGCGGGTAATCGGGAGAGCCGGGCTGCGGCGCGTTGTTCTGCTCTTCAGTCATCGCGCCTCCTAGAACGGAGTATATACGCACGCCAAAAACTTGGCGTTCTGGCCGTTGTGGGCACGCACCTGGTGGGGCACGATGGAATCGTAGTAGATGGACTCGCCGGGGCCGAGCACGTAGGTCTCGTTGCCGTACTCGATCTCGATGGAGCCCTCCATACCGAACAGCCACTCCTCGCCCTCGTGGGAATCCAGCTTGCGAGTGGCCTCACCGGTGGGCGTCACCGTGATGACGAAGGGGTCCATGTGCCGAGAGGGACGGCCCGCCGCCAGGCTGAAGTAGGAAAGGTCGCCGGCGTCCTTGGCCGTCTGCAGTGACTTCACGCGCTCCACCTCGGCCATGGCGTCGGCCGAGATGTAGGCGGGACCGAAGTCCTCGTCGTCGTCCATGAGGGTGCCCAGGCGCACGCCGAGGGCGCGGGTCAGCTTGATCAGCGGCGCCAACGACGCGGGCACCTCGCCGCCCTCCAGCTTCTCGATGACCTCCACCTCGCAACCGCAGCGGTCGGCCAAGTCCTGGGTGGAAAGGTGATGGGCCTCACGAAGCGTCGTGATCTTGCGGCCGAGCTTGTTGTCGTCTGCCATAGCGCCTCCTTGCTTCTCCTCGATGTATCGGCATAGCATACACGAAAACACCTGGGAAAAGGAAGAAGCCGGCCGGAACGTTCCGGCCGGCTTCGGCAGAATGCGATACGGACGCGGGCTGCGGCACCGCGCCCGGACAGAACCGGCGGGCGGCTCCCCTAGCGCTTCTCTGAGAGCAGACGGTTCAGGGCGTTCAGGTAGGCCTTGGCCGAGGACACGATGATGTCGCCGTCGGCACCACGGCCCACGTACACCTCTCCGCCGGCGGCCTTCACGCGCACCGTCACCTCGCCCAAAGCGTCGATGCCGCGGGTCACAGCCGTCACCGCGAACTCGGACAGGTCGTTGTCCACCTGCACGATCTGGTCGATGGCCTTGTACACCGCGTCGATGGGACCGGTGCCCCAGTCGCACACGGTGCGCTCGTCGCCCTCGGGCCCGCGCAGGGTCACCGTAGCCGTGGGCTTCAGGGGGAAGCCGCAGCTGACCTGGACGCCCTCCAGCGAGTAGATGGCGGTCTCCTCGCGGTCGCGCTCGTTGACGAGCGCCTCCAGGTCCTCGTCGTACACCTCCTTCTTCTTGTCGGCCACCTCCAAGAAGGCGGTGTAGATGCGGTCGAGCTCCTCGCCCTCGTACTCGTAGCCGAGCTCCTCCAGGCGGTGCTTCAGGGCCGCGTGCCCGCTGCGGGCCGTCAGCACGATCTGGCTGGCGCCCACGCCCACCTCGGCGGGATCGATGATCTCGTAGGTGTCGCGCTTCTTCAGCACGCCGTCCTGGTGGATGCCCGAGGAGTGCGCGAAGGCGTTGGCGCCCACGATGGCCTTGTTGGCCTGCACGTTCATGCCGGTGATCGAGCTTACCAGGCGGCTCGCCTTGACGAACTCACGGGTGTTGATGTCGGTGTGGGCATCGAGCTCTTCGCCGTGCATGCGAATGCCCATGACCACTTCCTCCAGGGCCGTGTTGCCCGCGCGCTCGCCCAGGCCGTTGATGGTGCACTCGATCTGCGTGGCGCCGCCCCTCACGCCCGCGAGCGACAGCGCCGTGGCCATGCCCAGATCGTTGTGACAGTGCACCGACACGGTAACGTCCTCGATGCCCTTCACGTTGTCCATGAGGTACTTGATGCGCGCGCCGAACTCCTCGGGCAGCGAGTAGCCCGTGGTGTCAGGGATGTTCACCACCGTGGCGCCGGCGGCGATGACGGCCTCGATGACCCGCGCCAAGAAAGCGTAGTCGGAACGGCCCGCGTCCTCGGCATAGAACTGCACGTCCTCCACGTACTTCTTCGCGTAGGCGACGGCATGCACGGCCCGCTTGATGCACTCCTCCTCGGTGATGCGCAGCTTGTCGCGCATGTGCGAGGGCGACACGCCGATGCCCGTGTGGATGCGGGGGCGCTTGGCGAACTTCAGCGCGTCGGCGGCCGAGTCGATATCCTTTTCAACCGCGCGCGTCAGCGCGCAGACCGTAGCGGCATCGCCGGCCAGCTCGGAGATGCGGCGCACGCTCTCGAAATCGCCGGGGCTGGAGATGGGAAAGCCGGCCTCGATGACGTCGACGTTCATGCGAAGGAGCTCGCGGGCGATGACCAGTTTCTCCTCGGTGTTCATGGAGGCGCCCGGAGACTGCTCGCCGTCGCGCAGGGTGGTGTCGAAGATGTGTATCTTCCGTGTCATGCCAGTCCTTCTTTCTCGCGGTACGTGACGCGCTTCATCAGCTTAAAACGAACGGAAGAATCATAGCAAAAAGCAGCGGCGCCTCTCGTGGAGGCGCCGCTGAAAGCCGTCGAAAGTTCCGATGCCCGGGCATCGACTGATGCGATAGCGCCCCTAGAGCGTTATCTTCCAGAGGTTGCGCAAGTCGATGGCCTCGCGCAGGCGGGCGAGCACCGCCTCGTCCACATCGCCTTCCACGTTCATGTACACGAGCGCGCAGCCGTCGCCGGGCTTGGTGCCGATCTGCATGGTGGTGATGTTCGCGCCCGCCTCGCCGAGCACCGTGCCGATGACGCCGATGCGGCCCGGCGCGTCCACGTACTCGAAGATGAGCGAGGTGCTCGCCGGGGCGATGTCGATCTTGTAGCCCATGATGGAGATGATGCGCGGGGCATGCTCGGTGCCGAACAGGGTGGCCGCCACCTCCACCTCGTCGGCTACGACGCGCACCGAGGAGGCGTACTCCTCGGCATCGCGAACTGAGGCCGTGGACACGGAGATGCCGTGCTGGGAGGCCACGGACTCGGCGTTGGCCGCCGAGAAGGCACCGAGGCGGCGATAGGACAGCCCGCCGTCGAGCACCGCGGCCAGAAGGGGCGCCGGGTCGGCGTCGCAGAGGGCGCCGGCCAGCTCCAGCTTGAGGTTCTTCGGCGTGCGGCCGAGGATCTGGTTGGCCAGCGAGCCGAGCATCTTGCAGGCGTGGATGTAGGGGCCGACCACGTCAAAGGCCTCCGGCGGCAGCGGCGAGAGGTTCACAGCCGTGGCCACCATGCCGCCTTCCAGGCCCGCTTCCACGTACTCGGCAATCTGGGTGGAGGCGCGGCGCTGGGCCTCGTGGGTCATGGGCGACAGGTGCGGCGTGAGGATGGCGTTCTCGAACTCGTGCAAGGGCGACGTGGTGCAGGGCTCGCACTCGAAGGAGTCCACCGCCACCGCGCTCACCTTGCCCGCGGCCACGAAATCGGCCAAAGCCTCCATGTTGAAGATGCCGCCGCGGGCCGCGTTCACGAGCACCACGCCGTCCTTCATGGCGGCGAACTCGTCGGCGCCGAACATGCCGAGAGTGTTCACCGTGCGGGGCAGGTGCACGGTGATGAAGTCGGCCTGGGCGAGCACCGGGGCCATATCGTCGTAGAGAGTCACGCCCAGATGCAACGCGCGCTCCGGCGAGCAGTAGGGGTCGTGCCCGATGAGGTTCATACCGAAAGCGGCGGCGCGCTCGGCCACCAGGCCGCCCACGCGGCCCAAACCGAAGATGGCCAGCGTCTTGCCGAAAAGCTCGCTGCCCATGAAATCGCTGCGGCGCCACTGGCCCGCGTGCATGGAGGCGCTGGCCTCGGGGATGCGGCGGGCGGCGGCCAGAAGCAGGGCCATGGTGTGCTCGGCAGCGGAGATGACGTTGGAGTTCGGCGCGTTGCACACGACGATGCCACGCTCGGAGGCGGCCTCCACATCGATGTTGTCCACGGTCACGCCGGCCCGGCCGATAATCTTGAGGTTCTCAGCGGCATCGAGCAGCGCGGCGTCCACCTTGGTGTTCGGGTGCACGATCAGCGCGTCGTAGGGGGCGATGGCCGCGGCAATCTCCTCGGGCGAGGGGTCGATGAGCAGGTCGACCTCGTAGCCGTGCTCGGTGAGCGAGTCGATGCCCTCCTGCACCAGATCTTCCGTGACCAGGATCTTCTTAGCCATAAGACGCGCCCTTTCCGTGCGTGAGTCGCCAAAGACAGGCGACCACCCGAGGGCGGTCGCCTTAGGTTGTGCCTATGATAGCCCATTGAAGCGCGCTTTGAGCACTCAGGTGCCCGGTGGGCGGAAGGCGGGCATCTCGTCACCGTGCGCGGCAAGGTCTGCCTGGAAGAGCTCAGCCATGATGGTGTTGCGCGTGGTCCAGGTGGCGCCGGTCACGGCATCCACCGTCTCGGCCACGCGGTCGGCCGGGCTCGCGCCGGCGCTCCCCCGCTCCTCAGCTGCCGCTTCCGCCATCGGTGTGGCGCCTGTCGCCGCATCGACGTCCCCGCTCTTTCGCGAGGCGCCCGTCGCGGCATCGGCGGCTTCAGCGACCACGGCGCCCTCTTCCACCCGGTCCATAGCGGTTAAACGAGCTGCTCGGGCTCGCTGGCCGGCGCCTGCTTCTTCTCACCGGTGATGGCGCCGGCGATGCCGCCGGCCGCCGGGTCGCACAGAAACGCGACGATGACGATGACCGGGAAGAACTGCATGCACAGGGCCACGTAGCGGTCGAACAGGTTCGTGTCCATCAGCTCGCCGGTGAGCGTCGAGAGCGTCGGCACGTCGCCCACGCCCGTCACGAACGCCGTCATCACGAGCCCTAAGATGATCATGATGAGCGTGCTGAAGAAGACGTTCTGCACGAGGCGGAAGCCGAGACTGCCCAAAGCGGCATCGTAGTAGACGGCGCAGGCGGCCGAGATCTTGGCCAGGGGCAGCACCGCTGTCACCACAAAGGAGGTGACGAAGGCCACAAGGAAGCTCATGAGGAAGAACATCGGGTCGATATGGGGCATGCCCTGGGCGATGGTCAGGCACAGGCACAGGACCGCGGCCACGAACAGGGAGAAGAACAACCCGTAGATGATGTAGTACTTCTTGCTATGCATACGAATTCCTTTCATACGATCCGCATGGCACGGTGGTTGCAAAGCGCGGAAGCCCGCGCGGGGCCCTACTTGACGCCCGGGGCCTTGGGCGGGGCGGGCGGAGCCGCCACGCCGGGGGCACCGGGAGCCGCCGGGGGCTTCGGAGCGCCGGGGGCAGCGGGCGCGGCCGGAGCGGCAGGGGCGCCGGCAGGGGCCACGCTGGCACCGCAGGCGGGGCAGGTCATGTCGCCCGGCTGGCAATCGGCGCCGCATTCGGGGCACTTCGTCGAAAGGTCGACGTCCGCAGGTCTAAAGCACATGTCTGTTTCTCCTTCCAAAAAAGGCCCGGACGCGCACTCCCCGGGCCCCTTTGTCTCACAACGTCTTGCTAGGCGACGACGAACAGCGTCTGCTGCTTCTCGTCCATGCGCGCGGCCAGCTCCTCAACGGTGCCGAACTCGATGCACTTGGACTGGCAGTGCTGCACGCAGGTGGGCACCTTGCCCGCGCCGCGGCGCGCCGCGCAGCTGTCGCACTGCTTGGTGGGGATGGGCAGGTAGGAGAACTGCCAGTTCTCCTCGGCCTCGTCGCCGATGACCCACGGTCCGATCTTCACGACCTTGACGCCGGTCTGGCCCACAGGCAGGCCGTGCTCCATCTGACAGGCGATCTCGCAGCTGTGGCAGCCGGAGCACCACTGGGCGTCAATCAAAAGTCCGTACTTGGCCATGATTACTTCTCCTCTTCAACTTTGTAGATCTTGCAGATGGAGCTCTTGTAGTTGGAGCCGAAGCCGCTCTTGCCGGGAATCCAGGGCAGCGTGTTGTTGATGTTCAGATCGAACACGTCGTAGAACTTCTCCGGATCGCCCTCGGGGAACCACCAGCCGTGGTCGCAGGAGACGAGGCGACGGTCCATGATGGGGGTGAGCTTCGCCTTGCGCTTGGCGCGACCCAGCGGGCCTTCCATCCACACCCAGTCGCCGTCCTTGATGCCGTACTTGGCAGCGGTCTCGGGGTGAATCTCCATGAGCGGCCAGGGGCGGTAGTGGCGCATACGCTCGATCTGGCGATGCTCGGAGTGGAACATGCCCCAGAAGCGGGCGCCGGAGGTCATGACCAGCGGGTACTCCTCCATGAGCTCGGGGGTGGAGCCGGGACCGGGCTCGGGCTCCTCGAAGTACGGCAGCGGGTCGAGGCCGGCGCGGCTGTAGAAGTTGCTCCACAGCTCGATGCGGCCGGTGGGCGTGTTGAAGCCGGGCTGGCCGTCGGGGCGCAGCATGCCCTTCTCGTGGCGGTAGTACTCGATGGGCTGGTAGGCCGGGGCCACTTCCTGCAGCTCCTCGAAGCTCATGTTGGTCGGCTTCAGCATGTCGGTGAACATGTCGTCCACGTTGTCCCACGGCCAGGCCTCGGGGTTCCAGCGGCGGCCGAGCTCGAGGTTGATCTCCATGTCGGACTTGGTCTCGCCCACCGAGGTCACCTTGTTGATGGTGGAACCGCGCTGCGCGCCGGACACGAAGGCGATGCCGTTGCGCTCGGCGAAGGTCTGGGCGGGCAGCACCACGTCGGCCAGAGCCGCGATGGTCGGGGTCTTGAACAGGTCGACGACGACGATGAAGTCGAGGTCCTTCATGGCGTTGTACAGACGCTTCGGATCGGCGCCCATGCAGGCGATGGGGTTGGTGGTCTGCAGCCACGCGCCGTGAATCTCGTAGGGCACGCCGGTCTCCATGGTCTTGACCGTCTCGTCGGGCTGGGACACGGCGAAGCCGAAGTTGTACAGCGGGTAGTCCTGGATGCCGATGCGCTTCTGCTCCTGCTCGGGACCTAAGATCTCGCGGCCCCAGCCGCCGGCCACGGAGAGGATCTCGGGGGCGACGATCATGCCGCCGGGACGCTCCATGTTGCCGGTGATCTCCCAGAGGGCGAGGATGGCCTGTCCGGCCGGCATGGCCTCGCGGGTCATGTCCACGGCCACGCCCCACTGCAGCGTGGAGTTCTTGGCCTTGCCGAGCATGCGGGCGGCGGCCACGATCTTCTCAGCGGGCACCCAGGTAATCTCCTCGACGCGCTCGAGGGTGAACTCGGAGGCGCGCTGGGCCAGCTCATCGAAGCCGTAGCACCACTTCTCAACGAACTCGTGATCGTAGAGGTCCTCGTCGATGATAACCTTCATCATGCCGAGGGCGAGCGCGGCGTCGGTGCCGGGACGCACGCGCAGGTGCAGCTCGGACTTGGTGGCGAGCCAGGTCACCTTCGGGTCGACGGTGACGAGCTTCATGCCGCGCTTCATGAGGTCAATGACCCAGTGGCCGTAGAAGCCCTCGATATTCGACTTCAGCGGGTAGTTGCCCCAGATGAACATGACCTCGGGCACCTCGTAGTCGGGGTGATCGTAGCGCTCGGGGAACTGCTGGGCCGCGTCGGGAATCCACGGCGCGCCGGTGGTGGCGGCCATGCCGGCGATACGGGGCAGGTAGCACGCCTGGCCGGAGAGCAGGCCGGTGTAGTTCGGGGAGCCGAAGGACCAAGCGAGGCGGGTGATGTAGGCGGCGATGTCGCGACCGGTGCCCTGGGCGAAGATGACGGACTCGGGGCCGTACTTCTCCTTCATGTCCATGAACTGCTCGGTGATGATATCGTAGGCCTCATCCCACGTGATGCGCTCCCACTTGTCCTTGCCGCGATCCTCGCGAGCACGCTTCATGGGGTACAGCAAACGCTCCTTGTGGTTGGTGACCTCGGGCGCATCGAGGCAGCGCATGCACAGACGCCCGTTGGTCCAGGGGTCCTCCGGGTCGCCCTCGCACTTGACGAACTTGCCGTCCTGGTCGGTGTACATGATGACACCGCATCCGAGATGGCATCCCGGACCCGTCCAGGCGCAGCCGCGCGTCACCTGAAGGTCTCCCTCTTCGTACTTGAAGGGGAGCTCGTGCGGAACGGTCCTGTACTGTTCACTCATAGCTTTTCTCCCGTCTCTAAGACTTTAGCGGACACCCGAATTGGTCATTGCGCCAACCGGGCCTCATCCGCTAGGCTTAAGCACAATCTAGGTGCCGCGCGTTTTCCGCACCATCGGCAAAAGTCCTTAAACGTGGGTTTTTGCCCTGGGAAATATCAGGGGATAGGATAAGGATTGGGCTATGGAAAAAAGTATGAGCACCGAAGTTGAGCCAGGTCAGCGCCTCAACTGGCCCCTCGTCTTCACCGCGTCGTGCGGGTTCGCCCTTTACTGGTCGTCTTTTTTCACCATGCTCATGCGCAACTCGTTCATGGACGGCGCCATCGAGATTTTGTGGTACCACCTCTTTCTGCGCATCGTGTTTCTTCTGGGCTCGTGCATCGGATGCCTCGCCATGGCGAAGCGCGCCGACTGGATGTCATCGGCCCAAGGGGTGCGGTTCCAGAAGGCGGGAGTCTGCCTGTTCTCCGTTGTGGCGGCCGTCGGCTCGCTGGCCGCCTACTCTCTTTCCGCCACCATGCCCCTCGCCTTCGACTGCGCCGCCTGGGGCCTCGCCGGCGTGGGGCTCTCCTGCCTGCTCATGCTGTGGGTGGAGCTTCTGAGCGCGTTTGCCCCCGCCGAGCGCGATGCGGCCCTGGTGCTCGCCATAGGGCTGGGCGCGCCGGCCTATCTGGTCATGAACCTTCTGCCCTTCCCCTTCAACATCGGGCTGCTCTGCGCGAGCCCGCTCATCAGCCTTGGCATCTTCTATCTGCTCGAGCAGGACGAGGACGTCGTCGCAAGCGCCTTTGTGCCCTTGGAGGACTCCCTGCAGCGTGCCCGCTGGACCGCCTCCTACAAGGGCATCGCCGTGGCCTACGGCATCGTTTTCGGCCTCGGTATCGGTTCCACCACCCAAATCGCCGAGAGCGATCCGCTCTACAGCGGCATCGCCGTCGTGCTCGCCCTGGGCGCTGCGGCCGCTTGGTTCGTCGCGCGCTTCCTCGGCGAGCGCATTCAGAAGGCGAGCAGCTTCCGCTTCTTGTTCCCCGTGCTTATCATCGCGCTCATCCCCATGGCGTTTCTGCAGGGGATGCCCTCTGTGGCCTGCAACCTGCTGCTGCTGGGCTGCTACGTGTTCTTCGAGGCCATCGGCATCAACTTGGCCCTGGTCCTGGCCAAGCAGCAGCGAGCCTCGCGCATCCAGCTTGTAGCCGTCTCCCAGGCCTGCATCTACCTGGGGCTCGCCCTGGGCCACGGCGTGGGCCTGGCCGCCACCTCCACCGGCGCCATGAACTACTCCATGCTCTCTGTGGCGGCCTTGGGTCTCGTGATTCTGCTCGCGCTGTTCATCACCTTCGCGCCGCTCTCCCCTCTTGCGGGCCACGAGCTGAAGAACGCTGCGACCCTCGAGGCCGATGTCGCGGTCACCGAGAAGGATGCGGTGGGCTTCTGGCGCAAGCACTGCGAGCGCATCGCCCAGGAGGCAGGGCTTTCCGCCCGCGAGACCGAGGTGTTCCTGCTTCTGGCGAAGGGCCGTGGCATCGAGCACATTCAGAACAAGCTGAACATCTCAAGCCACACGGTGAAGACCCATACCTACAACATCTACCGCAAGATGGGCATCGGGTCGCGCGAGGAGCTGCTCGACCTCGTCGAAACCGACGTCGACAACGGCGGACAGTCCTAGCGCTCCAAGATGTCCGTCGCGCAGGGCGCGTTCAATTATGTGCCGCTTACCCGAACGACTCCCCGCATCCGAAGCGCGGCGCTTGCCCGCTTTCATGCCGCACCCCGCAGCGCGAAAAAAGAAGGCCGCCCGTCGGGCGGCCTTCCAATACATGATAAGCCAGAGCGCTCTCGGCCGGTCAGCCTCGACCGCCCTTCCTAGCCGTTGTTCTTCTCGAACTCGGCCATGAAGGCCACGAGCGCCTCCACGCCGGCCTTGGGCATGGCGTTGTAGATGCTCGCGCGCATGCCGCCCACGGAGCGGTGGCCCTTGATGGACTCGATGCCGTGGGACTTGGCCTCGGCCACGAACAGCGCGTCCAGCTCATCGGAGCCGGTGACGAAGGGCACGTTCATGAGCGAGCGGTCCTCCTTGCGGGCGGTGCCGCGGAAGAGCTTGCTCTGATCGAGATAGTCGTACAGGACGGCCGCCTTCTCCACATTGCGCTCTTTCATGGCCTCAAGGCCGCCCATCTCCTTCAGCCACTTGAACACGAGGCCGCAAATGTAGATGCCGTAGGCCGGGGGCGTGTTGGAAAGCGACTTCGCCTTCACCTGGGTGGTGTAGCGCATAATGGAGGGCGTAAAGGGCAGCACGTCCTCGCGCACCAGATCATCGCGCACGATGACGATGGTCACGCCGGCCGGGCCGATGTTCTTCTGCACGCCGCCGTAGATGAGGCCGAACTTCGACACGTCCATGGGCTCAGAGAGGAACATGGAGCTCACATCGGTCACGAGCGGGATGTCGCCGGTGTCGGGCAGCGCCGGATAGGTGGTGCCGTAGATAGTCTCGTTCTGGCAGATGTACACGTAGTCGGCATCAGACGAGAACGTAAGGCCGGCCAGATCGGGCACATAGGAGAAGTTCTCGTCCTCGGAGGAGGCCACGCAGCGGGCCTCGCCGTAGAGCTGCGCCTCCTTCCAGGCCTTCTTCGACCAGGAGCCCGACACGATGTAGTCGGCCACCTTATTCTGCATAAGGTTCATGGGGATGGCCGCGAACTGCTGGGTAGCGCCGCCCTGGAGGAACAGCACCTGGTAGTTATCGGGAATCTGCAGCAAATCGCGCAGGTCAGCCTCGGCGGTCTCGATGATCTCGGCGAAGGGCTTGGAACGGTGGCTCATCTCCATGACCGACATGCCGGTGCCGTTGTAGTCGAGCATTTCGGCCGCGGCCTGGCGCAGCACCTCCTCGGGCAGCACGGCGGGGCCGGCGGAAAAATTGTAGACTCTGGCCATGAGGCGTTTCTCCTTTGTCGCGTGCCCGAAACGGTTTCGCGAAGGCGCAGATCCGCGCGAAAGCCGCCACGTCGAGCAGCCGTCAATACCCCATCATTGTACCCTCAACCCTGCGCTAGTCGCTCAACGTAAGCGCCGAGCGGTTGAGGGCATCTGAGCCTCGAAAAAATTTTGTGGCCCCAAAAAGGCTCGAGTGAACTTTTGTCGCCCATAGAACGGAGCGATTTGCAGGTTACGCCTTCCTAAACGCTCCCTAATTCCGCATTTTTGAGAGAAACAGCGCCCTTATAATCGCCACTGGCCCATTCTTGAGTTCACTCGAGCCCTTTTGGGGCCACAAAAGAGAAACGACCACGAAAGGACGCCTCATGCACTTCGACAACATGGTCCTGTACTACAAGCCCACCTGCCCGTTCTGCCAGAAGGTGCTCGCCTTCATGGAGCAGGAGGACATCGCCATGCCCATGCGCGACACGCTGGAACCCGGCGTGAAGGACGATCTCATTCGCCTGGCCGGCAAGGGCCAGGTGCCGTGCCTGGTGGTAGACGGCCAGCCGATGTTCGAGTCCGACGACATCATCCGCTTCCTCGGCGACCTCATCCTGGAACGCGTGGAGGGCTAGCATCTTCGGCCCCGAACCGAACTGATCCGAGCAGAATCAAGCCTAGCCGGGCGTCGATACACTAGCCGACGTCCTTTTCGCTTGTGGGCTCATTGAAAAAGTCTCCCGCTGGCGGCGCGGCAGCGCTACACTGTTCCTGTGCGCAGAGAGGCGCATCCCGCGACGACAAGGAGTCATCTATGACCAAGTTCACCAACGTCATCGTCCGCAAGCCGGGCAAGTCCCTGTGCAACGGCATCACGAGCGCCCCGGAGCTGGGCCAGCCCATCTACGAGCGCGCCGTGGAAGAGCACGACGACTACATCGCCGCCCTCAAGCAGTGCGGCGTGGAGGTCACCGAGCTGCCCGCCCTCGAGCAGTACCCCGATTCCTGCTTCGTGGAGGATCCGGCGGTCATCACGCGCTGCGGCGCCATCATCACCAACCCGGGCGCCGACAGCCGCAACGGCGAGAAGGACGAGATCGAGCCGACGATCCGCCAGTTCTTCGACGACGAGCACGTGGCCCACATCGTGTCTCCCGGCACGCTGGACGGCGGCGACGTGATGATGGTGGGCGACCACTTCTTCGTGGGCCGCTCGGCCCGCACCAACGAGGAGGGCATCCGCCAGTTCATCGAGATTCTGGAGAGCTGGGGGCTTTCTGGCTCCGAGGTGCCCCTGGAGGAGGTACTGCACCTGAAGACCGGCGTGAACTACCTGGAGGACGGCAACATGCTCGTGTCCGGCGAGTTCATCGACAAGCCCGACTTCGCCGAGTACAACAAGGTGATCGTGCCCGAGGACGAGGCCTACGGCGCCAACTGCATCTGGGTGAACGGCACCGTCATCGTGCCCGAGGGCTACCCCACGGTGCTTGCGGCCGTGCAGGATCTGGGCTACAAGACGCTCGTGGTTGACACCTCCGAGTACCGCAAGGTCGACGGCGGCCTGTCCTGCCTGAGCCTGCGCTTCTAAGCCCAGACGACCTAGCGACAACGAGAAGAGGGCCTGCAGGCCCTCTTCTTTTGCTGTATATGCACCCATGTCCTCGTCGCACGCGCTTTTGCAGCGCGCCTTTCGCCGACGACAAGACCGAGAGCGTTCGGTCTCTACTCCACCGTGCCGTAGACCTGGCCCCAGGCGTGGCCGACGATGGCGGAGTTCAGCTGGGTGCACAGGCGCGTGCGCGTATAGTCGCCGGGCGGCAGCAGGGTGACGATACGCAGCAGCTCCTCGGGCAGGTCGGCCGCCTCGGCGGCCACCACCACGTCGAGCCGGCGCACCTTAGCTCCGATGGCCTCGGCGATGGTCGGATCCAAATCGCCGTACTGGGCGAACAGGGCGTCCACAATATCCTGCAGCGCGCCGTAGTACTCGCTGCGCTCTCGGTTGGTTCCAGTGTGCTCGCGGGCCACCGTACGGCCTCCTTGTCTCTCGCTACGCAATCGCTTCTTGCTGCTTGGTGATTATAAGGGCTTCCAGAGCGGGCAGGTCGGTCTTTTCGAAATGATAAGGGACAATTTGCGGATCGCGCGGGTTGTCCAGCGAAGCGTGCTCGATGCGCAGGAAGTGGGCGTCCACCGACGTGTAGCCGGCGCGCATGAGGGCGTAGGCGTAGCAGCTCGCCTGAAGGCGGTGTTTAGCGTCCAGCTGCTCGGGGGTCTCGTCCTCACGGCCGCCGGTCTTGTAGTCGATGAGAAGCGCAGCCCCCTCGCCATTATCGGCCAGGCCGTCGATTTCGCCCTCGAGGTAGAAGGCGCCGCCCCCAATGGCTCCCGATTCTGCACCCTGGGCACCGCTGTGCGCGCAATCCGAGACCGAGGCGGGCACGTGAACCGTGAACGGCACCTCGGCGCGACGGTTCTCATAGGCGGCAAAACGAGCGGCCGCATCGCTTCCAAGCCAGCGATCGAGGGCCGTGCGCAAACGCTCTTGCTGGCCCGCCGACAGCGACTCTTTCTGAATCTGCGCCACAATGGCCGCCTCGCCGGGCGAGAAGAGCGCTCCTCTCTCGCTGAGCTCGATAGCCTGCTGGGCCAGGCGATGGAAGGCCGTGCCCAAGGCCGTGGCGCTCTCGGACTCCTTTGCATCAGCGGGCGCCAGCGCAGGAGGCCGCAAACCCCGCTCATCTCTGGAAAGAGGCCTCTCCCCTGCCAGCGGCTCGTCGGAATCGGCATGGCTGCCCGAGATGGACGAGTAGGAGAACAAGCCCGCACGGGCGAAATTGCGCGGCACGGCCACGGGAGCCGGCAGCGCCTCGTAGCGGGTGACGGCGAACGGGGGCACCGTCACGGAAAGATCGGACTCGCTCGAGTCCGCCTCCCTCGACGTCTCGCCGGCCGCCGCCGATACAGCATCGACGGCACCGCCATCGCAAGCGCCTTCTTCATCAGGGACAGCGGCCCCGGCGAAAACCTCGTCCTCCTCGGCCGCAAGGAAGCGGAACCGCACCTCGGCCGAGGCGGAGCCGCCGTAATCGATGCGGTCAATGCTGAAGCCTCCGTTTGCCTCCCAGGGCACGGCCCGGTAGATATCCTCGAACACGCCCGTGCCCTCGTAGCCCTTGTCGAGGTTGCGGCGCAGCTGCAGGGCCACGAAGAGCGACCGACTGGCTCGGGTGAGCGCGACATAGAGAAGACGCCGCGCCTCGGCGAGCGCCTGGTCCTCGGCATACCCGGAAAGAACCGCATAGCGCTCCCCCGGCTCCAAGGCGGCAAAATCGGCAGCGCCCGCCAAAGCGCCAGACCCGCCGTCCAGGTCATCCGCGAGCTTCGCCGCCGTGCGGTCGTAGGTGCCCTTGACCTTCTCGAACTCGTCGCCAAGAAAGCTCGCCGCCGCATAGGTGGCACGTCCGATGTTCTCTACCACCAAACGGCCCGTATCCTCCCGCCCGTCTTTCAGGTCGGCCACGGCCACGTGGGGAAACTCCAGGCCCTTGGAGGCGTGCACCGTCATGATGCGCACGAAATCGCCCTCGGCGGTGGCAAGGGCCCCCGGTGCCTCTTTGGCTGTGGCGAGATGGGCGTCAAAGGCGGATGACAACGAGGCGATGCCCTGGCAACGGCGCTGCATCTCCCGCACCAAGTGCAACGATTTGGCGAGGTTGCCGCCTGCCGCCAGGCCCTCGACGCCCTCGGCCTCCAAACGGTCGAGCAGGCCCGACGCGACGAAGAGCTCCTCCAGGGCCGCGCCGGCAAAGCCCGCCCGCGCCCGCCGGGCGAAGACCGCCAAAGCCGAGCGCGCCTCGAGCAGCAGGCGCGTATCCAGCTCGCCCAGACCAAGGCGTGCGACGTCCTCGCCCAGCGTCGGGCTCGCGAAGCCGCTACTCAAAGCCTGCGTCGCCATGGTCCCGTCGTCGGCACGACGCGAGGCCAATGCAAGCAGCACGTCATCGGAAAGAGCGAACAGCGGGCTTGCCAGCACCTGGAAGAGCGCCTTATCGTCCCGTCCGTTCACCGCAAAGCGCAGCAGTGCCGAGACGAGCGCCGGCTCGGGCATCTGCGAGAACACCGAGCCTCCCGTGATCATGGACGCGAGCCCCCGCTCGCGCAGCGCGGCCGCGTACAAATGGGCATTGGCCATGCGGCCCAGCAGCAGCACCATGTCGGCCGCCCGCGCGCCGGCCTCGGCCAGCTCGGCGAAATGCTCGGCCACGGCCTGGGCCGACACGTCCAGGGCATCGCCCGCGTCCACGCCCTTCCAGGGGCGCTGCACCACGTTCACGCGAATGCGGGGACGCGCCGCGAACAAGGGGTCGGCCAGATCGTTCACGGCACCGTGGGCCTCAAGCCTCAGAAAGTCGTCGCCAAAGACCTCCCCATCGGAGAAGATGCGCTCGACGAAGGCCAGGATGTCGCCGTGGCTGCGGAAATTCCAATCGAGGGACTCGCAGGCTTTTTCGCCGCAGTGCGCTATCAGGTCACGCCGGTACTCCTCGAACACGTTCACATCGGCTCCGCGGAACCGATAAATGCTCTGCTGGGCATCGCCCACGGTGCAGACGTTGGAGAACCCGGGCTGGGCGATGGCGCCGATGATATCCACCTGCATGCGGTCGGTATCCTGGAACTCGTCCACCATGATGATCTTGAATGTGCGCCGCAGCCGCTCGGCAATGGCCGGATGCTCGCGCAGGGCTCGGGCGCACACGGCGAGCAGGTCGTTGTTGTCCAGGCGGCTCGCGCCCTTGATGGCGGAAAACGCCGCATCCACCTTCTTCGCCAGCGACACCACGGCCAAAAGCCATGAGGTCGCAGCGCCGGCGCGCACCTCACGCTCCACCTCGATCATGGCCTTTTGCCACTCGTCGAAGTCCGGCTTGTCCTTGCCCGTCGCAGCGCCCGTGGTCAAAGGAAAGCCGTAGAACACCCGGCAGAAGGCCTCCGTGTCGAAATCGACATCGGCAAACGAACCGCCGCCTTCCGCCGCGAGCCATTCGTCGGCGCAAGCGCAGGCCTCCTTGAGCTTCTCGATGAAGGCAAGCTTCGTCTTCCCGGGTTTGGCCCAGGCCTCGCTCGCGACGAGCATGGCATCGGCGGCGGCGCAGGCGCGGCGCAGCAGCGCGCCGGGGTCAAAGCCCGCACAGGCAGCGTCGAGCCCCTCGAACCGATCGGGCATGGCGTACACG
This sequence comes from Adlercreutzia shanghongiae, assembly GCF_035830635.1. Taxonomy (NCBI): domain Bacteria; kingdom Bacillati; phylum Actinomycetota; class Coriobacteriia; order Eggerthellales; family Eggerthellaceae; genus Adlercreutzia; species Adlercreutzia shanghongiae. The sequence continues at coordinate 170,088 of NZ_JAYMFI010000009.1, read as the reverse complement.
CGGGCGAGGATGGCCTGGGCCTGCTCCATCAATCCGCCCGACTGCCCGTCGCCGCCCAGACGCTCGTTCAGTAGAATTTTTCCGAGCAAAGGATCGCCCGCCACCTCGGCCTCGGCGATGACCTGCTCGATGGCCTGGGCGAGCAGCTCGTCGCGCTCGGCTCCCTCGACCACCTCGAAGGCGGGGTCGATGCCTATTTCCAGCGCGTGCTCGCGCAGGATGCGCGAGGCCATGCCGTGGATGGTGGACACCCAGGCACCATCGACCTTCAGGGCCTCGTCGTAGAGGCCCTCGGCCAGAAGCAGGGATTTGATGCGTCCCTTCAGCTCGCCGGCGGCCTTCTTGGTGAACGTGATGGCCAGCACCTCGTCCACCGAGCGCAGGTGGGGCTTAGAGCCATCGCCGGGAGCGAGGGCGTAGGCGACGCGCTGGGTGAGCGTGAAGGTTTTACCAGAGCCGGCACCGGCCGACACCATGAGCGGGGCATCGAGGGTGGTGACGACCGAGCGCTGGGATTTCGTGCAGCGTTCAAGGTTCACGAGAGCCTCCTTTCGCAATCGAGAGCCGGGCAGAAGCGGCAAGCCGCGCTCGATCGCGGGCTCGGAGCAATCTCTCCGCGCAAAAGCCCGGCAAGCCGCGCCGCTGCCAGCTCCTCGACCGCGTCCAAATAGGCCTCGAAGTTCAAGGGGACCCTCGATGACGCACCGAGCAGCCCTCCGTCGTCGTAGGTGGCATCGGCCGCTCCGACCAGGGACCCTGCGCGGCGCTTGGCCGAGTAGCTGAGATAGAGCGCTCCGGCGCAGTGCAGGTCGGTAAGCCGTCGGCGCAAAGCCTGGGCGTAGACATCGGCCTGAATGCGCCCGGGCAGAGGCACCTCCTCGTCGCCCTCCCTCATGGCGGCGGCGTAATCGCTACCCACCGAGCCTTTGTAGTCGATGATGGCGAAGCGCCCGTCTTCCGCATCCACATCTACGCGGTCGGCCCGCCCGTTCAGGCGGAACCCGGCGTAATCGATGCCGTCTTCCGGCGCAACGGCCACCTCGTGACCGTGCACCCGGTAGGCCGGCGCCATCGTCGCCAAGCGCCGAAGCGTCGTGTGCAGCTGGCCGCGCAGGCGCTCGACTTCCACCTTCTCGCTCTTCGAGCGCGCCACGAGGCGCCCCGAGCCCGGCCGCTCCCGGCGCTGCTCGGCCAAACACTCGTCGAACACGGCATCGAGGCGGCCCTCGCACGCGGCGAGATTGCCCTCATCGACGCGCGCTACGCCCTCGGCGGCCAGCCCGTCGTAGAGCCGCGCCAGCACACGGTGGACGAAACCGCCCTTCTCTGCCGGCCCGAACTGTTCGTCGGGGGCCTCGGGGCGCAATCGGTTCTTCAAGAACCAGCCGTAGGGGCAGCTGAGATAGCTCTCGATGGCCGAGGCGGACAGCACCGCGACGGGTCCGTCGGGCCCTGGCGCCTTTTTCAGGAAGTCGGCAAGATTGAGCTGGCGCAGGCATCCGCGCGCAACGCCGGGCACCTCCTCTTTTCCGCACAGTGCAGCGAAGCTCTGGCCGATTCCGCCCACGAGCGCCTCTTCCCCGCCCCGCCGGGCGCAGCGCGAGAGGGCAACGGGCAGCCCGAACGCAGCATCGTCGAACTCGCTGTATCCCGCATCCGCGCCCTTGCCGGCAAGGGCGCTTTGCGGCGGATGGCTTTGGGTGAGCGCGTCGGAGAACTCGCTGAGGAGAAAGGCCGGGTAAGTCTCCTCCCCCTTCTCATCGCGCTGGGAAATCCCGAGGGTGAAGCGCGCCTTGGCCGCCCCCATGGCCGCCGCGAACCGGCGGCGCTCCCGCTCGAACTCGTCGGCCGGCCGCGCGTACCCCAGCTTCTCCGTCAGGCCGTCGAGCGCCGTCCTGTCCGCCTTGGCGGGGAAGGCATCCTGGGAGCAATCGGCAACGATGACCTCGTCATAGCTTCGAGGCACGAGCGAATCGAGGCGGTCGAGTGAGGCGAATTCCACCGTGGCGCTGCCTTCAGCGGCGGCGAGCACCTGCACGGGCACCGACGCGCTCGCGAGCAGCGAGGCGATATCGCACCCCCCGGCGCCGGTGCGGACACAGGCCGCAAGGAGGCCCTGCGCCTTTGCCAAGGCCGCCGCCTCGCGGGCCTTCTCGGCGAAGGTGAGGGCATCGGCGCCCTTCACCCACTTCGCGAGAACGTCCAGGGCGCGCAGGGCATCCTCTGCCGCCCGTATATCTTCGGCGCCCGCGCAGGCCTCGGCGATGCGCTGAAACTCGCTGAACGTCGGCGAGAGGAAGCGCAGCTTCTCGGCGATGGCCGCCCCCTCGAAGGTTCGGTCCTCGCGAATCTCGCGGTTGAGCCGTTGGGCGTCGCGCCCCGGCACTCCGGAGAGGCGGTTGTAGGCGAAGTCGGTCGCAGCGGCGACGCCGTGGGGCCCGTCAATATCCGCGACGGCGGCCAGAGCGCAACCGGTAAGGGTCTCTTCGAAGGGACGCGAGCAGCGAAGGGCGGACGAGACCCCCGCGGCGGACAAGGGCCCGGCCAGAGATTCGAAGAGCCGATCGGGCGCAGGGGACACGACGAGCAGAGTGGTCTCGCCAGCGCTCACCGCCTCTGTTATCTCGTCAAGCAGCAAGCCTGCCAAGGCCGTGGGGCCCGCCGGCATCACCAGCGCCGGCTCCACTCCTTCCGCCAGAGTCGGCAGCACGAACGCATCCGGCTTCGGCGAGCAGCCCAGGGCCCGCAGAAGCCGATCGAGTCCCGCCCCCGCCTCGATGGCGTCAACGACGCTCACGCACGGCGAGGGAACCTCGCCCGACGCGACGGCATCCGACAGAAGGGCCGCGGCCTGCTCCGGCTCCACCAGCCCCGCGCCGCGCAAGCGTTCGCAGTACTGTGCGGCCAAGGCGAGCACGCCCCGCTCGCGGGCCGTGAACGACGTCTCGTCGAGAGCCTGCCCCTCAAGCAGGCAGCCGACGTTCGAGACAAAACGGGCGATCAGCGCCACCGTGCCCGGCGAGTCGGAAAGGCGCGCTTCTGCGGCGAATTCGCGCAAGAGCGCGGCAACGAGCACCTTGCGCTCGTCGGCCGACACCAAAGCGCGCCCATCGCCCCAAAGCTCCCAGAGCTCGGCCACGAAATCGGCGGGCGAGAGACGGCGCACGCCGAAGGACGCGGCCGGGGCCGCCTCAAGGGCGGCGGCCTTGGCGCACGCGTTGGCGCGCTCGATGGTTCGGTACAGCTCGACGGGAACCGCAGACGACAAGGCATCCTCCTAGAATTCGAAAATCGCTTCCGCCTATTTTAGCGCGAAACATTTCTGCCGCTGTCCTTATCGTGTCCCACAGGGACGTTTTTGCCGCAGCTTTGCCACGGGATGCACCCTAGTAATTCCCCGCAATCTCCTGGGCCATGCGGACGATGCCGCGGCGGGCCTCGATGCGCTCGCGTTTGAAGTGCCACTGCCCGGCGTCGAAGGCGGCGCCCAGGCCGATGGCGGCCAGTCGGTACCACGTGCGGGCACGGCGGAAATCCTGCTCGCAGCCGCGTCCGAGCTCGAAGGCGCGGGCCAGGCGCAGCGCCGCATTGCCCGTGGAGGCGCGGTCCTCGTCGAGGGAGGCGCCCTCCAGCTCGTAGCCTCGACGGTACAACCCGAAAGCGCGGCCGAGCGACGACTCGCACCCGCGCCCGGCGGCCACCATATCGCCCAAACGCCAGCAGCACTCGCCGTGGCCATGGTAGGCGCCGTAGGAGAAGTGCAGGTAGGCGCGCGCATCGCAGGGCGTCTGGGCCGTGTGCAGGGCGCGTCCCCCCAAAAGCCCGTCCCAGTACTCCCCTTCGCACAGATCGCCCTCGTATATGACGCCGAGGCGGCAATGGGCGGCCACGTTGCCCCGGGCCGCCGCGTGGAGAAGGAGGATCTCCGCCGCCCGGTAGCAGTCGATGCGCCGGCGGTGCGCTTCCTCACCGGGGGCGCCCAGCGCCTCGCTGAAGTAGATGTCCGCAAGCTCCAGAGCGCGCCAGCCGCCGCAATCGGCACCTGTGGGATACGAGGCGACGAAGATGCGGCCCGCGCCGTCTGCGGCCGGCTCGCTCACCCAGATGCGCGGCAAGCGCTCTTCGGCGGCGGCCCCCTTGCGATCCACCGCGAACACGGCACTCGCCTCGCAGCGGCGCCTCCAGCCATCGCCGCGCAGCACCCGGGGCGTGAAGCTCGTCTCGGCGCCCCCGTGGGCGCGCCGCGCGCTGGGGGCGCCAAACAGGAAGTTGGCCGTGCGCTGGGCCAGGCTCACGGCCTCGGTGCGGCAAGGGGCGACCGGCACGTCGGTGACCAAGGCGACAGCGGTGCTAGTCATTGAGATACACCCCCATGACCAGACGCGTCCAGGAGCCGATCTGCTCGCGGGAGCTGAGGCGGCCCTCGACGGACTTGCCGCCATCGATGAGGCGGGCGACGAACTCGTTGCACTCGCACGAGACGTAGCCGATGCGGCGGTCGGCCCCGTCGCGCACCTCCACCGCCCAGGCGTCGTGGGGATTGCGCGCGTCGCGCACAAGCGACAGGCGCTCCCCCTTCCCATAGCCCTCCGAGATGGCCGCCATATCGGGCACGTGGCGCGTTCCCGCCACCGTGCTATCCTCCACGACGCAGATTGATTTTGCTGCAGTTGCCATGACTTCCTCCGTTCCTGTTTCGATGGTCGACCATGATACGGGGGAAGCGACGCGTTCGTGTACCGAATAAGGGACACTTAGGCATGCTGTCCGAAACTCGGAATTATGAGTAAGTTAGCCATGGTTGCCATTTTCGTGCAACACTGTTAGACTGCGCTAACTCAATGCCCACGCTTCCCCGAGAGACGAGGAAACGCCATGAAGGACAAAAAGTCGAAGAAAATCGCTGCCGATCGCAAGTCCGCCGAGGCCAAGCGCAAGAGCAAGCGCAGTGGCTGCAAGGGCGTCAAGCACGCGAAGGACTGCAAGGGCTGCAAGAAATCGAAGGCCGCCCTTCAGTTGAACTGCTGCACCTGCTGCAAGAAGCACTGCCCGCTATCGACGCCCAAGTGCGGCAAGGGCCGCCGCCTCGCCGCCGCCCTCAGGATGCGGGAGGAAAAGCCTCGCGGAAATCGCTCCTGAAATCCCACCGCGTCCGTTGCCCAGAAGCGGCTGCAATCATCCTCCAGGAAATAGCGTAAAGCAAGTTTACCGCCTGCTTAAGAGATAAGAGCAATCGTTTGTTGATACCCCTCAACAATGAGGTTCCTCAATGTCTCTCGCTGAAGGGGTCGTTCAATGGTATCCGCCATTACAGAAGGCGGCAGGAAGCGCCGCATCTGGGCGATATAGGCCTCGGAGACAGCGTATTCGGCCGCTCTCTCAGCACCATCGGCCAGCAATTCCACAGGCGCTCTCCCAACAGCGTAATCCTCTACCTTTTTCAGAACGAGATCAGCCGCAAGGGCAATGTCGACTCCGGGACGCTGCATGATCCAAGGAATATCCCAGAGATCGCGATAACGCGGTGCCTTCACCTGCTGGGCGAACGAAACGAGCTTGTCCGCAAGAATTTCGTTAAGAGACTGGCAGCCCACGAGCAAGCTCCCATACACTCCCTGGATTTCAGAATAGTTCTCAACGACAACTCTGTTCTCACGGGTATAAGAAGGCACTTGGGCAATTTCGATCTTGATTTTCTGCGAGGGCAAATCGGGCCGCTCAGGAGCCGTATCCACGACCACCTGCCACCTCTTCATAGTGCCACCGCCGTCAAATTGCTTGACCTTTTTCGGGTCCTTGACGCGCACATCGACGCCAAACCTCTTCGCGAGATTGCGGCCTACGATATCCTTGAAGCCGCTCAGATCGGTTGCTGTGAGGTCGAGCCGCGTGTTGAAATCAAGGTCTTCGCTATAACGCACGCCGCCATAGCAGAGGCGCAGGCACGTGCCGCCCTGAAAATTGAGCTTGCAGAGCCAATCTGATTGCGCGAGCGCCCGGAGGATGTCGTAGTGAATAAGCTCCTTCTCCACGACAGGAAGAAGGCCCTCCACCTTGTTACGCGCAGCCATCTTACGAGAAAATTCGAGAAAATCACTCATCGTCTTCCACCTCTTCCCAATCTATGAGATCTAAAGACCTCCCAGAGCGAAGAAGCCCACGCACGGTATGGTCTTTCGTCGCCAGACGTAATCCATGGCCCGGATAGTCGACCGTATGATCAAGCAGATATGCCCAGTCCCGGGATGTGTGCACGAATTCGATCACGCCAAATGGCGTATTGAACTCACCCTCCTTGCCCGTCGTGACGACCGTCAGCCGACCGACGGGAATCTGAGAAATTACGCTCCACAGGGAGGCCGCGCTCTCCATGCCGATGAAGTTCATCTCGCCGGGGCGAAGCGCTACGGCGAGCTCCTCGATGGCGGGGATATCAGAGGCCCCCGCAGAGGCGTACCAGTACAGGTCGCGCGCGATATGCCACAATGACCCGGCCTTCACCAGACGGGAAATCGTGCTGCGTAGCTTCGTGCCGCCTTCAGCAAACACAAGAGCTAGATCAGTCGTGCGAAAAGCCCTCTTCCCGTTCGCATGCATACTTAGCGCTTTGTCGGCCTCGTAAAGTTTCATTGCTTCCTTACTCTACTATTATGATGCTATTTTACATCATAACAGTAGAGTTATAAGAGAAGAACTACTCATCATAGTCACTCAGAACATCCACTTCTGTGACCCCATCGACAACCTCTTGACGTCCCGCCTCCTGCTTCTCCTTCGCTTCCCGAGCCTCGTCGAAGAGCGCCTTCATGGTGGGGTTCTTGCGGGTGAGCTTCTTCACGGTAAGGTCCTCGGCCTTGTCGTTGGCCAGTCTCAGCTGGTTCTCGCTGCCGATGAGGTTGTCCTTGATCTTCTGCAGGTGATCGATGGATTTGTCGATCTCCTCGATGGCCTTGCGGAACTTGTCGGATGCAATGCGGTAGTTGCGGCCGAACTTGTCCTTGAAGTCGGCCAGCTGGTCCTCGAAATTGGTCACGTCGATGTTCTGCTGGCGCACGAGGGCGAGCTCGCGACGGGCCTCCATGGAAGAGAGCGCCGCGTTGCGCAGAAGGGTGATAAGCGGGATGAAGAACTGCGGGCGAATGACGTACATCTTCTCGTAGCGGTAGGACACGTCGGTGATGCCGGCACTGTACAGTTCGTTCTCGGGCTCGAGCAGCGACACGAGCACGGCGTACTCGCAGCCCTTCTTCGTGCGGTCGGCATCGAGCTTCTTGAAGTGGGACTCGTTGGTCTTCTTGTGGGTGGAGTCGTCCGCTTCGTTCTTCATCTCGAACATGATGGAGACGATCTCGTTGCCCTCATCGTCGAAGTCGCGGAAGACGAAGTCGCCCTTGGTGCCCTCCACTACCTCATTGTCCTTCTCGAAGTAGGCGCGCGGGAAGGCCGTGGGGCGCAGGCGGTTGAACTCGATCTCGCAGTGCTGCTCCAGCGACTCGCCGAGCATCTTCGTGGAGAGGCGCGCCTTCATGTCCTGGATGCGCTCGATCTCGCGCTCGCGGTCGGCGATGAGCTCGTCTTTCATCTTCAGCCTCTCGGCGAGCTCCACCTTATGCTCCGCCTCGGCCCGGGAGAGCGCCTCGCGCTCACGGGCTACCTGCGCACGCAGATCGTCGCGTTCGCGCTCCACCGCCACCTGGGCATCTTTAGCCGCGGCGTTGGCCTGCTGCACCGCCAGCTGGGTCTCCATCGACGCCTGGGCGCGCTGGCTCTCCAGCTTCTGGGCCAGCTCGTCGCGCTCGCGCTCTACGGCGCGCAAACGCTCGGCCTCGGCGGCCACGGCATCGCTCACGGCCAGCTTGCGAGCCGCCTCCGCCTCGCCGTCCTTGGAGGCCAGCTGGGCGCGCAACCCCTCCACCTGCTTCTCCAGCTCCGCCTTCTCGTTCTGCGCCGCAAGCTGGAAGTCCTTTGCCTGGGCCTTGAAGCGCTCAGTCTGGGCGGCCAGCCGCCCGTCGCGCTCGGCGATCTGCGCGCGCAGGGTCTCTTCGGCCTTCGACACGGCCAAGGCCACGTCCTGCTCGCGGGACTTCTCGGCCAGGGAGACGCGGGCGTCCACCTCGCGCTGGAACTCCTGGTCGCGCACTTGGCTCAGAATGGCGGCGTAGCCGCTCTCGTCCACCGTGAAGGCCTCGCCGCAATGGGGGCACCGAATCTCGCTCATATGCGCGTCCTCTCTCTTCTTAAAGCCATCTTACACCTTCGACGGCGCCTAGCGCTCCGTTTGCTCGAGGACGGCCAAGGCCCCCATGATGTTGCTGCGCGAGAGGGTGCCGACAAAGCGGCCGTCACGCACCACGGGCATCTTCTTGATGCGCCGCTCCGAGAGCATGCGGAAGGCCACCTCGGCGCTCTCGTCGGCATCCACGCTGACCACGCGCTTGGTGGCCAAATCCAGCGCGAGCGTATCCAGCATGGCGGACAGGCGCTGCTTTACGCTCTCGGTCTGCAGAAGCACCAGGTAGGAATCGCCCTCAAGACGGCTCAGGTCGTTGCGAGAGAGCCGCTTCAATATGTCACCGTCGGACAAAAAGCCGAGCACGGCGCCTTCCACATCCACAATGGGAAGGCCGCTCGTCTCGCGGCGCTGCATGAGGTCGATGGCCTCGCGCACCGTAGACGCGGGCGCGAGCGTATCGGGCTCGGCGTTCATCACGTCGGTCACATACCACGGGCGGTCGATGCCGGGAATCTCGTCGGAGGGCTCAAGGGCCGCAGAGCGCGGCTCCGGCTTGCGGTCGCGCACGAAGACGATGATGCCCACGGCGATGACGGCGATGAGCCCCAGCACTCCGAAAAACGCCGCATGGCAGCCGGCCGCGGCCTGCTCGGCCCCACTGACACCGCCCGCCCCCAGAAGCGCCGGCACCGCCGTGAGACTGACCACGAAGGCCGTGCCCAAAGAGGCGCCGATCTGCTCGAAGGCGGAGACGATGGCGTTGCCGTGGGGAATCTCGTCGTTGGGCAGCGCGTTGAAGCCCCAAGTGTTCAAGGGCGTAATGAGGCATTGCACGCCCAGACAGGCGATGGTATACACCAGGCAGATGACGAGCACCGGCGTAGAGGGCGAGAACGTCGCATAACCCGCGCCGCCCACGAGCAGCACGATGGCACCCGTAACGGCTACGCCCCGCACGCCGCGGGCGTCGAAGATCCGCCCCGCGAGCAGGCCGCAAAAGGCGCCCAGAGCCGCGCCGGGGAACATGATGAGGCCCGACATGGTGGCCGTATCCCCCAAAGCGTTCTGCAGGTACATGGGCACGATGACACCCGAGCCGATGAGCACCGCCTCCAACACGATAATGATGAGCGACGCGATGCGGAACTGGCGGTTCTTGAGCACGCTCACCTTCAGAACCGGCACCTTAAGGCGCATCTGGCGCCGGGCGAACAGCGCGAGCACCGCGGCGCCGGCAACCATAAGCGCCACCGATAGCGCCGGCAGCGCCGAGGAGGTGAAGGTGGAGAGGCCGTAGAGCATGGCCACCATACCGAGAGCGAGCAGCACCACCGAAAGCCCATCGAAAGAGGTGCGGGCGAAGCCCTCGAAGTTGCGCATCATGAAAAAGCCCATGACGAGAATGGCCGCGGCCAGAATCACCACCGTCACGAAAAGCGCGCGCCAGCCGATGGAGTCGACGAGCATGCCGGAAAGCGAGGGGCCCACGGCCGGGGCAAAGGACACGATCAGTCCGATGATGCCCATGGCGGACCCGCGGCGCTCCTTGGGAAACACAAGCAGAACCAGCGCGAACACCGAGGGCATGACCACGCCGGTGGCGCAGGCCTGGCAGATGCGCCCGGCCATGAGGAAGGCGAAGCTGGGCGCTGCGGCGCACAAAGTCGAGCCCACGGCGAACAGGCCCATGCCGCCGAGGAAGATGCGCCGGGTGGCGAAGCGGCCGAGGAAGTAGGCGTTCAGGGGAATGATGACCGCCTCTACCAGCGAATAGCCGCTCGTGAGCCACTGCACTGTGGTAGCGCCCACGTTCAGGTGGTCCATGATAGTGGGCAGCGCCGGCGTGAGCAGCGTCTGGTTCAGCACCACCAGAAACGCGCCGATCACCAGCACCGTCACCATCTGCATCTGCTGTTTCGTCAGGCCCATGAGACCTATTCCTCCTTGAAGCACTTCCTCGATTCGTACGGTTCTCTGGTTATAGGCGAAAGCGCCGAGCCCGTCAACCGGCGGGATAGAGCACATCCACAGAGCGGATGCGGGAGAAGGGAACGCGCTCGCGCACGATCCACAGGTCGCGGTAGATGAGGTCGACCTGGCCCACGGCGCCCACGAGGGTGCGGTAGCCGTCTCTCTCGTAGAAGACGCAGCGCACCACGTCTCCGCGGACAAGGCCGGCGATGGCCTCGTCCAGCGCCCGGGCCTCGTCGTCGGCCAGGGGCACCCGCGGCTCGGCCACCCGCTCCGCATCGCGCACGAGCTCGTAGTAGCCCCGCAGGGCCGCGAAGGGCATGAACTGCCGCGCTCGGTCGGGATGCGGGCGGCCGACGTGCTCGGGAACGGGTCGGTCTGTCCCCCGGGTCGTCCCTGAGAGAGACCCAGGGACGCTCCCGCCCACTTCCTCCCAGACAAGGCCCTCGAAGGCATCTCCCCTAGCCATGATGCCCCCCGACCATCTCGTTGCGCTCGCGCCCGAGGGCGTGCTCCTTCAGGCTCACGCCCTTGATGAGCGCGTTTTTCCCGAACTTCTCCTTCACGGCGAGCACGGCCTCCTGGCGGCGGCGCTCCCGCTCGGCGGCGGCCACATCGGTGAACAGGTCCACCGAGGCCAGATCCTCGTCCACGAGGTTTCCGAAGCCGATGCTTATCTTGCGCATGGTGCGCGCCGGATCCACGGTCTCGCGGTACAGGGCCTCCAAGTACCCGTAGAGCTTCGCGAAGGAATTCGTGCGCTCGGGAATCTTGCGTGATCCGCCGCCGTGGGGGTGCGAGCCGCCGATGCGCCGCGTGCCGTGGCCCCCTTCGAAGGCCTCCCCCGCCTCTTCGCGCTCGTCTTGGCTGCGCGCGTAGCTCACGTGCAGTGAGATATGGTCGGTCACCAGGCGCTTTCCCACTAAATCGAGCACCAAGTCGTCGGTCATCTCGCGCATGACCATGAGGGTGTCGTCGAAGTTGTAGCCGCACGGCAAGATCTGCCCGTTCATGAGCGAGGTGGTCTCCGGCTCGTAGGCCTTGATCTCGGCGATGGTGCAGGGTTCCACGCCCCAGGCGTGGTCGATGAGGTACTCCGCGTTCACGCCGAACTCGTCGTAGAGCACATCCGGGTCCATCTCGGTCACGCCGGCCAAATCGAACACGCGGTACTTCGCCAAACGCCGCGCGATGCCCGGGCCGATGTTCCAAATATCGGTGATGGGCCGATGACGCCAGATCTGCTCGCGGAAGGAGCGCTCGCTAAGCTCCCCCACGCCATCAGGCGCGTGCTTGGCCGAGATGTCCAGCGCCACCTTGGCAAGGAACAGGTTCGGGCCGATGCCCACCGTGGCCGGAATGCCCGTCTCGGCCTTCACGGCGGCCCGCAGGGTGTCGGCGAACTCGCGGGCCGTCAGGTCGTAGAGCTCCAGATAGGGCGTCGCGTCGATGAAGCACTCGTCGATGGAGTACGGGTGAATATCCTCCGGCGACACATAGCGCAGGTAGGTGGCGTAGATCTCCGCCGAAGCCTCCATGTACTTCTTCATGCGCGGCTTGGCGGTGATGAACTCCATCCCGGAGGGAATCTCGTAAAGCCGACAGCGGTTGCGCACGCCGGCCGCCTTCATGGCCGGGCTCACCGCCAAGCAGATGGTCATCTCCGAGCGCGTGGGATCGGCCACCACGAGCATAGCCTCCATAGGATCGAGCCCGCGCGCCACGCACTCCACCGAGGCATAGAAGCTCTTCAGATCAATGCAGACATATGTGCGCTCACATTCCATGCCCCAAAGTATAACATGGAACAAAAGTTCGCGTCATTATGGACGGTTGGCGGACGGCGGCGCCCTTGCGGCGATCCCTGAGGCGACGGGCGATTTAAACCGAGAACAGCTCGGGCTCTTTGGGCTTCTCGGCTTCTTTCTTGATGGCCAAAGATGCCGCCTTCACCATGAGACTGCTCACCTTGCGGGAGCCGTCGGGGCACTCGGCAGCACAGCGCATGCAGGCGATGCAGTGCTCTCTGTCCGCCTTGAGCGTTTCGCCGTCGATAGCAGCGGTCGGACAATCCGCAGCGCAGCGGCCGCAGCGCGAGCAGGAGCCCGCGTAGGCCGGCACAAGCGGAATCGCCTTAGCCTTCAGATAAGGTCGATTGCCCGGGATAGCCGGCGCCTCCACAACGCGCCCCTCATCGAGAGCCCGGCGAATAACCGCAGCCAATTCGGCAAGGCGCTCGTCATCGGCTTTGTTGGGGCGCCCCGCTGCGAACTGGTGCATGATGGAATGCTCGGCTATTGCGGCAATACCCGCCACCACGTTGAAGCCCGCCTCGCGCGCGCCATCGGCCATCTCGAGCAGAGCGTCATCGAAAGCGCGATTGCCGTAGACGTTCATAACCACGCAGGGTACGCCATTGCCCGCAACGGCAGCGAGACGCTCCATAGCTACCGCCGGCACACGACCGGCAAAGCAAGGCGCCGCAATCAACGCGACATCACCCTCGCCCATCACCACATCGGAATAATCACGGGTCGAATCCGTCAAATCGACGAGGGACTTCGAATCGCCGAGTACATCGGCAACCATCTCGGCGGCCTTTGCCGTTCCCCCGGTCGGACTGAACGCGATTACCTGACAACGCATGGGCATTCCCTTCTCTCTTCAGCTTGGCCCCAGCAAGCCGCAACCTCGCTTTTCCTTCATCCTAAAACATCGATAACGGCAAAGCGGCGATGAGGTATTGCGCAATCTGCACTCGGCATTCCCGCGATACGCAACCGAGGCAAGAGGCCGTTTCGGCCTCAATCGCTTTTGCTCTTCTATAATAGCGAAAGCGTGTATGAGAGGGGAAATCATCTATGCTTGACTATTCCAGAGAGTTCATCGTGCTGGCCGAGAGGCTCAACTACGCATCGGCGGCCGAGCATCTTCATATGTCGACCTCGGCGCTCAGTCGCCATATCGCCGACCTCGAGCAAGAGCTCGGGTTTCCCCTCTTCAATCGCGCGCCCCTTTCCCTCACCCCCGCGGGCCAGTACTATCTAGAATCCATCGACGACCTTATTGGCAATCTGGACAGAATCATCGCGCGAGGCAAGGAAATCGCCTCGCAGGACGGGCGCCCCTTCACGATCTACATGCTTCCCTGCCGCACAGCGTTCTCGGACATCGTGTACAAGGCAGCTGCGGAGCTGCGGCGCCGCAATCCGGAGCTCGCCACCGCGATCTGCGTCGACGACAGGTTCCTGACCACCGAAGAAGCGCTCCTGCAGCACAAAGCGGATATCGGCATCGTTTACGACGGCTCAATCACCAGCAACGAAGCCATTGCCACCGTTCAGTACACCCAAGCTCCGCTCAGCGCCTGGGTATGCCGGGCAAATCCCCTCGCCCAACTTGAGAGCCTCTCCCTTGAGGACCTTGCGCCCTACGCGCATCCCCGTTCGACGAATCGCCAATCGCAAACGGCCACGGACTCCATTGCGAAGCTGTTCCAGAGCCATGGCATCGATTTGCAGATGCACTTCAGAAATATCGTGACGCGGGCCGACTTTTTCCTTGCCCTGAGGCCCGACGAGTTCGTTGTCGAGTTCGAGGAAGACGCCGACCCCTTGAGGCTCAACCCCGATCTGGTGCAGCTCCACTTCGATCCTCCGCTCATGCGACCCATTTTCCTCGCCTACTTAAAGGGGAACAGCGACCCGGCCATTCGGCAGTTCGTCGATTGCTGCCTCGCGTTTGCGCAAGAGGGCGACCAGCGATAGAGCCCTCAGAAAACCGAAAGCCGCCGTTGCATTTCCCGCAACGGCGGGTGCGCGATTTCCGTACCCAGCCCGTCGCAAACCGGCGAGTCGCTGGCACCTCCTCGCTCCTATAGTGTTTCCTGCAGGCACCCATGTCCTGCGAAAGGAGAATCGAAGGAGGACACCCTAATGAAGATTATCAACCGTCGCGCATTCGTCGGAACCATGGGCGTTGCCGGAGCATCGGCGCTCGTGGGCTGCTCTCCGAAGGCAGAGCCGTCCGACCTGTCCGCCACCGGAGAGCAGGCCGCCGAGGCTGAAGCCGCTGCCGAATGGGCCGAGACCGCCAAGAACCCCGAGGTCGCGCCCCTCGTCTCAGAGGCGCCGATCATCTATTCCGACGCCGAGGTTGAGGAGATTCTGAACAATCCCGCCGTAGTCACCACCGAGTGGGTGAACGAGGATGGCTCCACCGTCTCCGCGGCCCATCAGATGGTGCGCAACGTCATCAATCGCAACGGCGTCGGCACCGGCTCCCTCATCAACAAGGACCATCAGCTCGACCTGTGGCCCTTCCTGTTCTCAGAGGAAGAGGCTCTGCTCTACAGCCAGTTCCCCTACTTCCGCTACTTCTCGGCCGACGAGCTCACCGACGTCTCCGGCAAGTCCGCCGACGAGTGCCTGGCGCTTTGCAACGCCATGGCCGACCGCGGCCTGCTGCGCCGCGTGTACGAAGACGGCAAGCCCACGTTCCTCTCCCTCGGCAGCGAGTACGGCTACTACGAGGCTTATGTACAGAACTTCACTCCCGAGTACATAGAGCTGAAAGACCTGAACAAATCCGACGACATGATTTTTGGCTTCGTCGACTCCGAGACCTCCATGTACCGCACGCTTCCCGTCGATCTGGACGTGTGCATCGACGGCGAGTACACGCAGTGGGACGACTGGCGCGACATCTTCAAGCGCCACGACACCTTCTCCGTCTCCCCCTGCATGTGCCGTGTGAGCACCCTCATCCGCGAGGGCAAGGCGAAGACCACCCAGGAGGCCATGGAGCTGTTCAACGCCGAGATGCGCGACTGCGGGCATCCCATGGAGACCTGCATCTGCACCGGCAAGAACGCCGAGTGGCAGATCGAGATCGGCGCGGGACGCGAAATCACGGCCGAGGAGGCCATCGCCATCTTGGAGAACTCCGTGAAGGAGGGCATGATCATCGAGACCGTCTACACCAAAGACGCCGAGAACATCTGCTCCTGCCATGCCGACTGCTGCCTGAACGTCGGCGGCATCCGCGCCCTCAACGGCGGCCCGGCCGTGACGAAGAACTACTCGAACTTCACCCTCATGCACAAGAAGGACGAGTGCATCAAGTGCGGCATGTGCGAGAAGCAGTGCCCCATGTACGCCATCACCATGGACGACGAGGGCTACCCCATCGTCGACAGCGCCTGCGTGCGCTGCGGCCAGTGCGCCACCGTGTGCCCCCAGGGCGTGCGCGGCCTGAAGCTGAAGCCCGAAGAGGATCTGCCCTACATCCCGCAGACCCTGGAAGAGGATTACGAGCTGAAGGCGCGCGTCCGCATCTCCAAGGGATACCTGTACGACATCACCAGCCAGGACGAGATGAAGGAAATCGCCGACGCCGTCGCCCAGGCCTAAGCAACCGACCCCTTATGCGCCCCGCCTCCCCTCCCAGCGGGGCGCCCTTTTTACCGAATGGAGGTATTCCATGCACGAGATGGCCCTTTGCACCGAGGTCGTGAAATCGGTACTCGCCACGGCCGAGGAGGCCGACGCCGTTGCCGTCAACGAGGTCAGCATGGTCATCGGCGAGATGCGGGACATCATCACTGACATGTTCGACAGCTTCTTCCACTACCTGGCCCGCGGCACCATCGCCGAGAACGCGCGCGTGTCGTTCATCACGAAGCCACTTCTGGTGCAATGCAACGACTGCGGACGCATCTGGCCCGTCGATGTGGCCAACGGCCAGAAGACGAGTTGCCCGGAGTGCGCCGCCATGAACTACGAGGTGGTATCCGGCATGGAGTTTCTCATCGAATCCATCGACGTGACCACCCGCGCAGAATCCGAAGATGCCGAGGTGGCCGCCTAGGCAGCGGATTGAGAGGAGGGCGCAATCGTCGCCGGCGGCATCACCGTCAAGCGCCTCTAGCCCCTCCATCCCTCTCCTTATTGAGCGAGGCCCTCCTCTAGCTTGAGGAGGGCCTCGCAGGCTTTACCGATAGGTTCGCTGCGCCGGGCTTACACGATGCCCTGGGCCATCATGGCGGTGGCGACCTTCTCGAAGCCGGCGATGTTGGCGCCCATGACGTAGTTGCCCGCGTGTCCGTAGCGCTTGGCGGCGTCGTCGATGGCGTGGTAGATGCTCACCATGATGCCGTTGAGCTTCGCGTCAACCTCTTCGAAGGTCCAGGAGAGGCGCTCGGAGTTCTGGGACATCTCGAGACCGGAGGTGGCCACGCCGCCGGCATTGGCGGCCTTGCCGGGGAAGAACACGACCCCGTTGTTCTGCAGGTACTCGGTGGCCTCCAGCGTGGTGGGCATATTGGCGCCCTCGGCGAGGATCTGGCAGCCGTTAGCGACGAGGTTCTGGACGTCCTCCAGGTGCACCTCGTTTTGGGTGGCGCAGGGCAGCGCGATGTCACAGGGGATCTGCCACACGCCGCGGCCCTCGTGGTACTCGACGCCCTCGCGGCGGGCGGCGTATTCGGTGAGGCGGGCGCGCTCCACTTCCTTGACCTGCTTGAGCAGCTCCACATCGATGCCGGCAGGATCGTGCACCCAACCGGTGGAGTCGGACACGGTAACCACCTTGGCACCGAGCTGCTGGGCCTTCTGCGTGGCGTAGATGGCCACGTTGCCGGAGCCGGAGATGCACACCGTCTTGCCCTCGAAGCTGCCGCCGGTGCACTTCAGGTGCTCCTCGACCAGGTAGACCAGGCCGTAGCCGGTGGCCTCGGTACGGGCGAGCGAGCCGCCGAAAGTGAGGCCCTTGCCGGTGAGCACGCCCTCGAAGACGTTCTTGATCTTCTTGTACTGGCCGAACATGTAGCCGATCTCGCGGGCGCCGGTGCCGATGTCGCCGGCCGGCACGTCGGTGTCAGCGCCGATGTGGCGGAACAGCTCGGTCATGAAGGACTGGCAGAAGCGCATGACCTCCATGTCGGACTTGCCCTTCGGGTCGAAGTCGCAGCCGCCCTTGCCGCCGCCCATGGGCAGCGTGGTGAGGCTGTTCTTGAAGATCTGCTCGAAGCCGAGGAACTTGATGATGCCGAGGTTCACCGACGGATGCAGGCGCAGGCCGCCCTTGTAGGGCCCGATGGCGCTGTTGAACTGCACGCGGAAGCCGCGGTTGACCTGAACCTTGCCGCTATCATCGACCCACGGCACGCGGAACATGATGACGCGCTCGGGCTCGACGATGCGCTCGAGAAGCGCCGCCTGCTCGTACTCGGGATGGGCCTCGATGACCGGCTCCAGGGACTGGAGCACCTCGGTGACGGCCTGGATGAACTCGGGCTGCTCGGCGTTCTTCGCCTTCACCTCTTCGATGACGTTGGCAACGTAGCTCATGGGAACCTCCTGTATGCGGTAAGGGTTCGCGACGGCGCAGCGCGCCTCCGCCTTTAGGGCGCATTATAGGACGGAGATTTTTCAAACGATGACTAATTAACTGAGCCGAAACAAAGCCCGAAACACAGGGCGCTCGCCGGCGGCCAACGGCAGCTAGAGCGAGGCGTACACCTTGGAGGAGGGAACGTTCAGGGCGGTGAGCAGCACCACGCCCACCTGCTCGCGCTCCGGCGCGTACATGATATGGGCGGCACCCTCCCCTTCTCCCTTGCCGGGCTCGGACTGGTCGTCGTCGGTGACGATGACCACGTTGAAGCCCTCCACCGAGGCGAGGCACGACAGGCGCGGAACCAGGCAGACAAGCGACTCGGCGCCGGCATCCTCCATCTCCTCGCGCAGGGCCAGAAGCTGGCGGGTCGAAGCGTAGTAGTCCACAGCCACCACCCCGATGCGGCGATTGCCCGCCATGAGGATGCGCGGCTTCTCGTAGCGAGAGAGGTCGTCGAGGTTCAGCGTGAGCACGCCGGCGCCCTTCTCCTCGTAGAACGAGCGCACATCCGATGCGTACACGGGCCGCTCGCGCATGGAGAGCGGCAGCTTCGAGAGCTCACCGGCGACCATCTCGCCGAGGCTCTCGGGGCGCGCGGACTCGCCGCCGTCCACCGAGGGGAGCTTGGTGGGCCGCAGGGCGTCCAGCACATCGTAGGTGCCGTCGAAGACGATGGCCGAGTAGCCGGACATCTGCCCGAAGGCGTCGTCCACGACCGTGGCGGCCATGTTGAAGGAGCGGCCGGTTTCGAAATAGCGCAAAAGGACGCTGCCGCCGAGAACGACGAGCAGGGCGAATACGAGCAGGGCAACTTTTTCGCGAGTGCGCTTCTTCATACCCCAGATTATACCGAAGCCCTGCCGCAGCTTATGCGGCAGGGCTTCGGTTCCATATCTGTGACGATTGCTTAAAGGGAGCTACGATTGGCGCGCCGCGAGCTTGCGGTCGAGCTCCAGCATGCGCTTGACGAAGTGGCCGGTATAGGAGCCCTCCGCCTCTGCCACTTGCTCGGGGGTTCCCTGGGCGATGATGGTGCCGCCGCGCTCGCCGCCCTCGGGGCCGAGGTCGATGATGTGGTCGGCGCACTTGATGACATCCAGGTTGTGCTCGATGACGAGCACGGTGTTGCCCGCATCCACCAGGCGCTGCAGCACCTCGAGCAGCTGGCGCACGTCCTCGAAGTGCAGGCCCGTGGTGGGCTCGTCCAGGATGTAGAAGGTCTTGCCGGACTGCCGCTTCTGCAGCTCGCTGGCGAGCTTCACGCGCTGGGCCTCGCCGCCCGAGAGCGTTGTGGCGGGCTGCCCCAGGCGGATGTAGCCGAGGCCCACGTCGAAGAGCGTCTGCAGCTTGCGACGGATGCCCGGGATGTTCTCGAAAAACGCCAGCGCGTCCTCCACGGTCATGTCGAGCACTTCCGAGATGTTCTTGCCGCGATAGGTCACCTGCAGCGTCTCGCGGTTGTAGCGCTCGCCGTTGCACACCTCACAGGGCACGTACACGTCGGGCAAAAAGTGCATCTCAATCTTGATCTGGCCGTCGCCCTTGCAGGCCTCGCAGCGGCCGCCGCTCACGTTGAACGAGAAGCGCCCCGGCGCGTAGCCGCGGGCCTTGGCCTCCTGCGTGCTGGCGAACAGCGCGCGGATGTCGTCCCACAGGCCGATGTAGGTGGCCGGGTTGGAGCGGGGCGTGCGGCCGATGGGGCTCTGGTCGATGTTGATGACCTTGTCCAGTTTCTCCAGGCCCGTGATCTTGCGGTAGGGCCCGGTGCGGCGGTGCGCGTGGTTCAGGCGGTTGGCCAGAGCCGGGGCCAGCGTGTCGGTGATAAGCGAGCTCTTGCCCGAGCCGGACACGCCCGTGATAACCGTGAGCGTGCCGATGGGCACCTCCAGCGTGACGTTCTGCAGGTTGTTCTCGGTGGCACCGGTCATCTTCAGGCTGCCGCGCTTGGGGTGGCGACGCTCCGCGGGCACCGCGATGCGGCGACGACCCGAAAGGTAGTCGGCCGTGATAGAGCCTTCCGTGGCCATGACCTCGGCCGGCGTGCCCGCGGCGATAACCTGGCCGCCGTGCTCGCCGGCGCCCGGACCCATGTCCACCACGAAGTCGGCGGCGCGAATGGTGTCCTCGTCGTGCTCGACCACGACCACCGTGTTCCCCAGATCGCGCAGGCGCTCCAACGTGGCGATGAGGCGCTCGTTGTCGCGCTGGTGCAGGCCGATGGAGGGCTCGTCCAGAATGTAGAGCACGCCCATGAGGCCGGCGCCGATCTGGGTGGCCAGGCGGATGCGCTGGGCCTCGCCGCCCGAGAGCGTCGCCGTGGCGCGCTCCAGCGTGAGGTAGTCCAGGCCCACATCCACCAGAAAGCGCAGGCGCTCGCGAATCTCCTTCACGATGGGGATGGCGATGACGGCGGCCTGGCCCTTGAAGTCGAGAGATTCGAAGAACGCGAGGGACTCGGATGCCGCCATCTCCGTCACGTCGTGGATGGACTTGCCGTTCACCGTGACGGCGAGGATCTCCGGCTTCAGGCGCTTGCCGCCGCAGGTCTCGCAGGGCACCGTGGCAAAATAGGCCGCCAGCTTCTCGCGCTGGGCATCGGACTGGGCCTCCTGGTAGCGGCGCTTCACCGCGGCCAGCACGCCCTCCCACTCGATGTACCAGTAGGTATCGCGCCCGTCCACGGTGCGGTAGTCCACGCGCACCTTCTCTTTGCCCAGGCCGCCCATGATGGCCTTCTGGGCCTTCTTCGGCATATCCTCCCAAGGGGTGTCGGCGTCGGTGCCCACATGGGCGGCCACGGCGCGCAGCACCTGGGGATAGTAGTTTCCGCTCTTGAACGGCGCGATGACGCCCTCGTTCAAGGTGAGCGAGGGGTCGGGCACCACGAGCGAGGGGTCCACCTCGTCGCGGCTGCCGATGCCCAGGCAATCGGGGCAGGCGCCGTAGGGGGCGTTGAAGGAGAAGTCGCGCGGCTGAAGCTCGTCCATGGAGTGGCCGTGCTCGGGGCAGGCCAAGGCCAGCGAGAAGAGGTGCTCCCCCTCCCCCAAACCGCCCGTGGCCCCCGATGAGGTGCCGCCGGCTTGCCCAAGCGGCAAGCCACCAGGCCCGAGCACCTGCACGAGCACGCGTCCGCTCGCCAGCTTGCAGGCAAGCTCCACGGCCTCGGCGATGCGGCTCGTGGCCGAATCCTTCAGCGCGACGCGGTCCACCACCACGTCGATGAAGTGCTTGATCTTCTTGTTCAGCGTGATGGGCTCGCCGGTCAGCTTCACGATCTCGCCGTCGATGCGCACGCGGGAGAAGCCCTCTTTCTGCAGATCGGCGAACAGCTTCGTGAACTCGCCCTTGCGGCCCGCCACCACCGGCGCCATCATGATGGCCTTCGTGTCCTCACCCCGGACCCCGTCGCCCAGGCGCAGAATCTCGTCGGTCACCTGGTCGGTGGTCTGCTTCTTGATCTCGCGGCCGCACTCCGGGCAGTGCGGGATGCCCACGCGGGCGAATAGAAGACGCAGGTAGTCGTAAATCTCAGTGGTGGTGCCCACCGTGGAGCGCGGGTTCTTCGACGTGGTCTTCTGGTCGATGGACACCGCCGGCGACAGGCCGTCGATGGAGTCCACGTCGGGCTTGGACATCTGACCCAAGAACATGCGCGCGTAGCTGGAGAGGCTCTCCACATAGCGGCGCTGGCCCTCGGCGTACATGGTGTCGAAGGCGAGGCTGGACTTGCCCGAGCCGGACAGGCCCGTGATCACGACCAGCTCGTCGCGGGGAATGGTCAGGTCGACGTCCTTGAGGTTGTGCTCGCGGGCGCCCTTGATGACAATCTCGTTGGCCATAGGGTGTGAATCCTTCGCAGACGTGAAGCAACGGGCGCCTTTGCGGCTGCCCGTCGCTGGTTTCTTGTTTCGCCTGGGTATTCTACCGATTCGCCGACCGGGGCGCTAGACTTTTAGGGAACTTCTGTTCGCGTTCACGGAGTCCCCATAGATGAGCGCTGAGGTAATGTGAGCACGCCCTTAGGAGAGCAGGGGCGCAGGGGCCTCTTCCAGCGCCGTCTCCGGCGCCGGTGCGCTCGCGCCCTGACGGGCTGCGGCACTTCCCGCCTTCGTCGCCTTCACGGGCGCCTCCTTCTTCATCTTGTGGAAGCGGGACAGCGTGAGGCGCGCGTCTTTCTTCTTCTCGCTGGGCGCCCGCAGGCAGGTCGCCACGAACGCGCTCGCGGCCATGAGCACCGCGGCCATGACCAAAAAGACCACGACATAGGAGAAGGTCCTCAGCAGCCAGCCGCTCAGGACGCCCGTCAGCGCCGAGCCGGCGTAGGCCACGAGGTTCACCGAGGCGAGGATGGCCGAAACGCGCAGGACGCTCACGCGCAGAAGCAGCAGGCGCAGCGACACCGATACGGCCACGCCCATGGCGAGGCTGAAAAGGGCGCAGTCGGCCATGAACAAAAGCTCGTTGCCTGCGAGGATGGAAAGCGCCATGAGGGCCGTGGCAACCGTTACGGCAACCATGGACACGGCCAGCGTGGCCTTGGGCTCGAAGCGCTGGACGAGCGGACCGCCGAGCATCGAGGGGGCCATGATGGCCGCCAAGATGAGGGAGCCGGCCATAGGCGAGGTCTCGCCGAAGCACTGGTAGGCGATAGGGGCGGCGAAGGACTGGTAGAAGTTGCTCACGAGCCACGTTCCCAGATAGCACACGCACACCACCGCGAACAGGCGGCGATTGTCGGAGGGGATGTAGATGCGCACGCGCATGACGGCGCGCAGCGACAGCGTCTGGTCGAGGGGCTCGTGCACCACGGGCATGAGAAACAGGCACACGGCGAGGATGGCGATCATGACGCCGTAGATGACGGTGAGGTTGGGCACGATGTCGTAGAGCACGCCCACGCCCACCGAGCCGACCATGATGCCCACCATAGAGCCGCAGCTGGCCACCGTGGAGCCCCAGCTCAAGTGCCGATCTCCCACGCAGTCGATGACAAGGGCCGAAACAGCGCTCATGCCGAACCCGGCGGAGAGGCCCTGGACGAAGCGGGCGGCGAGCACGGATGCGCCGCTGTCGGCCATCATGAACATGATGCAGCCGAGGATGGCGAGCATGAGCGTGAGGCTCGTTACGGGAGTGCGCCCGAAGGCATCGGAGACGCGTCCGGCAAAAAGGAGCGTGAGCGCCACGCCGGTGAGATAGGTGAACATCGTGTTCGAGATATCCGCCGTAGTGAGCCCGATGGCGACCTGGTAGTCCGCATACAGCGGAATCGGTACCGCCGTTGCAGCGAAAATGGCCATGAACGCGATGGTGGCCAGAGCGAAACCGCGCAGTGACTGCCCGTTGGTGAGCTCCTCTTTGTGCATCCTTTCCTCCGCTTGAACGAGAGTTGCCAGCCGCGTCTTCCGGAAACGGAAATCCCGAAAGAGTGCGAGCAGTATGAACCCCGCTCAAAGGGAATTCAAGAGGTTACGGGAAGTTTTCCATTCGGCGACAAAACGGCTCCGCAAGCCGCTCGGGCCGCAGGCAGAGATCGCCACCCGCCGGCCCGAAGCTGCCGCCGGTGCCGCAACGAGAAAGGAACCCTCTCTCTCTCTCTCACGAGGGCTCCTGAAGGGGATTCCGCTTCAAGCCGGAACAGCTACATGATGACGTGGCTGGCGGACTGCATGAGGTAGGGAATGTAGGCGAGCACGACGAGCGCCGCCCAAAACAGCATCTTCGCTTTCTTGCGGCTCATGACTCCTCCCTTCCGCGCGGCCCGTCTCTTCGACGTCCCCTCTGAATCTTCATGATGATTCTTTCACAGAAAAGAGCGAGAAGTCCCCGCAAGTGGCATTGGTTGAAGCCGCGAAATCATCTCGATTCCCGAGCGCAACGCCCCCGTTCACCACCTGTAACACACCAGCGCCCGGCGCCCTTTCCGCCCCACTCCCGCCTCTCGCTAGGGGCTGACGTCATCCGCCCTTCTCAAGCGCGGGGGTGGGCCAGCCCGTGAATCTTCTTCAAGCGGTCCGGGGAGACATGGGTGTAGATCTGCGTGGTGGAGAGACTCGCGTGCCCCAGCATGTCCTGGACGCTGCGCAGGTCGGCGCCGCCCTCCAGAAGGTCGGTGGCAAACGAATGGCGCAGGGCATGGGGCGAGAGCGACTCGTCGAGGCCGGCGGCGGCCAGCGCCCGCTTGAACATCTTGCGGATGCCGTCGGGCTTCATCTGGTTGCCCCGGTTGCTCACGAAGAAGTAGTCGCTCTGCTTGTCGCCGAGCAGCTCCGGGCGCGCCTCGTCCAAATAGCGGCGCATGGCGAGAGCCCCCTGGCGGCTCAGGGGAACGATGCGCTCCTTGGCGCGCTTGCCGAACACCTTCACCTCGCGCTCGGGAAAGTTCACCCACGCGACGAGCAGGCCCGAGGCCTCGGACACGCGGGCGCCGCAGGAGAACAGAAACTCCAGCAGGGCCGCATCGCGCATCTCGGCCGGCGTCTGCTCGCGCGGGTTTCCCTCGGCGTCGGTCGGCCCGTAGACCGCCAAAAGCCGCCTCGTGTCGTCCACCGCCACCGTCTTGGGAAGGCGCCGGTCGGCTTTGGGGGCCTGCAGGACGCTGGCCGGGTCGTTGCTCGTGAGCCCCGTCTTGTTAGCCCAGCGGAAAAACGAGCGCAGCGACGACATGTGGCGCTTGATGGTGGTGCGGGCGTAGCGGGCCCGGTCGAGCTCCGCCAGGTAGCGGCGCAGCTGGCGATAGGTTGCCTTAAGCGGGCTCACCCCGGCCCGCTTGGCCCAGCGCAGGTAGGCCGCAAGGTCGTCCCGGTAGGCACGCACGGTATGGGCCGACGCGCCGCGCTCTACGACAAGGTGCCCGCAGAACCGCTCGACGGCCTCGCCGCCGGGCAGCTCCCGCAGTTCGTCCTCGGCGCCCGCGCGCCCCTCGCCCGTCATGGGAGAAGGCCCGCCTCGGCGAGGGCCGCGCGGTATTCCGCCAGCGCCGCGTTAGCACGGTCGGCGTAGGCCTGGTAGCGGGCGCGCTTGTTGCGCACCGGCGGGTCGAGCGGCGCCATGAGTCCGAAGTTCACGTGCATGGGCTGGTAGTCCTCGGTGGCCGGGTCCGTGGCATAGGCCAGAAGGGCCCCGTAGACCGTCTCCGTCGGAAGGGGCGGCAGCGCGATGCCCTTAAGGTCGGCCGCAACGGCCAAAGCCCCGTGAAGGCCGCTGCGAATGGCCTCGCAGTAGCCCTCGGTGCCGGCCAGCTGGCCCACCACGTAAACGGGCACGCCGACCTCCTCAGCCTGGGGCGTGGCAAGTCGGTTGCCGGCGTCGAGCAGCTGCGGGGCGTCGATGAACGTGTTGCGGTGCATGACGCCGTAGCGGGCGAACTCGGCCTCTTCGAGACCGGGGATCATGCGGAACACGCGGCGCTGCTCGGGGAAGGTGAGGTTTGTCTGGAACCCCACGAGGTTGTAGCTGGCGCCATGGGCGTCTTCGGCGCGCAGCTGCAGCGCCGCCCAGGGGCGACGGCCCGTGCGCGGGTCGGTGAGGCCCACCGGCTTCAACGTGCCGAAGCGCGGCGCGTCGCGGCCGGCCCGGGCGATCTCCTCGATGGGCTGGCAGGCCTGGAACAGCTCGCGGGTCTCGAAGTCCTTGGCGATGACGCGCTCGGCTCCCAGCAGCGCCTCGATAAAGGCCTCGTACTCTTCCTTGGCAAACGGGGCGTTCAGATAGTCGCCGCCGGACGCGGCATCCTCGTAGCGGCTCTGGCGGAACACTTTCTCGTAGTCGATGGAGTCCGCCATCACCACGGGTGCCGCTGCGTCGTAGAAGGCCAGGGCATCGCGCCCCGTCAGGGCCATAAGCGATGACGAGAGCGCGTCGGAGGTGAGCGGGCCGCTCGCCAGCACGATGGCGTCGGACCCGTCGGCCAGGCTCGCAACGTCCGTCGCTTCGCGGCGCTCCAGCGCGATCAGGGGATGGGCCTGGATCTGGGCCGTCACATCCCGGGCGAACCGCACCCGGTCCACCGCCAGCGCCCCGCCGGCGGCCACCGAATGGCGCTTCGCCGCCTCGATGAGCGGAGAGCCCAGCACCGAGAGCTCCTCCTTCAGAAGTCCCGCCGCGCTGTCCGGCTTGGTGCTCTTGAGCGAGTTGGAGCAGACGAGTTCGGCCGCGTCCCCGGTATGGTGCACGGCGGTCGGATGGTCCGGTCGCATCTCTATCAGGCGCACGGCGATGCCCCGCGCCGCGAGGTCCAGCGCCGCCTCGCTGCCCGCAAGTCCTGCGCCCACTATGGTTACGGTATTGTTCATAGCTCAAAAGAATACCAAACAACGGCAGCGACACGCCCGTCAATTCCGCCTTGGAGCCCCAAGCCGCGCCCGCGGCGCCCATTACGGCACCCACGGCCTACACCGCCATCCTCAGCGTTGGGCACGGGCCATAGCGTCCATCGGGGTACTGGGCAATGAGCCCGTCGCGCTGAGCTTGGGCAAGCCACACCATGAGCCAGGTGAAAGCATCGCGCTGCGGACCGTGAACCTCGGCCAGCTGGCGCAGCGCCTCCATCCCCAAAGGCTCGGCCCGAAGCGCCGCGAGCATCGCCTCCTCGCCCCGGCAGGGCTCGTCCGTCTCGCCGTCCGCAGAATCAGGGGCGACCTCTTCTGTCTTCAGGCACCCGAAGGCGGAGAAGAGAGCATCGGCGAAGGCGTCGTCGTCCACGATGGGAACGGCGCCCTGGTACAGCAGGCGGTTGGCGCCACGGGAAGCGGCCGATGTGATAGCCCCGGGCACCACCCATACCTCGCGCCCGGCCAACAGCGCCTCGTCCGCCGTCGAGAACGTGCCCGAAGGGAGCCCGGCCTCGGCGATCAGAATCGCGCGGGCCAGTCCGGCGATGAGCCGATTTCGGGCGCGGAACGTGTAGGGCTTGGGCGGGAAGTCCCAGTCGTGCTCGGACACCACGGCCCCGCCGGCGTTCACGATGCGCTGGAACAGCCCCGCATTCTCCGCCGGGTACACCTGGTTGCAGCCTCCCCCGAGAAAGGCAACCGTGGGCGCACCGACGGCCAGCGCGGCCTCGTGGGCCACCGCGTCGCACCCGCGCGCCCCGCCGGAGATGATGGTCACGCCCCGCTCGGCGGCCAAGGTGGCGAAGCGCTTGGCGCAGCCCCTCCCGTAGGGCGTCGCGCGGCGCGCCCCCACCACGGCCAGCCCCTCTTTCAAGGCCCCCACGTTCCCCACGCCGTACAGACGCTCGGGCGGCTGGGGAATGCTCGCCAACGCCTCGGGAAACACATCGTCTACGGACTCGATCACGAAGCGCTCCCCTTCAAGTACCATCTCTCTCACGGGCATCGTCTACCTTCCTCCTATTCCATCGCGCACGCGGAAGTTGACCGCTTCCGCAAGATGCGCGCTCGATATGCTTTCAGATTCCGCCAAATCGGCCACGGTGCGCGCCACGGACACCGTGCGCGAGATGGCCCTGCCGCTCATGGCGTGCAGCTCGGCCTGGGCCACCATGAACCCGCGCGCCTCGTCGGAGAGCGCGGCGGCCCAGTCCTGCTGCTCCTGCTCGCTTTGGCGCGCCCGCCGCCAGTCCGCGAAGGCGCGGGCGGCCAGCACTCCCTCGCGCAGCTTCGCCGAGCCCGTGCCGCAACGGTTCCCCAGCACTTCCGAGGGCTTGATGCGCCGTACGTCCAGATGCAGGTCGATGCGGTCGATGAGCGGGCCGCCGATGCGGTTCTGGTAGGTGCGAATCTGCGGCACGGTGCAGGTGCACTCGTGCTCCTCGTCGCCGTAATAGCCGCAAGGGCAAGGGTTGGTGGCCGCCACGAGCATGAACCGCGCCGGG
Source organism: Adlercreutzia shanghongiae (assembly GCF_035830635.1). Classification (NCBI taxonomy): domain Bacteria; kingdom Bacillati; phylum Actinomycetota; class Coriobacteriia; order Eggerthellales; family Eggerthellaceae; genus Adlercreutzia; species Adlercreutzia shanghongiae. Next base: position 142,648 of record NZ_JAYMFI010000009.1, on the reverse strand, counting down.
AAGCTCACGTTGCCGTCGGCGCGCGTAAGCGTCACTGCCCCGCTCTCAAGCGGCTGGCGGATGCCCTGCAGCACCGAGCTTTTGAACTCGGCCAGCTCGTCCAAGAACAAAACGCCCCGATGGGCCAAGGAAATCTCTCCCGGCCTAATAGGGCTTCCTCCCCCGACGAGCCCCGCGAGCGTCGCGCTGTGGTGCGGATGGCGGAAGGGGCGCCGCCCGGCAATGAGGGGCTCTATGGGCTCGGCCGCCACCGAGTGCACCACCGCCGCCTCCAGCATCTCGTCGGGCCCGAGGGACGGCATGATGGTGGGCATGCGCGAGGCGAGCATGGTCTTGCCCGACCCCGGCGGCCCCATCATGAGCAGCCCATGTCCGCCCGCAGCGGCAATCTGGAACGCGCGCTTGGCTATCTCATGGCCCGACACCTCCGCGAAATCCAGCCCATCTTCCGGAAGGCTCAAAGCCGAGCGCCCGGCATGGGCCGGCAGCACCGCCGCCGCGCCGCCCTCGACGCCCGCACGCTCAAGAGAGTCCATGGCAAGAAGGCGCACGTCGTCTAAGGGTACCGGGTCGCTGTCCGCAGCGCAGACGAAGTCGAGCCCGAGCCGGCGCGCGCAGATGGCGCAGGCGAGCGCTCCGGTCACCGGGCGCACTCGCCCGTCCAGGGACAGCTCCCCCACATAGAGCGTATCGCGCACCCAGGCCGGGTCAATCTGCCCCGTTGCCGCCAGGATGCCGAGCGCGATGGGAAGATCGAAGCCCGAGCCCGTCTTGCGCAGATGGCTCGGCGCCAAGTTCACGACGATCTTCTCCCCGGGCATGGAAAACCCCGCCGCCCTCACCGCGGCGCGCACCCGTTCCTTGGCCTCTTGGATGGCCGCGTCCGGCATGCCGACGATGGCCATGCCGGGAAGACCGCCGGACACGACCACCTCAACCCGCACGGGCACCACGTCCACCCCGCGAACCGCCGCGCCCATGACGGCGCACTGTCCCCGTCCCATGGCCTAGCAGCCTGCCGAGTAGGCGCCCAGATGGTGGCGGAGAAAGGCTCGGTCGCCGCTGAGCACGGTAATCGCGATGACATCGAAGCGCACAACGGCCTCGCCGAAGAAATGGTCCTGGATATAAGCCAGGGCAATGCGCTCGTACTTCTCGCGTTTGGCGCGGGTCACCGCCTCGCTGGGCAGTCCCTTGTCGGTGTTGCGCCGCGTCTTCACTTCCACGAATATAAGCGCCTCGTCGTCGACGGCGATGATATCCGCCTCCCCGGCGAAGCACGTCCAATTGCGCTCGAGAATCGTGTAGCCGTTGCGCTTGAGAAAACGCGCGGCGGCATCCTCGCCGCGGGCGCCCAGCGCGCGGTTGCGCACGCCCTTGGCGTTTGCATCGGGCGTCTTTCGCTTGGCAGGGGCCTTGCGCCTCACCTTGCGCGTCGTCTTCGGCTTCTTCTCTGATTTAACCGGGCGTTCAAGCACGCCCGCCTCGGCAGTTGCGGCCATCGAAGGGTCTCCTTCCTCTCGGACAAGAAGACTCTACGAGCGCAAAACCGCAGAAATGACGGCGGGGCTTCCCGTATCGCACCGCCCGCACCTCGCGCAAGCGTCGCGGGAAACGCCCAAAAAAGCCTCCCGCAAGCCGCACCCGCGTCCTCGCGAGGCGCCGGAGCGGCCCTCCCCCGCGAAAGCCCTGACCGGATTGGAATACGTTAGAACAAGCTCTCCTGAACGGCAAAGGAGCAGAAGCTGCGACGGTGGATGGGCGTGAGCCCCCGCTCGCGGATGGCCGCCATGTGCCCCTCGGAGCCGTAGCCCTTGTTCGACTCGAACCCGTAGCCGGGGAACTGCTCGGCGTACTGCTCCATCACATGGTCGCGGGCCACCTTGGCCACCAGCGACGCCGCCGCGATGGAGGCGCACTTCCCGTCGCCTTTCACCACGTTCGCCTCGCGCGGATCCAAATGCAGCGGATTGCCGTCCAAAAGCACCACGTCGGGCACGATTCCCCCGGCCTCCACCGCGGCGATGGCGGCTGCGAAAGCGCCGCGCAGGGCCGCCGTCATGCCCACGCGATCGATTTCCGCCGGCTCCACGTACTGCACCGTCCACGCCCGCGCCCGACGGCGAATCTCGTCGGCGATGGCCTCGCGGTCCTCCGGCTTCACCTGCTTGGAATCGTTCAGGCCCGAAATGGGATCGTCGGCATCCAGCACCACGCCGCCCACGGCCAGAGGTCCCGCCAAGGGACCGCGCCCCACCTCGTCGAGCCCGATGACCACCGACCCGCCCCGCTCGGCAGCAAGCTCGCGCTCGAAGGCGTACATGCCCGCGAGGCGAGCGGCCTCGGCCTGCTCGGCCTCGATGCGCCGGCGCGCCACTTCCACCGCCGAGCGCACGCCCTTGCGCGTGTCGGCCACCAGCGAGCGCTCCAACACGGCGAACGCGGTCGCATCGGCCTCTTGCAGCTTGCGCCGAATCTCGGGGACAGTGAGATCGATCACCCAAAGCTCCTCTCACCTCAGCGCCCGCTGCGCGGCGCCTCGCCATGCAGCGGACATGAAAAAGGGCCCCCGAAGGAGCCCTTGCACGTACGAAACGTAAGGCCTAGCGGAAAGCCTTCTCCTTGATCTTGGCGGCCTTGCCCACCTTGTTGCGCAGGTAGTACAGCTTGGCGCGGCGCACATCACCCTTGCGGGTGACCTCGATCTTCTCGATCTTCGGGGAATGCACCGGGAAGGTACGCTCCACGCCCACGGAGAAGCTGATCTTGCGCACGGTGAAGGTCTCGCGGACCGACTCGCCCTGACGGCGAATGACGTCGCCCTGGAACACCTGGATACGCTCGCGGTTGCCCTCGGTGATGCGGTAGTGGACCTTCACGTTGTCGCCCACGTGGAACTCGGGGAGGTCCTGCTTGATCTGCTGCTGCTCAATAGCGCGAATGATATCCATTGCCTTTTCCTACTCTATACTTCTAAATGGTCTTGCATCATTTCTAGTTTGGACGCGATTTGACAGTATATCGCCCCCCTATCCCCTGCGCAAGGGGAATTTTCGCGCCATTTCGGGAAAGTCCACGAACGGCACACGTGCGCGGCAGGGTGCTGCGGCCGGCTGCTCGGAAGGCGGGCGCTACTTCGCGGTGTCCTCCACCACCACGAACTCTTCTTCGCCCTCGCTCTCCTGGGCCACGAGCATCTGCTCGAACATGGAGGCCGTGGCGGTGAAATCGCTCGGAAGCACCACGGTGGACTGGCGGCCGTTGCGGGCGAACTCGCTCATCATGTCGGTCCACTGGGTGAAGATGAACAGCTGGTTGGCCTCGGCCGCCGACACGCCGGAGCTCTTGATGACCGCGAGCGACTCGGAGATGCCATCGGCGATGGCCTTGCGCTGGGCGGCGATGCCGCGGCCGGCCTGCTCCATGGCCTCGGCGCGGGCGCGGGCCTCGGTGACCACCTTGATGCGCTCGGCCTCCGCGAGCGACTGGGCCGCCTCCTTCTCGCGCTGGGCGGAGTTGATGCGGTTCATGGACATCTCCACGTCGGCCGGCAAGTCAATCGAGGTGATCAGCGTGCTCACCACGTCGTAGCCGTAGGCCACCATGAGCCCGGACACCGTCTGGTTCACATCCGACGCGATGGCGTCCTTCTTGTCGAACACCTCGTCGAGCGTGTACTGAGGCACCGAGGAGCGCAGCGCGTCGATGAGGTAGGAGCGCATCTGGGCCGTGGGGTTGGCCAGCATATAATAGCTGCGCCACACTCCCGAGGGCTGGCCCTGGGCGGCGGGCTGGGCGCTCACGCGGTACTGCGCGGCGATGGCCATGGTGACGGTCACGTTGTCGCGGGTCTTCGCGTCAATGCCGAACTGCTCCTGGCGCGTGCGCATGTCCACCTTGGCGGCCACGGTCTCGAAGAACGGGATCTTCACATTCAGGCCCGCACCCACCGTGCGGTTGAACTTCCCGAGTCGCTCGATGATGTAGACGTTCTGCTGCGGCACGATGAACAGCGCCTGGGGCAGGCAAAGCACCAGCAGCACCACGATGATGGCAAATCCGATCATGGGGTTCCTTTCGTCGAAGGTGACAGGGCGCCGTCCTGCAGCGCCCCCGATCGCTTATGGCTCCCATAGTACTACAATGGAGCGAGCACACACCGAAGTCCAAGGAGCACCCATGATAGAACCCGCGCGCGCCGCCCTCATCCTCATCGACATGCAGAACGGCTTCATCGACGCCGCTTCGCCTTTGTGCATCGCCGGGGCCGCGGCCAGCGTGCCCGCCTGCGCCTGCGCCCTTGGGGCGGCCCGCGCCCACGGCATGGCCGTCTTCCACGTGCGCCGCCAGTACGCTGCCGACGGAAGCGACGTAGAAGCAGTGCGCTGGGAGGCGTGGGCCGAAGGCGGCCGCCCGCTTTCTGCCGTTGACCCCAAAAGTTTGGAATGTCCGTCCGAGCTGGCCCCGCTCACTGGAGAGCCCATCGTGATGAAGCCGAGCTGGTCGGCATTCTTCGGAACCGAGCTTGCGATGATGCTGCGCGCCAAGGGCATCGACACCCTGGTGCTCGCCGGCACCACCACACCCAACTGCGTGCGCTCGACGGCCTACGACGGGCTTGCCCGCGGCTTCAACGTCGCCGTGCTGCGCGACGCCACCTCATCGCGCACGCCGGAGGCCCAGCAAGCGAACCTCGCCGACATGGCCTGCGCCGGTATCCAGCTGCTGAACGCCGCCGATCTGGCCGCCGACGGCCTTCTGCATATCCGCGACACCGAGGCCGAGGTGGCCCGCGCCGTAAAGCTGGAGCGCCGGGCGGCGAGGCGGCAGGCGCCCCAGGGCGCCCTCTCCCCCACGGCCCACTGCGACGCCCTCGCCACCCCGCGGCTCGACGCCATCGAGACCGTCTCCACTGGCTGGATCAACAAGTACATCCTGCACTACACCACGCCCGACGGCCGTCCCTACGAATACGAGGGAACCTCCCGCAAGGAGCCCGAGGCCTACGAGGCCCAGCTGCGCCGGCTCGGCGCCGGACAGCGTCCCGTCACCGACGCCGTGGGCATGGTGCCCGTGCTGCCCGACGGCTCGGTGCTGCTCATCCGCGAGTTCCGCTACCCGCTGAACTCCTGGTGCATCTCGTTTCCCGCGGGGCTCATCGATGCCGGCGAGACCATCCGCGAGGCCGTGGCCCGCGAGCTTGAGGAAGAGACCGGCTACCGCCTGCGCGAGGATCTGGGAGACACCGCCGTGCGCGTGCTGCCCCAGACCGGTTTCTCATCCACGGGCATGTCAGAAGAAAGCGTGCAGGTGGTCTACGCCTTTGTGGAGCCTGGCGGTGCGGCCCGCCCCGAAGACGCCGAGCACATCTGCCCCTTCGTCCTGCGCCGCAGCGAGATTCGCCATTTCCTCGACACCAACGAGACCCCCATCGGCACCCGCTGCCAACTCATCCTCGAGGCCATGGCCCTGTAGCGAATCCCAGAGGTTTGTATCATATTTTTTACATCGCACTGCAAGAAAACCGAGGTCGACAACGTCGACCTTGCTGAAATGTATCAAATTTTTGACAAACAGCGCGAAAGCTACCCGAACAGCGCCGTGGAGAAGTAGCGCTCGCCGGTGTCGGGGGCGAGGGTTACGACCGTCTTGCCTGGGCCCAGCTTGCGAGCGAGGCGCAGGGCGCACGCCACGTTGGTGCCCGAGGAGATGCCGGCGAACAGCCCCTCCTCGCGCGCGAGGCGGCGGGCGCACTCCAGCGCCTCGTCGTCGGTCACCACGACGATCTCGTCGATGAGCGAGGTGTCCATGATGGCGGGCAGAATGCCGTCGCCGATGCCCATCTGCACATGGGTGCCGATGGCGCCGCCCGAAAGCAGCGCCGCGTGCTCGGGCTCGGCAGCCCAAACCTGCACATCGGGAAAGACCCGTCGCAGCTCGCCGCCGATGCCGGTGATGGTACCGCCCGTGCCGAAGCCGGAGCAGAAACCGTCCACGGAAAGACCGGCCGCCTCCACATCTGCGAGAATCTCGGACGCCGTCCCCTCGCGATGGGCCGCCAAGTTGTCGCGGTTCACGAACTGCTGGGGCACGAACACGCGCGAATCCTCGGCAGCCATCTGCTGAGCGAGCGCGATGCATTCCTCGATGCAGGCGCCGATGTCCCCCTCGTCGTGCACGAGCAGCACTTCGGCCCCGTAGTGCTCCATGATGCGTCGACGCTCCACCGAGCACGAATCCGGCATGATGATGCGTGCCGCATAGCCCTTTACGGCCGCCACGAGCGCGAGTCCCACGCCCTGATTGCCGCTCGTAGGCTCGACGATAATGGAATCAGGCGCAAGCTCGCCGCGCTTTTCGGCACCCTCTATCATGCGCAGCGCCGTGCGCGTCTTCACCGAGCCGCCCACGTTCACGCCCTCGAACTTTACGAGCACCTGGGCATCGTCGGGCCCGGTCATATGCCGCAAGCGAATAAGCGGCGTTGAGCCCACCGCCTCAAGAATGTTCTCGCAGATCATCGCATCCCCTCACCTTTGGGGTCATCATTTCTCGAAGCGCATTCTAACAAAGAAAAATCGCCGCCCCACTGGGACGGCGACTTCGGTTCAAAATGGCGGGATGTACGAGACTCGAACTCGCGACCTCCGACGTGACAGGCCGGCGCTCTAACCAACTGAGCTAACACCCCGAATGGTGTGCTTCTGAAAAATGGCGGGATGTACGAGACTCGAACTCGCGACCTCCGACGTGACAGGCCGGCGCTCTAACCAACTGAGCTAACACCCCGAATGGTGTGCTTCTGAAAAATGGCGGGATGTACGAGACTCGAACTCGCGACCTCCGACGTGACAGGCCGGCGCTCTAACCAACTGAGCTAACACCCCGTGTTTCAGCAGCCCGTATAGTTTAGCAGAATCGCCCTCGCGCACAAGCCCTTTTTTCGAGAATTTCCCCGACGGGCGCTCGACGGCGAACCGAGCGCCCGAAAGGCCTCTTCCCAACAGGGCCATCGGCGCCGCGGGACGACTCCGCCCAAGGCTCAAGCTCCCCTACTGCGCCTCGCGAGCGGAGCCCTCGAAGGTAAAGCGGCCCATCTTGGTGCCGCCGAGCAGATGCACATGCAGGTGATTCACCGTGGCGGCAGAATCGGGACCCGTGTTTACGACCGTGCGGTAGCCGGACTCGGCAACGCCCTTCAGACGAGCCACCTCGGGCACCACCGACATGATATGGCCGATAACCTCGGCGGGCACGCCCGCGGCCAGGTTGTCGTAGTGGGTCTTCGGCACAATGAGGGTGTGCACCGGCGCCTCGGGCTCGATATCGTCGAAGGCGTAGCAGATGTCGTCTTCGTACACCTTGGCGGAGGGGATGTCGCCCTCGATGATCTTGCAGAACAAACAATCGCTCATACAGAGTCCTTTCGCTCGCTTACGGTCGCTATGATAGCGCTTTTAAGCCTCCCTCTGTTCCACGCGCATGAAACTTGTCGGACGCAAGGTGGCGAGGGCGCAACCGGCTGCCACGGTGGCGGCGACAAGCTCGCGGGCGAAAGCGTCGGCGCGCAGGCTGCCCGTGGGCTTGGCCTCCAGGGTGAAGCGCACGGTGGCGCCATCGTGCTCCACAGGGCCGACAAGGAAGTCGGCGACGGCAAGCGTCTTCTCCTTCTTCTTGCGCACCACGGTGATCTCCTCGGGCACAACCACCGAGGCGGGCGCCTCGGAAAGCACCACCTCATAGGTGCTCACCGGACAAGCTACGGAAGCTGCCGGGTCTTTGTGCTCGATGTAGCGAGCCTCCACCGGAAACAGGTCGGCGGGACTCGCCTCCTGCAGGGCCGCAAGGGCCTTGGGCGCGGCCACGTAGTCAGTGAGGAACAGGTCGAAGAACTCGGCCGTGCCACCGACGCCTACGGGAAGCGCCGCCCCGAAGGCGATGCGCATATGGGGCGAGAAGCCCTGGCTCACGGCATAGGGAAGCCCGGCGCGGCGCACCGCGCGCTCGAGGGCGCGGGCGAGCTCCAGATGCGAGAGCATGGCAAGACGCCCGGTCTCGCGGAAGGTGACGCGCAGACGGAACAGTCGCGGATCGGCCATTAGAGCATCGCCTCCTCTTCGACGTTTGCCTCTGACCCTAAAATCACACGGTATGGGTTCTTCGCAGGCTCGCCGCCCTCTTTGGCCTCGCGCAGCTTTTGCAGCCCGATATCCATGCCCAGGGTAGGACACGCTCCGCAGGCCGAGCAGTTCTCGAAGGTGCAGTCGGGCGTGGTGATACCGGAGGCGGCGCGCTCGCGCTCGCGGGCGAGGAACTTCGGCGACACCGCGGCGGTGATGTGGGCCCAGGGCAGCACGTAATCGGTGCCGTACTCGGCCCGGGCGATTTCCGCAGGCGAGATGCCCAGCGCCTCGGCAGCTCCCGCCCAGGCCCCCTCGTCGAACAGCTCCGTCCAGGCATCGAAGCGCGCACCACGGCGCCAGGCCTCTTCCACCCAGTCGGCCACCTCGCGCCCGCCGCGGCTCATAACCGCCTCAACGAACGACGTCTTCGGGTCGTGGTAGTGCACATCCACTGCCTTGTACTTCACCGAGCGACGCAGAAGTCCCACGCGGCGCAGGGTTTCCTCGGGCGAGATCTGCCCGTCCCACTGGAAGGGCGTCTGAGCCTTGGGCACGAACACCGCACACGATACCGACATGCGGATAGACCCGCGCTGATCGGCCGGCACGGCGGCTTTGGCGCGGTCGTAGGCGCGCTGGGCCAAGCTCGCGATGCCTTTGATGTCGTCGTCGGTCTCAGTGGGAAGGCCCACCATGAAGTACAGCTTGCAGCGTCGCCAACCGGCCGCGAAGGCCGCGTCGATGGCAGAGAACAAATCGTCTTCCGTGACGTTCTTGTTGATGACGTCGCGCAGACGCTGGGTGCCGGCCTCGGGCGCGAACGTGAGGCCGCCCTTCTTCTGGCCCGCCACCAGCTCGGCCATCTCCACACCGAAGGAGTCCAGGCGCTGGGAGGGCACCGAGATGCGCACGCCCAAGCCCGCGCAGTCGGCGTTCACGCGCGTGAGAATCTCGGCAATCTGCGAGTGGTCCGTGGACGAAAGAGAAGTGAGGCTCACCTCGTCGTAGCCGGTAGCAGCCAGTCCCTCGCGCACCGCGGCGACAATGTTGTCGGCCGACCGCTCGCGCACGGGGCGGTACATCATGCCCGCCTGGCAGAAGCGGCACCCCCGGGCGCAGCCGCGCAGAATCTCGACGTTCAGGCGGTCGTGCACCACTTCGGTGTAGGGCACGATCATGGGCTCGAGGGCGTCGCTCTCGGCAAACCCCTCGAACACGCGCTTGTGCACCATGGCGGGCACGTCTTCGAACAAAGGCTCCGCCCAGCTGCCGGCCTTCTGGGCCTCGGACTCGTCGCGCCAGCGGTACAGACTCGGCACGTAGGCGCCGCCCACCTCCCGCGCAATCTCGCGCAGAATCTCGGCGCGCGAGGCGCCCGACGCCCGCAGATCGCCGACGAGCGCCACGGTCTCGGGCAGCTGCTCCTCCCCTTCTCCGACCAAGATCACGTCGAAGAAGGGCGCGTAGGGCTCGGGGTTGTAGGCGCAGGGGCCGCCGCCGAGCACGATGGGGTCGTCCTCGGCGCGGTCGGCCGTGCGCAACGGAATGCCGGCCAGATCCAGCGTCTCCAGCACGTTGGTGGCCGCCAGCTCGTGGGGCAGCGTGATGCCCACCACGTCGAAGTCGGCCACGGGACGGCAGCTTTCCAGCGAGAACAGCGGCACGCCCTCCTCGCGCATGAGGTCGGCCATGTCCACGGCGGGCAGAAAAGCGCGCTCGGCGCCCATGCCCTCAGCGGCGTTCACCGCGTTCACGAGGATGCGCACGGCCTGGTTGGCCTGGCCGAGCTCGTAGGTGTCGGGGTAAATCATGCAGAAGGCGGTATCGCCCTCGGCCACCGGCGCCGCGCAGCCCCACTCGTGGTTCAGGTAGCGGGCCGGGCGCTCCACGCGCGCAAGCAGGGGCTCGACGCGCGGCCACAAATCGCGCCTAGCCACGAGCGCCCCCGCTCTTGCCCTTGCCGCGCACGGCCCTGAAGGCGGAAAGCCCCGCGCCCTTGGCCGCCTCGAGCACCTTCTGCCCTGCCGGGGTGGACGCCGCCTTGGAGGTGGCCTCCACAGCCTCGTCGCGGGCCTTCTGCACCACGCTTGCCACGCCGACGATGTCGCCGCCGGCCTCGAAGTACTCGATGGCCGCCCGGCCCATGGCCTCGGTGCCGACAAAGCCCACAGCGCCCTTGATGGCCCAGCCGAGCACCGGCACCACGCCGGCGGCCGAGCGGGCGATGTTACGGAACAGGAACGCCCCGCCCACCACGGCGGCTAGCTCCTTGATGCGCTCGGCCGACAGCGGCTGGCCGTAGGCGGCGGCGATCTGCAGGAGCATCTTCGCCTGGTTGAGCGTCATGATGGGCATGTCGGCGCCGGGGATGAACACCACCACGCCGATGCCTGCGTTCTGGATGGAGGTGGCGCGCACCGCGTCCAGCGACAGCGGACGGCGCACGAAAGGAAACGCCAGCGCGAAGGCGAGGCGCTTGTCCTTGCAGGCGGCGATGATCCACTCCCCCATGCGACGGTCCATGGTGGCCGCAGCGTCCCCGTCAAGCGCGATGGGCTCGGCCGAGGCGGGCTCGGTCTCCATCGGCAGCGCGCACTCGATGCCCTCGATGGCCTCCGCGGCATTTTCGGCAGCCTCCGCAGCCGCCTCGCTCGGCGCGTCGTTGGCCGTGGTGCCGGCGGTGATGCGGCGCGCGAGGGCGCGGGCGGCATCGCCCAAAGGCGCAGGGTCGGTCATGTCCGGCGCCACGATATCGCCCTCGGGAATGGCGCAACCGGCTTTCTCGGCGGCCTCGGCCACGGCATGGGGCAACGTGGTGGCCACCATGACGGGAATGCCGGCGTTGCGGAAGTGCGCCGCCTGCTCGCCGATGCGGGGCGAATCCCCCGCCACGATGACGGCCATATCGTCGGCACCGTAGGGATCGGCGAGCAGGTTCTCGTCCAGATACCCGATAGTCACCCGGGTTTTGGCGCCGGCGCTCGCAAAGGCGCTGCGCACGTGGCCCACCACGTCCCCGGGGGCCGTCTCGTCGATGTAGACCGATACGGCCAACGGCGTGTTGCGCGCCTCGTCGATATCGGTGGCCGCTTTCAAAAGGGCCGGGATGTCGATGGGGAGATTCATGATGCCTTCCTTCCGTGAGAGGGGGTGCGAGCAAAGCTCGACTGCGTGGAAGCATGGGAGTACACCGAGCCGATAAGCCCGATGAGCGCGAAGTTCACGACCATGAACGACGAGCCGTAGCTGACGAAGGGCAAGGGAATGCCCGTGATGGGCATCAGCCCGCAGTCCATGCCGATGTTCTCGAGAATCTGGAACAGCCACATGCCGACGACGCCCATGACGATGAGCATGCCGAAGAGGTTGTCGGCCCGCCGGGCAATACCGAGGCACACGACGATGAGCGCCGCGTACAGCCCGATGAGCGCCATGACGCCCACAAATCCGAACTCCTCGGCCAGCACGCAGAAGATGAAGTCGGTGGGAGCCTCGGGCAGAAAGCCGTGGGTCGACTGGGTGGCGTTCAAAAGCCCCTTGCCGAACAGGCCGCCGCTGCCGATGGCGATCTTGGCCTGGGCGAGGTTGTAGCCGTCGCCGGAAAGATCGGCCTCAGGGTTCAAAAACACGAGCAAGCGGCTGCGCTGGTAGTTCTTCAGAAGGCGGTACTCCCAGGTGCCGTCGGCCAGCTGGTACTTCAAAAGCTCGTCCACGGCGAACACGGCCGCAATGGCCGCGATGCCGGCGATGAGCGTGATGAGCAGGTAGCGCGCCTTGGCGCCGCCCATGATGAGCACCACCGCCGAGATGGCCAGATACACCAGGCCCGTGCCCAAGTCGGGCTGGGTCATAATGGCCGCGAAGGGCACGAGCAGAAGCCCGAGTACCTTGCAGTACTCGCGCCAGTCGTCCAGTGTTCCCTGGTAGCGGGCTACCAGACTCGCCGCGTACAGAATGACCGTCACCTTCGCGAACTCGCCGGGCTGCACCTGCATGCCGATCTTGATCCAGGATTTCGCGCCCATGCCGGCATCGGTTCCGAGGCCGGGGACGTGGGGCAGCAAGATAAGCACCACGTTGATGATGAGCAGCGCCGTGGACAAGTTCGCGAAGCGGCGGTAGTCGAAGGCCCACAGCGCCACCATGGCCACCAGTCCCACGGCCACGCCCTGGAGCTGGCGGGTGAAGTTGTAGTCGGCGTCGCCCTGCACCGCCGACCAGCACACGAGAAGCCCGTAGCTGACGAGCAGCGCGATGACGAGCAGAAACGCCCAGGGGATGCGCGAGAGCACCGAGGGGGCGCTCGGGCGCGCCGAGGCATGGGAGGGACGTCCCTGGCTGCGATGGACCGACTGTATCTGAGGAAGCTGCTGGGCCATGCTAGTCCTCGCGCCCGCCGGAGTCGTTGGCGATGGGAACGGACTCGCCGGGGGAGCCAGCCACGCGCTCGATCTTCACGTTGGAGACGCCGGCCGCGGAATCCATGAGCGCGCCCATGACCTCGGCCACCACAGGGGCCGCCACGTCCGAGCCGCCGCCGCCCTGCTCGATGACGCAGGCCACAACGTACTTCGGGTCGTTGTAGGGGGCATAGGCCACAAACCAGGCCGTATCGTTTTGGTCCTGCTTCTCGCCGGTGCCCGATTTGCCCGCCGCATCGATGTGCAGCTCCTCGAACAGCGGCGCCACGGAATGGGACTCCTGCACCATGCCGTGCAGGGCGTCGCGCACGTAGCTGAGGTGGCTCTCGCTCACCTCAGGGGTACGCTCCACCTCGGGCTGGTAAGTGACCACCGTCTCCCCCTCGCCGTTGCGCACCTCTTTCAGCACATGGGGGCGCATGATGCGGCCCGTGGCCACGCCGGCATAGGCGCAGGCGATCTGCAGGGGCGTGACGAGCACGTCGCCCTGGCCGATGATCATGTTGGTGTAGTCGCCGCCGCGAAAGGACGCCTCGGCGGGGCGGTTGCGGAACACTTCCTGCTTCCAGGCCGGCGTGGGGATGACGCCCACGGCCTCGCCGCCCAAATCGATGCCAGTCTTCTCGCCGAAGCCGAACTGTCCGATGTACTCCTGCAGGGCCGTCTCGGAAATCTCGCCGGTGCCGTTGGGGCCGTGGTCGTAGAAGGCCTTGCCGATCTCATAGAAGACGGTGTCGCAGGAATTCACGATGCCGCCGTGCAGATCGAGCGTGCCGTGGCCGTCGCGCTTCCAGCAGCGCTGCACGTCTCCGGTGCCGAAGCCGTCCCACCTGCCCGTGCAGTCCCACTTGCTCCCCTCGGTGGCAAAGCCGTATTCCAGGCCCGCCAGCGACGTGAACGCCTTGAAGGTGGAGGCCGCCATGAACTGGCCGGAGACCACGTTGTTGTTAAGCGGCGCATAGGCTTCATCTTCGCCGTACTTCTTCCACAGCGCGTCGGGAATGGCGCCGGTGAAGTTCGCCAGATCGAAGGTGGGAAAGCTCGCCATGACGAGCACTGCGCCGTCGGTCACATCGAGCGCCACCACGGCGCCCTTCGACCCCTTGCCCGTGCCGATGACGCCGCCCGAGGGCGCGATGAGCTTCGCGAGCGCCTTATCGGCCACATACTGGGCCTTGGCGTCTATAGTGAGGTACAGATCGTTGCCCTTGGAGTCTTTGATGTCGCTCATGACCGAGATGCGGCGGCCGCTGGCGTCCACCATCACCTGGCTCTCGCCGTGCTCGCCGGAAAGGTACGCGTCGTAGGTGGCCTCGACGCCGGCGCTGCCGATCATGTCGATGCCGAGCACCTCGCGCCCCTCGGGCTGGTTTTCCAGAGCCTCCGGAGTGGCCGCGCTCGTGTAGCCGAGCACGTGGGCCGCAAGGGCGCCGTAGGGATACTCGCGCTGGGAGCGCTCCTCCACGGTGACGCCGGGGAAGGCGTCGGCGTGCTCGGCGATGAAGGCGACGTCGCGCAGGCGCACGTCCTCCCCCACCACGCGCAGGCTCTGGGCGCCGGCCGAGGAATCCTTGATGCGCTGAAGCACCACGTTCACGGGCAGGCCCAGCACCGTGGACAAGCGACGCACCACATCGCGGTTGTCGGCCACCTCCGCATCGGCCACGACGGTTTGGCTCGGGCGGTTCACCACCAGAGCCTCGCCGTTGGTGTCGTAGATGCACCCGCGAGGGGCCGGGGTCTTCACGGTGGTATAGAGGTTCTTCTCGGCGGCCGCGGCGTATTCGGCCGAGCCCATGATCTGCATGGACCACAGCTTCGCCGACAGGGCACCGAAGATGGCCACGGCCGCCGCGCCCAAGGCGGCAAAGCGCACGCCCAGCTCGTCGGAGGGCTTTTTCGAGGCCGCCCCGCTCTCCGAGTTCGAAACGGTGACCTCGCCCTCGCGGGCGGACTTGGCGCGAGAGCGGCGCTCGAAGGGCGAGGTGCCCACGCCGACGGTGGAGAGCTCGGAGACGCCCTTGGCCTTGCCGACCGAAGGCGAGGACTTCTGGGCGCGCACGGCGAGGGCCGCGGCCACGGCCACAATAACGATGACCGCCGCCAAAACGGCGACGATAACGGCTACGAGCACGGCTCCTCCTTCCTAGCGGAGCTGCGGCGTCCCCGGTTGGACGCGCGGCCGATCGACCATCACATGGACGGCGAGCGGGTACATCAGAAGGCCGATGACGCAATCGTAGAGCATGCAGGGCAAGGTGCGGTAGAGAAAGGCGTCCCCCATAGGCACATCCGCGCCGCACACCATGACGATGAGCAGGTACATCACTTCCACGAGCACGATGCACAACAGCATGATGGCCACCGGCATGAACAGGGTATCGTTGTTGAGCGCCATGAACAGGCGCGAGGCCAGAAACGTTACCAGCACGAGCACAAAGGCCATAGCTCCCACCGGGCCGCCGCCCATAAGGTCGAACAGAAGGCCCAGGATAAGCGGCATCGCCGAGCCGGAGGAGGCCGGCGTCGCCACGGCCCGCACGATGCAGAAGGCGACGATGAAGTTGGGCACCGCCTCGAAAAGCGTGATGGCCGGAGCCACGGCAATCTGCAGCAGCACAGCAATGATGGCGCCGATGACGCCCGCGACGGTCTCGCGCGTAATCTCCATTACGCCTCACCGCCTTCCTCGTCGCCGCCTCCGGCAGCGCCCCCGTCGCCCGAGGTGGCGCCCTGGTCGTCGCCGGAATCGCCTTCGCCCTGGCTAGCGCCCTCAGACCCGCTCTCGGAAGCGCCCTCAGAGCCATCGCCCTCGCCGGCGCTCGTGGCGGGCACCGCGCGGTCGGCGGCGTCCTCGGCCGCGGAGAAGATCACCAGGGCCTCCTCCATGAGCGTCACCGTATCGTTGGGCGCCACGACGATCTTGCGAGTGTCGTTGCCCGCCGAGCCTTCGACGCGCACCACGGTGCCGATGAGAAGACCGCGGGTATAGCTGCCGCCCAAACCGCTCGTCAGCACCACGTCTCCCACCTGGATGTTCACATCGGCGCCGATGTTCTCAAGATAGAGCAGACCGTCCATGGAGCCGCGCACGATGCCCTCGGCCCGGCTCGACTGCACCATGGCCGCCGCGCCAGACTGCGGGTCGGTGAGCAGGCGCACGCGGCAGGAGCCGCCGGACACGGAAACGACCTGGCCCACCACGCCGGTGGGACCAAGCACCGTAAGGCCCGTCTCCACGCCGGAATTCGAACCCACGTCCAGCGTGACCGTTTGGTTCCACGCATCGGTCGTGCGCCCGATGACACGTCCGGAGACGCCGGTGATCTCGTAGATGTCCCGCAGGTTCAGCAGTCCGCGCAAGCGCTCGTTTTCCAGACGCTGCTCCTCGGCGGCGGCGAGCTGCTGGACGAGCTGCTCGTTTTGGGCGCGCAGGGTGGCGTAGGTCTCCTCGGTCACGCCGCCCTCGGCCGCCGCCGCACCGGCGTCGTCCACCGCCTCGGTCAAAGGCGCGCTCGCCCGCTGCAGGGGCGCCATGGCCCCCTCCACCGCGGATTGCAGCCCATGCAGCGGCCCGCCGGCGCCCTCGGCCTGGTACAGGCCGATGCACACGAGCGATAGCGCCAAAGCGACAATAAGAGACACCCGGCCTGTGGAGGCCGGGCTGTGTTGCTGGAAGTTAAGTGCCATGAGAAGCGCGATGCCTACTTCGAGCGCATGAGCGTCTGCTTGAGGGCCGTCGGCGTCTCGAGCACCTTCAGGCAGCCGGAGACCACGTTGGTGAGCGCCGTCTCGGACACCCACACGGGAATCTCAAGCTTGTCGGTGAGATAGCGATCAAGCCCGGAAAGCAGACCGCCGCCGCCCGTGAGCAGGATGCCGTTTTGGATGATGTCGCTGGCCAGGTCGGGGTTGGTCTTCTTGAAGGTATCCTTGATGTGGAGCACCATTTCCTCGATGGGAGCCTGAAGGGCCGCGCGCACATCCTCGGACTGAATGGTGACTTCCTTGGGCTGCTCGGTGTACACGTCCTGGCCGGAGATGATCATATCGCGCTCGCGACCGTCCTCGAACGGCAGGATGGAGCCGATCTTGATCTTGATGACCTCGGCCGTGCGCTCGCCGATCTTGATGCCGAGCAGGTCGCGCAGGTGCATGGCGATGGCCTCGTCCAAGCGATTGCCCGCAAGGCGCAGGCTGGAGGAGGTCACGATGCCGCCGAGCGAGATGACGGCCACCTCCGTCGTGCCGCCGCCGATATCGACCACCATGGAGCCGGTGGGCTCGGTGACGGGCAAATCGGCACCCATGGCGGCGGCCATGGGCTCCTCGATGAGGTAGGCCTGGCGGGCACCGGCTTGAATGGTAGCCTCGAACACGGCGCGCTTCTCGACGGAAGTGGCGCCGCAGGGGATGCACACCACGATACGGGGCTTCGGCTGCCAAGGGTACTTGCGCTCAGCCGCCTTGTTGATGAAGGCGCTGATCATCGCCTCGGTCACGTCGTAGTCGGCGATGACGCCGTCCTTCAGCGGATGCTCGGCGGAAAACGCGTCGGGCGTGTGGTTGATCATGTTCTTGGCCTCATGGCCGACAGCCAGCACGCGCTGCGTGGATTTCTCTATAGCGACAACGGAAGGCTCGTTGATGACGATGCCCTCCCCGGTAATGGCAACGAGGGTATTGGCAGTGCCCAAATCGATGGCCATGTCCGCGGACATCTGACCGGTCAGGCCCGAAAACCAATCAAGGAATGACATACAGGCAAACCCTTCGGATACGTATAGGTTACAGTCAGCCTTAGATTTTATCACAGGCCCCGTTCAGATGTAGAAACTCCATAGGTGTAAGGGATTTCGTCCGGGCGAAGCGGCGGCGAATCGTTGCCGCGCAACGGCGGCGGGGTGACCCGCGCGCAGGTTGCGCAGCGAACGGAACAGTCCAGTGGACTGTTCCGCCGAGCGAGCCACTGCTTGAGCACGGGTCACCCCGCCGCCGTTGCGCGGCACCCCGTGCGTTCTAATGGACGCTGCAGGAGAGGCAGGGGTCGTAGGCGCGGACGAGTTTTTCTACTTCGAGGCGGATGAGGTCGGCGTCGTAGGCGCCGGCGACCATCTTCTCGGCGAGCTGGCGCATGTCCGCCTCCAAATTCGCGATGTTCTGGGCCGTGGGCGTCATGATGGAGGCGCGCTGCACGCGACCGCCCTCGTCGATATCGAGGATGTGGAACAGGGCGCCGCGCGGAGCCTCGGTAAATCCCACGCCGCGGCCAGCGCGCACGTCGAACTTCACGGGCTCGCTTCCGCCCTCGAACTCGTCGGCCGCGAGGCGGCGGCAGAGCGCGGCGCAGCGGTCGAGCACGTCCACCAGCTCCACCGCCTGGGCGATGT
The DNA here is from genome assembly GCF_035830635.1 of Adlercreutzia shanghongiae. NCBI lineage: Bacteria > Bacillati > Actinomycetota > Coriobacteriia > Eggerthellales > Eggerthellaceae > Adlercreutzia > Adlercreutzia shanghongiae. The sequence continues at coordinate 124,714 of NZ_JAYMFI010000009.1, read as the reverse complement.
TGTTGGCAAACGGGTTGTACTCCGGCGGGCGCAGGCCGGCCTTGGCGGCGGCGTAGCGGGCATCCTTGGAAAGCGCGTCCCAACTCGCGTTCACGCGGGCAAGGGCGGCGGTCAGGTAAGGACGGCCCGTGCGGCGGGCCCGGGCGAGGAAGGCGGCGGAATGCCCCACCGGGTACTCCTCGATCTCGTCTTCCACATCCTGGGCGTTGAACTCGTAGCCCTCCCGCACGAAGCGCAGGGTGTCGGAGGTGCACACCGGGTAGGCGCCGGGCTCTACCATGGCGAGCAGGTCGCCTTCGGTCCGCACGTCCACGGTATCGAAATCGCGGAACAAATCGACGCTCGCCAAGGCGAACTCGCGCGTGTCGTCCATGGCCTCGGCCAGACGCAGGTACTCATCGGCGGAAATCTCGTGGGTGAAGCCGCCCACCACCGCCGTGATGGGGTGGATGGAGCGCCCGCCCACCAACGTGCAGAGCTCGTTGCCCAGCGCCTTCAGCCCGAGGGCCTTCTCGAACAGCTCCGGATTGGCCTCGGCCAAGGGGAACACCGACTTGTGGCCGAGGAAGTCGGGAGCGGCGAACACGAACAGATGCGTGCCGTGGTTCTGCAGGTAGGAACCGTAAATGAGCAGCTCGCGCAAGGCCTCGGTGCGGTCGGTCACTTCCACGCCGAACACCTGCTCGATAGCGCGCAGGTCGGTGACCACATGGCTTGACGAGCAGATGCCGCAGACGCGGGAGGCGATGTAGGGCACCTCCTCGAAAGAACGGTGCCGCACCATGGACTCGAACAGGCGCGCCGGCTCCACCACGACCATCTCGCAGGTGGTGACCTGGCCGTCCTCGATGGTCAGGCGAATGTCGCCATGGCCCTCGACGCGGGCGATGTGGTCGACGGAAATCTCGGTGGCAGCCATGGCTACTCCTCCCCTTCCGCAGCCGCAAGGGCCACGGCGTTGAACATCTCCAAAGCGTCATTGAAGCGCTCGACCTCAAGGCCGTTCTTGCGCACGGCGTAGCGGGCGGCCTCCACGTTGGAATCGGGCGAAAGCCCCGCGCACCCGTTGCAGGGGCGGCCCAGCGCCGGACACTTTGCCCCGCAACCGGAGCGGGTCACGAGCCCCAGGCACATGGTGCCCTGCTTGTAAAAGCAGCCCTTCTCGTTGCGAGAGCACTCGCCGCACAAAGCGGAGGTGGCCGGCAGGCTGTTCGACCCGTAGAGCGCCGCATCCAGCACGCGCACGAAGTCGAAGGGGTCAATAGGGCAGCAGCGCACCTCGAAGTCGACGGCGATGACATCGGAGACAGGGCGCGGGGCGACCAGATCGCCGCAGGCGTCGGGGGCCGCATCGCCGTAAATCTCCTCCACGCGCTCCTCGAAGTTATCGGAGGCAATGCCGGGAATGCCGCCGGTCACGGCGCAGGCGCCAAGGGCGATGACCGCGTGCGCGCGCTCGCGGGCGGCACGCACCGTCTCTTCGGCCTCCTTGGTGGTGACGGCCCCCTCGATGACGGCGACATCGAACGCATCGGGCATGGGATCGGACGAGGTGAGCTGCCAGTAGCCCAAATCGATCTGGCCGAGCACGTCCATGAGATGGCGCTCGATGTTGGTGATGTTGATCTGGCAGCCGAAGCAGCTGGCCAGGCCGATGACCACGACGCGCGGGGCGCGCTGCGAATCGGCGGGCATGGTGTTCTCGCTCATTTACATCGACCCCTGAATGTTCTTGGCTTCCCAGTAGTTGAAGACAGGCCCATCGATACAGCAGTACTGATGGCCCACCTGGCAGTGGCCGCACTTGCCCACGCCGCACTTCATGTGGCGCTCGAAGCTCATATAGATGCGATCGTAGGGAATGTTCTTCTTGCGCATCTCTTGCACGACGAACCGGTACATGATCGGCGGACCGCACAGCGCCCCGAAGGTATTCGACGGATCGATTTCCAAATGCTCGAAGGGTTTAGTGACCAGACCCACCTCCCCGTCCCACGTCTCGTCGGCGGAATCCACGGTGAGGTGCAGCTCGAAGTCCTTGCGGTGCTTCCACATCTCGAACTGATTGCGGAACATCACCTCGCTGGGGTTCTTCGAACCGTAGATAATAGTGACCTTGCCGAACTCGCTGCGCTCGTCGTGGATGTTGTTAATCAGCGAGCGCAGAGGCGCGATGCCGAGGCCGCCGGCGACGAGCAGCACGTCGTGGCCGCGCATCTCATCGATGGGAAAGCCGCGGCCGAAGGGCCCGCGGATGCCGACGATGTCGCCGCACTGCATCTGGTGCAGCCGCTCGGTGAAGCGGCCCGCGCGGCGCACGCACAGCTCGATGAAGCCGCGCTTGGTGGGCGAGCTGGAGATGGAAATGGGGGCCTCTCCCACGCCGAAGATGGACAGCTCCACGAACTGGCCCGGCTCTTGGCTGAAGGCCTCGCGGATGCGCTCGTCCACGAAGCGGAACTCGAAGAGCTTCTCGGTGGGCGTGAGCTCGGTGATCGACGTGATGCGCGCCGGCCACGGACGGTAGGGATTTGCGTGCATCATCTCGGCGCCGGTGGCCTCCCGGCCCATATCGTGGAAGGGATGGACGGCTACCGTGGTGCTATTCGGCATCATTTAAGCCCCCTTTCGATCGAAGAACTTCAGCACCTCGATGGGGCTGATGTCCACCTTGCAGGCGGAGACGCAGCGGCCGCAGCCCACGCACAGGCTCCGGTCGTGCTTGGCCAGAAAGCCGTTGAGCTTGTGGTACATGCGGTGGCGCACGCGGGTGGCTGGCGTCGGGCGGAAGTTGTGCCCGCCGGCCACCATGGCGAACTGCGGCGAGGTGCAGGCGTCCCACACCCGCTCGCGGCGGCCCGTTTCCGCGCCCGGGTCCAGCGTGTCGCGGATATCGAAGCAGTAGCAGGTGGGGCACACGTTGGCACAGGCGTTGCAGGACAGGCAGCGGCCGCCCAGCTCCTCCCAGAACTCGTCGTCGTGGAAGGCGTCCATGAGCATGGGGATTTCCTGGATGTCGGGAATGTCCTCGTTGAAGGCGCGCTGGCGGGCGCGGGTGGCCGCGCGAAACGCGATGCGGTCCTCGTCGGTGGCCTCGCGTACGTTGCAGGCCGCCTCCAGGATGTTCGCCGCCACCACGCTGCCGATGGACACGAGGTAGCGGGCGCCGATGTTCGTGAGAAACAGATCGTAGGCCGGGCGCGCCTCCTCCGAATCCATGAGGTTGCAGAAGCAGTTCTCAGAGGGCATGCAGTTCACGCCCACGATGAGCGTGGCCGCGTTGTGGGCCGCATAGTAAGGGTCGGGGTAGCGCGAATCGGTGAAGACGCTGTTCAGGTTCAGGATGCCGTTGATGTCGCAGGCATGCACGCCGAAGAGCACCCGGGGGCGCACCTCTTCTATGTGGTCGGTCACCTCGTTGGTGGTGGCATCGAACTCGAAGAGGGTCTCCTTAGGCGGCAGGAAGTACTTCTTCGGCGAGGCGATGGTCGTGGGGTAGTCCAGCACGATGTCCTCGAAGGAGTCGACGGCGGAGAACACGTACGTGCTTCCCCGCTTGACCGGCGCCACCACTTCGTAGCGCTCCATGAAAGCGGCGACGAGGGCAGGCATCTCCGCCTCGTCGATGACGCGATACAGCATAGGCGATCTTGTTCCTTTAATCGTGAGCGCGCGCAAGCCCCGCGCAGCTGATCCGTTGGTCCCATGGTAACGGGTCGCGCCCTCCCCCGTCACCTCCCTTCGACTGACGGCCCCGAAAATCCAGATAGACATACCAAAAAAGCGCTTACGCGCTTTTAGATAAGACTTGCATTGTTGCCAAAGTCAGCGAGAAGCCCCGGGATGCCGATAGTTGGCGCGTCTCGCGGCTGAGCGTACTTAAGGTACGCGAAGGAAAACGAGAAAGCGCCAAATATCGGTGCATCCGGGGCTTCGCAGTGTCGGCTTAATCTTTTTTAATTAAAAAAGATATTGATCTCGCGCTCGGCGGACTCGGGGGAATCGGAGCCGTGGATCACGTTCTCGTCCATGTTGAGGCCGAAGTCACCGCGGATGGTGCCCGGAGCCGCCTCAGCCGGGTTGGTGGCGCCCATGAGCGAGCGGCACTTGGCCACGGCGCCCTCGCCGGAGATGACCATCTTCACCACGGGGCCCGAGGTGATATAGGCGATGAGGCCGTCGTAGAAGGGCTTGCCCTCGTGCTCGGCGTAGTTGGCACGGGCCTGCTCGGGAGTGACCATGCCCAGCTCCATGCGCTCGACGGTGAGGCCGGCGCGCTCGAAGCGGTTGATAATCTCGCCGATGTGGCCGTTGCGCACGCCGTCGGGCTTGATCATGGAGTAGGTCTTCTGAATTGCCATGGGAATCCTTTCCTCAAATGCTGATCTTGCATGCAGACGGCCCGCAGGGGCGCGGGCCGCGTTTGCCTTGGAAAGCCGAGCGAGTCGCGCTCGGCGCAGCGCCGAAGCCCATGAGCCCGGCGCGGGAGCGGGCGTCTAGGCCTGGCTCGGGAAGTACAGCTCGACGTTGCTCACCTTCCACGTGATGCCGTCGCGCACCATGGAGACGCGGTACTGCACCGAACCGCCCTCCTCGGTGGTGGCCGTGGCGTAGACCGTGGATTCGGTCATGGAGCGGCTCACGCCATCGACGGCGACGTCGGGGTCGGTCACGACCGGATCGAGCATGGCCGGAATGGCGTCTTTGTCCACATCGGCGGAAAACACCGTATCGGCGGCCGCAGACGGGTCGCTGAACAGCTCGGTAGTCACCATCTGCACCGTGGGATAGCCGTAGCCCTGGGTGTAGGCGAACACGCCGGCCGCTGCGGCCAACACGATGACGATGACGAAGAGCAGCAGGATCTTCAGGCCCACGTTGCGGCGCTTACGGTCCTGCTTGGCCAGACCGCGCGACCACTGCTCCAGCTCGGCGTCGGTGGCGGTGAAGAAGCGGTCGTTGTCGACGTTCTCGTAGGCGCCCACATAGCCGGGGAAGCTCTCCGGGTCGGCCTCGTAGGTGCCCTCGTCGTAGTAGAAGGCCTCGGAGGCGTCGCCGTCGTAGACCACGTCGTCGTAGACGCTCGTGCCATCGGCGGCCACGTCAAGCCCGGACATGTCGGCCAGCTGCAGCACCTGGGTGGCCTGGTTCTGCTCGCTGGTGCCCTGGGCCACCGCGCCCACGGCGCGCTGGTAATCGACGCTCGCGGAATCGGACAGGAAGTAGGTCTTGTCGGCGATGGCCTCCTCGAAGGCGTGCACGGCCTTCTCCATCTGGCCGCAGGCCACATAGGCCTGACCGAGGCTCGCCTGCAGCTTGTTGCGCGTGGCCGGCTGCATATCGAACTGCAGCGCGCTCTCGTAGGAAGCCACGGCGTCAGCCGGGCGGTTCAGGGCCATGAAGCACACGCCGAGGTTCAGAAGCGCCTTGGTGGGGTCGGGGTTCGACTCGTCGAGGGCGGCCTCTCGGAAGGCCACGCCGGCCTCGGCGGACTTGCCGAGCTTCATAAGCGCGTTGCCCATGCCCATGTAGGACTTATAGGGCGTGGGGTTGGCCGCGTCGGTGACCGAGCGCTCGAAGCAGCGGATGGCGTTCTCGTAGTCGCGCAGCGAGGCGTAGGCCATGCCGAGGTTGCACTCGACCGTGCCCATGGCGCCGTAGGCCGTATCGGCCGTGGCCTGGCTGTAGGCCTGGATGGCCTCGCGAGGGTTTTTCAGCTTCACCAGGCAGTTGCCGATTTGGTGGTAGAGAAGACCCATCTCCCCGGGGGCCAGCGGGAAGTTCGTGTCCTGCAAGCATTCCGTGAAAGCCATCAGCGCGCCGCGGTAGTCGCGCAGGCGGTAGCGCTCATTTGCTTGGTCGAATAACTCGTTGTTCATAGACTTCCTTCGCTAGACATTCGGGGTGAAGCGCCCAAGGCGCGGGAAGCGCGGCGGGAGGCACGGGCCCGCGGCCGCGCGGCGAGATTTACTCAGCGGCGTTCTCGATGACGACGGACTCGATAACATCGCCGGCGCGCAGCTCCTTGATGACGTCGAGGCCCTCGAGGGTCTGGCCGAACACCGTGTAGCCGGAATCGAGCATCGGCTGAGCGCCCAGGCAGAAGTAGAACTGGGAGCCGGCGGAATCGGGCATGGCCGAGCGCGCCATGGCCAGCGTGCCGTCAAGGTGCTTGTTGTTGGGATTGGTGGTGTACTCTTCCTTAATCATGTAGCCGGGGCCACCGGTGCCGAAGCGGCCGCCGCGGGCCACCTGCTCGGGGGTGGCGTCGCGCGTAAGCGGATCGCCGCCCTGGATGACGAAGTTCGGAACATAGCGGTGGAACTTCAGGCCGTCATAGAAGCCCTTCTGCGCCAGCTCCACGAAGTTGCCCACGTGAATGGGGGCGTCGGCGCCCGCCAGCTGCACGCGGATGGGGCCCTTGGAGGTGCTGATAACGGCGATTTCCTTGCCGGTGGGCTGGTACTCGGGAGTGTAAAGAGCCATGGGGCTCCTCCTTCTTATCTCGGCGACGGCACCGCGACGCTTCGGGCATCGCAACAGGAGCACGTCTCATTGCATACGGGGAATGATTCTAGCAGGTTAGGAGCCGCAGCGCTCAAAAATGCTAACCACTTCCACATGGTAGGTCTGCGGAAAGAGGTCGACGGGGGTCGCATCCGCAAGTCGGTAGCCCTCCCTCTCGAAGCGGGCGACGTCGCGGGCCCAGGTAGCCGGGTCGCAGCTGACGTAGGCCACGCGCCGCGGCGCGGCGGCGGCGATGGAGGCGACGACCCCGTCAGCCAGGCCCGCCCGGGGCGGATCGACTACGAGCGCGTCCAAATCGCCCAGCTCGGGAAGCTCGCGAGCGGCATCGCCGCCGACGACATCGATTTCGACCCCGGCGCGCTCGGCGTTGCGGCGCAAATCGCGCACCGAGCTGCCGGCCGATTCCACGGCCACCACCTCGGCGCCGGCAGCGGCGAGCGGGAGGGAGAACGTGCCCGCCCCGGAGTAGAGGTCGGCCACATAATCACCTTTCCGCACCTGAAGACCCGCAAGCACCAGCTCCACGAGTTTTTCGGCTTGGGCGGTATTCACCTGGAAAAACGAGGGGGCGCTGACGAGAAAGCGCGCGCCGGCGAGCTCCTCTTCCCAGCAGCCCTTGCCCGACAGGGCCTCCACCTTCTTCACTTTCCGGGCGCGCCCCGGTTCGGCCACCACGCGCACCACCGAGGTGTTCTTGAGCGCGCTCGCGAGGGTCTTGGCCGCAGCGGCCCGCGGGAAGGCACCCGGCGTGGTCCACAGGGCGATTTCCACATCGCGGGTGCGCAGGCTGCCGCGCACGCCCACCCGGAACAGGCCCAAGTCCTCGCTGCCGGACAGGTAGCGCAAGGCGCCGCGCAGGGCCTTCGGCGCGCCCTCGATGGTGCGATGGGCCAAGGGGCACGTATCCAGCGAGACGACATCGGCGCCGGACTCGGGACGCATGCCGAGGATGAGCCGGCCGGCGGCGTCGGTGCCGCAGGACAGCTCCAGCTTGTTGCGGTAGCCCCACTGGCGCTTGGAGGGCGCACACGGCGCCACGAGGGCCTCGGCGCGGGCGGCGTCCATGTGCGCCGTGCGCGTGAGGGCATCGACCACCGAGGCGCGCTTGGCAGCCAGCTGGGCGTCATAGGAAAGGATCGCCCAGGGACAGCCCCCGCAGGCCAGCGCGCAGGGCGGCGCCACGCGCTCGGGCGAGGGGGCCACAAGCTCGGCCACCCGTCCGCGGGCGAACCGGGGCTTCTCCTCATCGATGGCCACGCGCACCTCATCTCCCGGCACCGCGCCTTCCACGAACACGGTCTTGCCGCTCGCGAGCCGCCCCACCGCCGCCGGGCCATAGCTCATGCGCTCGATGCGCACCAGCTCGGATGCGGCGGCAGACGCCCCCGACTCCTGGCGGGCACCACCGCAGGCTGCATCCTTCCCCTTGAGGTGCGGGGTATCCGTCGGAGCCGTTGTCGACGGCTGATTCGCGGGACGCTTTTCTTCCACGAGGCGCTCCTGTTCCATCCATGAGGTATTTTGCCGATTTGCCGCCCGCGGCGGCGCAGTTGCCCTATAATAGCGCAGCACCCCGTCTGACGGGGACCTGACTTACGTGCCCTCGTAGCTCAGGGGATAGAGCACTTGCCTCCGGAGCAAGGTGCCGCAGGTTCGAATCCTGTCGAGGGCACCATCTTTCTTTTCCCTTACCCCCCCAGCAAAAAAAAACGCGCAACGGCAGACCGAAGTCCGTCCCTACGGAGAGAATGCAGAAGGCACGGTACTTGCCCATACTTTTCTACAGTTTTCTTCCTTGAATCCATGCAAAAGTGGCCACAAGTCCGCTTTCCCGAGAAGCAAACCGTACAAAAGTGCAGGCATCTTCGCGTTGTTGGCGCTGGGCGAAGACGGTGTCGACCGAGGTGAGCGTTGGTCGAGGTGAGCGTTGGTCGAGGTGGGCGTTGGTCGAGGTTAGCGCTGGCCGACGACGACTGTTAGGGCATCGGGCACGCAGTCGATGACGAAGTGGGTGCCGGAGACCTTCTCGCCGTCCATCTGAGCCGGCGGCTCTTCTTCGAAATCGAGCACGAGGCGTTGAGCCCGGCGGAAATGGATATGGGAGCTACCGGTGTGCTTGCCGCCGCGCGCACGCAGCAAGAGCGCCAGCGCGCGCATGGGGGCAAGCTCCGGCGTGGCCCAGCAGATGTCGAAAAGCCCATCGTCGAAGCGCGCCTTGGGCGTGATGCGGAAGTGGCCGCCGTAGGTAGGGCCCACCTGCACGGCCACCAGATAGGCCTCGTCCTGCTCGGAATGGGGCGCGCACCCCGGCTCCGCGGCCAAGACGTTCATCTTGAAATCATAGAGACGCAAGTGCTTGAACAGCTGGTCCACGGCGCTTTCCAGATACAGCATGGTGCCCGCCCGGCCCGACTTCTGGCGGCGGTCCACGGTATCCAGGGCAATGGCGGCGTCCAGCCCGAAGGAGAGCGTCTCGGCAAAATAGCGGCCGTTCACGCGACCCACATCGGCGCGCTTGGTCTGAAAGCGCAGAATCTCGGTGACCGCCGTGGGCACCGCATAGGCCATGCCCAGGGTCTCGGCGTAGTCGTTGCCCGAGCCCACGGGAATGACGGCAAGCGCCGGGCGGTCCTCGCGCTTGCGGGCCATAAGGCCGTTCACCACCTCGTTTACCAGACCGTCGCCACCAAGCGCGATGACGCAGCCCACGTCGTCGGGCAAGTCGCGCGCCAGCTCTTCTCCGTGCAGGGGCCGGGCCGTGGTGAGCAGCTCGAAGCGCTCCTCCCCCACCCGCTCGCGAAAAAGACGCGCCGCCTCGGAGGCCGCCACCGCCCCGCGCCCGCTCTTCGACACGGGATTCGCAATGAGGACGATTCTTCCTTCTTCAATTGACGGGACCACGATTGCCTCCTAATCAGGGCGCTTGCTTGCCGCCATTGTAGCAAAGCGGCGAGCAAGCGCCCCGCGTCCCCTCCGCGCCGTTCGCAACTCGTTTCCGCCCTCGGGCGTCTTTATGGCGAAAAATGGCGTTTCGGGGCGCAATTATGCTGCGAAGCGAACGGCTTCGGGCCGCATGAGCACTTTCACACTCGCGTTTTCCCAGGTCGGAGACATCCGTTGAATCTCGCGGCAAAGTTGTTGCGCCTCGAAACGCCATTTTTCGCCAATTCGGTTAAGTTTTGCTGCAGCGCTTTCACTTGGGGGCGCTGTTCGGTTACGATGACGAGTCGAGTAAGAATTGGACAGGAGGCCTCTCCCGTGACCGATATCGCAACTATTTCGAATGCTACGGCCACCCGCGCCGCCGTCGACGCTGCCTGCCGCGGGGAGGGCGTGGCCGTGCTCGTGCCCTGCTACAACGAGGCCGTCACCATCGCCAAGGTGGTGGACGACTTCCGCGCCGCGCTGCCTAAGGCGACGATCTACGTCTACGACAACAACTCCACCGACGACACGGCGGAGCTCGCCGCGGCCCACGGCGCGGTGGTGCGCCGGGAGACCCGCCAGGGCAAGGGCAACGTGGTGCGCTCCATGTTCCGCGACATCGACGCCGAGTACTACCTCATGGTGGACGGCGACGACACCTACCCGGCCGAGGCGGCGACCTTACTTTTGGCGCCGCTGGCGGCCGACGAGGCGGACATGACCGTGGGCGACCGCATCTCCAACGGCGCCTACGGCAAGGAGAACGAGCGGCCCTTCCACAACTTCGGCAACAACCTCGTGCGCCGGCTCATCCGGCTGATCTACGGCTACGCCTTCGAGGACGTCATGACCGGCTACCGCGCCTTCTCGCGGGCCTTCGTGAAGACCATGCCCGTCATGAGCGGCGGCTTCCAGATCGAGACCGAGATCTCCATCTGGGCGGTGGACCGCCGCTGGCGGGTGGCCGACGTGCCCATCGACTACCGCGACCGGCCCGCCGGCTCGGAGAGCAAGCTGTCCACCTTCACCGACGGGGCGCTCGTGCTCGCGGCCATCGCGAGCCTGTTCCGCGACTACAAGCCCATGGCCTTCTTCGGCTGGATGGGCGTGCTCTTGGCGCTCGTGGGCCTCGCCTTCGGCGTGCCGGTCATCGGCGAGTACTTCGACACCGGCTTCGTGTCGAAGCTGCCGAGCGCGGTGCTGGCCGTGGCGCTCATGCTCATCGCAGCGCTCTCGTGGACGGCGGGCCTGATCCTGGACACGGTGGCGAAGTCCCACCGCCGCCAATGGGAGATGAGCGTGTACCGGGTTATGGAGGCTGACGCGAACCGCTAGACCCGTCGCCGAGAAAATGCACGCAATCTCCTTGCAAAGCGCGGTGCACTCTGCCATACTATGCAAGCTGTTTTAAGCGGTCCCCATAGTCTAACGGTTAGGACGCGGCCCTTTCAAGGCTGAAATACGGGTTCGATTCCCGTTGGGGGCACCACTTTAGAATCGCTGAACCCCGCCTGCGAGCGGGGTTTCTTTATGGAAGGCCACGGGGGAAACGATGAAGAAGCTCGTCCAGCAGTTCATGAAGTTCGGCGTAGTGGGCGTCATCGCCTTCGTTATCGACTACGGCCTTTTGGTGGCCCTCACCGAGCTAGCCGGCGTCAACTACCTTGTGAGCGCCACTATCTCGTTCACGGTGTCGGTCGTCTTCAACTACCTGGCCTCGATGCGCTATGTGTTCACGCACAAAGAGGGGCTCTCCCGCCGCCGCGAGTTCGTCATCTTCGTGGTGCTGTCGGTCGTCGGCCTAGGCATCAACGATCTGCTCATGTGGCTCGGCACCTCGCTGCTCGGCGTAAGCTACCTCATCGTGAAGATCGTCGCCACGGCCATCGTCATGGCTTACAACTTCGTGACCCGCAAGATCTTCCTCGACGGCGACACCGGCGCCGTACTCGAGTAGGGTGTTTCTCGTCCTTGCTTTCGAAGCGTGCCATTACGAAGGAGAAGCGGCATTTCGCTGCCGTTTTCTGGCATATTAGCGCGGAAGCGCGCGGCGCATCGGGAGCCGAGGCAAAATAAGCTATGATGAATTCCATGGAAGCACAGCACACAGAACCTGCGACGTCGCAGCAGGGCGCCAAGAATCCCGCGCCCGCCACGGCCGCACCCGTTCCCACCAACACCGATACCGCCCTCGCTCTGGCTGGAGCCGAAGCCCTCTCCCCTGCCCAGCAGGCCATCGCTGAGGCCCTGTCCGCACCGGAGCGCACGGCCGAGGAGGCCCGCGAGCACCCGCTCATTTTAGTGGTGCACGCCTCGGTGGGCTCGGGCCACCGCTCGGCTGCCAACGCCATCGCCGAGGCTTTGGAAGAGGCAAGGGACGAAGCGCGCGCTGCCGGCGAGGCCGCCTCCCTCGAGGCGCGCTCCACTGCGCGCGTGCTCGACATCCTCGATTTCGGCCGCATCGTCTTCGACGGCGACAAGACCGCCTCCATGTTCACGGGCTGGACGCGCCCCTTCTACGACCTCACCTGGCGCTACACCCTCACAGGACGGCTCTTGTGGGGCGGCGGCACCATTTGGGCGCGCCTCATGTACCCGAAATTCACCGAGTACGTGCGCCGGCTGCGTCCGGCGGCCATCGTGTGCACCCACATCACCGCCGCCAATGTGGCCGTGTCGGCGCGCATGATCACGGGCCTGAGCTTCCCTATCCTGTGCGTGCCCACCGACTACGAGGCCGAGGGGCTGTGGCCGCATTTGCACACCGACCTGTTCTGCGTGGCCAACGAGTCCATGGCCGAAACGCTGCGCCCCCGTCGCGTGCCCGAGGACCGCATCCACATCACCGGCATCCCGGCAAGTCCCGCCTTCTCGAAGACCTACGACCGCAAGGAGGCGCGCCGCACTTTCGGCTTGCCCGAGGACAAGCAGGTGGTGCTGGCCCTGGCCGGGGCGAAGCTGCCCCAGCCCTATGTGCACTTCCGCTCGGCTATCAGCGAAATTCTGCCGTTTATGCACTCGCTGCCCTCGATGCAGCTCGTGATCGTGGCCGGCGACGACGAGAAGTACGAGCGCGAGCTGCGACGACAAATGGCCGAATACGGGCTTTCCAACGTGACGGTGCTCGGCTACGTCAACGCCATGGCCGAGCTGATGGAAGCCGCCGACCTGGTCATCTGCAAGCCTGGCGGCCTTACCGTGACCGAGTGCCTGTGCGCCCATGCGCCCATGATCCTGCTCGGGCGCGCCTACGGGCAGGAAAAGGCCAACGTGCGCATGCTCACCGCCGCCGGCGCCGCCATGGCCGCCACCACCCCCCGCGAGCTGCTCGACACGCTGCGCCACATCAGCGACCACAGCGCGAGCGCGAACGCCATGCTCATGAACGCGGCGCTGCTGCGGCGCCCCCACGCTGCCGAGGCCATCGCCCGGGCCACCTTCGCCCTCATCCGTCGCGAGCCCCCGCGCGATCCAAAGCTTCGGGCCAGGCACTTCCTTCACTTCTACTGGGGCAACAAGCCCGCCCATGTCCGCTAACCCATCGCGGGGCGCCTCCGCTCGCGCCGCGCATGACACCACGAAAGAGAGATTCATGACCACCTTTGCCGAACTCGGTCTTTCCGAGGCCGCCCTCACCGCCGTAGACAACCTCGGCTACACCGAGCCCACGCCCGTGCAGGCCCAGGCCATTCCGCTCGTGCTCGAGGGCCGCGACATCATTGCCGCCGCCAAGACCGGCACGGGCAAGACGGCCGCCTTCTCGCTGCCCACCCTCGACGGGCTGGCCCGCGCCGAGCGCAAGAAGGCGCCGGCCATGCTCGTCATCACCCCCACCCGCGAGCTTGCCATGCAGATACAGGAAGTCTGCCAAATCATCGCGAAAACCCGCGGGCTGCGCGTGGCCAACGTCGTGGGCGGCGTGAAGATCGATCCGCAGATCGACCGTCTCGCCCGGGGCGTGGACGTGCTCATCGCCACGCCGGGGCGCCTCATCGACCTTATGAACCAGAAGGCCGTCGACCTCTCCCAGGTGCAGGTGCTCGTGCTGGACGAGGCCGACCGCATGCTGGACATGGGCTTTCTCCCCTCGGTGCGCCGCATCGTAGAGGCAACGCCCAAAACGCGCCAGACCCTTCTGTTCTCGGCCACCATCGACAAGGGCGTGCTCGACCAGGTAGACGCCATGCTCGACGACCCGGCCATCGTGCAGATCGCCGCCAAGGGCGAGACCGCCGACACCGTGGTGCAGTACATCGCCCGCGTGCCCCACGCCCTCAAGCCCGACCTTTTGGCGGCGCTGCTCAAAGAGCACGGAAGCCGCCGCGTCATCGTGTTCGCCCGCACGCGCCATCGCGCGGATGCCGCCTGCCGCAAGCTCAAGCGCGCGGGCTACCACGCCGAGGCCATCCACTCCGACCGCTCCCAGAACCAGCGCAAGCGCGCCCTGGACAACTTCGCCTCGGGCACCACCGATATCCTCGTGGCCACCGACGTGCTCGCCCGCGGCATCGACGTGGACGAGGTCTCCTACGTGGTGAACTACGACGTGCCCACCCAGGCCGAGGACTATGTGCACCGCATCGGCCGGACGGGCCGCGCCGGAGCCGAGGGCTTCGCCGTCACTTTCGTGAGTCCGGAGAACAAAGACGAGCTCGCCGCCATCCAAAAGCTCATCAAGCGCGACATTCCCGAGATAGAGGTGGCGGGATTCAATCTGGAAGAGGCCGCGGAGGCCGCCGCCGAGCGCGCCACCCGAGCCCATGCCCGCCGCGATCCGGAACTGGCCGAGGCGGCCCGCGAGCAAGCCAAGAAGGAGAAGCGCAAAGCGAAGGCCAAAGAGCGCGCCGAGGCCGAGGCTGCCGAGGCCCGTCAGCGCAACACGCGCAAGAAGCAGGGCGGCAAGAGCGCCGGCGCAAGCCAGAATGCGCGCAAAGGCTCCTCCCGCCCCAAGAGCGCCCTTTCGAAGACGACCGCCTCCAAAGGCGGCGCAGCCCGCGCGGGCAAGAGCGCCGGTGCGGCGCGCACCTCGGGGGACTTCCGTCCGGGCCGCGCCCATCGCGCCGCCGTGGCGGCCAAGCGCGGCGGCAAGCGTCGCGGCTAGCCGCCTCTAGCCCTCCACTTGCCGTACTCCACAATTGACGAGGCGTAATTCAGGTATCGTAACGTCAGTATTTCTGGGGAAGGGAATATTGCATGAAGATCGCTGTCGCTTGCGACGGACTCGTCATCGCCTCTCAGGCAGCCACCTGCTCGAGCTTCACCTGCTACGGTGTCGAGAACGGCGTTATCACTAGTTGCAGCAACGTGCCCAACATGGGCCTTACACCGCACGAGCGCGCCTCCATCCTGAAGCAGATGGGAGTGGATGCGCTCATCGCCCACCAGTTCACGCCCGAGGGCCTGGCCGCCTTGGACGAAATCGGCATCGAACCGGTTCTCTTCGGCGACTCCACCCCGCGCGAGGCCGCCGACGCCTACCTGAACCGCACCCTCATGGGCGACGAGGGCCTGTCCGAGAAAAGCATCAAGGAAGAGCCCTTCGGCGAGATCGACGACGCCTTCGCCCGTATCGAGCTGAGGCTCGTCGCCCAAGCCGTCTAGCAAGCCCCTCAACAAACTTCACCCAGCACGAAAAAGGACCCCGAAGGGTCCTTTTTCGTGTGAGCTCTCTGGGAACGTCAAGCGCTTACGCGACAGCCTTCTTGGCGACTTCCACCAAAGCGGCGAAGGCGGCGGGGTCATTGACGGCCATGTCGGCGAGCACCTTGCGGTCGAGCACGACGCCGGCCTTCTTCAGGCCGTTCATGAACACCGAGTAGCTCATGCCGTTGATACGGGCCGCAGCGTTGATGCGGGTAATCCACAGGCGACGAATCTCGCGCTTCTTGTTGCGGCGATCGCGGTACATGTACTGAAGCGAATGCTGCACCTGCTCCTTCGCGGCACGATAGGAACGGGATTTCGCGCCATAGTAGCCCTTCGCACGATTAAGGACGGTACGACGCTTCTTGCGGGCATGAACGGAACGCTTTACACGAGGCATATCTTAATCACTCCTTGGAAACGATAACTAGCGAAGGCCGAGCTGACGCTTGACGACCTTGCTGTCGGCCTCAGCGATCTCAGTCTCGTGGCGGAAGTTGCGCTTGCGCTTCTGAGTCTTCTTGGTAAGAATGTGGCTCTTGAAGGCCTTGGCGCGCATGAGCTTGCCAGTGCCGGTCTTGCGGACGCGCTTGGCCATACCGCGATGGGTCTTCATCTTGGGCATTAGTTGTCCTTTCCTTCTTCGTTCTTGGAGTCCTTCTTCTTTTTCGCCTGAGCGGGCAGAGGGGCGATGAGCATATGCATGTTGCGCCCTTCCATCTTCGGCTGGTTCTCGATGACGGCGATGTCCTTCAAATCGTCGGCCAACCGCTCCAGAATGGAGAGGCCCTGCTCGGGGTGGGCCATCTCACGGCCGCGGAACATGATGGTGATCTTCACCTTGTTGCCGGCCTCGAGGAAGCGAAGCACGTGCTTCTTCTTGGTGGTGTAGTCCCCCACGTCGATTTTCGGGCGGAACTTCATCTCCTTGACTTCGATCTTGTTCTGGTTCTTACGAGCCTGCTTGGCCTTGATAGCCTGGTCGTACTTGAACTTCCCGTAGTCCATGATGCGGCATACGGGCGGATCGGCGTTCGGAGCGATCTCCACCAAATCGAGATTCATGTCGTCGGCGATTTGCTGGGCCTGGTGCGTGGGGTACACGCCCATTTGGTTCCCGTCGAAATCGATGAGACGGCACTCGCGCGTGGTGATCTCGTCGTTGAGCCGGGGCTCTTGAGCAGCTATCGCGCTCACCTCCTTTTCGTGTTCTCACACATAAAAACCCGCCGGGCCCTGAAGGCACGCGGCGGGTTTACACGCAAAGATGTATCTGCGCTACCCATCAGCTACCTTGAAAGGCGCCGAACCAGGTGGAGAGCTCATCGCCCTCGCTTGATTGACAGCTTGCCTAGTATAGCGTCAGGCCGTCCCCCGCGCAAGGAGCTTTTTATGAATTTACATATATGAAGATGGTGCGGACGGTGTCGGCGAGATTGTCGGAGGCGTTGGCCATGGAGTAGTCGTAGGAAAGCACCGCCGACCAGGCATGGGGCGCACCGTCGACGTCCACCTCCCCGTTGAAGGAGCAGTACTCCTTGGTGATGGTGGTTCCATCGGTGTCGTAGGAGGTGTACTCCTCGGCATCATCGGGCAGCACGACCGCATCTTCGTGAACGGGCACGCCGGCTTCTGCGAGCGTCTTCTCGATGATGTGCTCTTTCAGCACGGCGTCCTTGAAGCTGAGCGAGCCGTAGCCCAGAGAGCTGGTAGAGGTGGAGTAGCCGGCTTGGACGATCTTGCCGTCGGCATCGAGGCCCAGATACACCGTGGGCGTGCCCGTGCGGCTGTCGGCGGGCTCGGCCGTGAGCGCTACGCGCACCTCGGTCTTGATGGGATTGCCCTCCTCGTTCACCGCGCGGGGCTCGGCCGGCGTGGCACCGTGTTGCAGCTTGTCCACCGCCTGCTCCTGGGTAAGCCCGAGCAGCGTGACCAGATCGGGCACCGTGGTGACCTTGGCCGTATCGGCGGAATCGCTCGCGTCCTCGGGAGCGATGGCCTCGGTCTCCTGCTCGGTGGAGAGCACCTGCTGCACGGCGCTGGAGGAGGCCTCCTTGTACAGCTGCACGCCGAAATAGGCCATGGCGGCCAAGATGAGTACGAGCAGCACGATGACCACGATGAGGATGCGGCGCATGCGACGCGACTTGCGCATGTACTCGGGCACCTCGCCTTTCTTCTTCGCGCCGTCGTTCATGGCGCTCGCGTGCTTGGCGTGGCGGCCGCGCGGGGCGCCCTCGCCTCGCTTCGGGCTGTGGACGGCCTTGCTCGCCGGCTTGGTGGCGGCGGTATCGGCGCTCACCACGCCCAGGGGCACGGCCTCGGGCAGCGGGGCCTCGTCGGGAGAGGCGCATTCGCCATCGAAGAGAGCGCGCTCGGCATCGGGCCCGTCATCCAGAGGGCGGCCGGCATAGAAGTCCCGATAGGCCTCCTCGTCGGGGAACGACTCCCCCTCGGGCAGCCCCTCCTCGTCAAGCCGCTCGCCGTCGTTGAGGTCTATGGCCTCGAAAACGCCGTCGGGGCCTGCGGCCACCTCCTCGCCGCTGATGGACGCGCCGCCCGCATCCAGCGGCGCCATGGCCGTGGTGAAGCCATCGTCGGAGATGGGGTGGAAGGCCTCGGTGAGGCCCATGGCGTTGCCGTCGGTCTCCTGGGGGGTGCGCCCGTGCTTGCTCTTTCTCACCATGTGCTCGTCAATCCTCTCGTATCTCGGGAAGGCGGACGCCTAGTGCGCCAGCACGTACCATGCCACAAAAGCGATTATGCCCAGCACGGCCACGATGATAACGGCCTTTTGGGTGGTGGACATTGCGCCGGCCTCCAGATCTTCGAGCGTTGTTTCGCGATAGCCGTCGGTCTTGGCCGGCGCGGCGGAAGATGCCTCGGGAGATGCAGCCTTGTCGGCCGCATCAGCGGGCCCGGCGACCTCTTCGACGACTTCTTCGACGCCCTCGAAGGCCTCCGGCTCTACGGGCAGCGCAGCCTCTTCGACGACGCCGGCCTGGATGACCACATCGTCGTCATCGCCGGGCGTGACCGTGATGTGGGAGAACTCCTTGGAATTCGCCATGGGGCAATGGGTCCTTTCTGTTCGAGGAACACCTTATTATAGCTGATGCGGCCGATTCGCCCGAAGGCCTGCACCAGTTCTGCACGGCCGCCTTCGCCTCAAGGGCGGCAGAGCGCAACGCTCCCCCTTCGACGCGGCGGCCGAAGGGGGGCGCTAGGCCAGAAGGTCGACGACCGCGAAATTCTCGCGCGAGGCGCGGATGATGTCCCCGTTGCCGAAGGCGCACACCAGCCCCTCGCCGGCGATGGCGTCCACCGCCGCACCCAGAGCGCGCACCGCCTCCTCGCTCGCCTCGCGCACTTCCTCGCGCACCCGGGCACGGTCGGCCAGCCCGTACCCGGCGAAGTACATGCCGTCCTGGCGGCGCACAAGCTCGCGGGCCTTGGCCGGGGCGTCGAGAGAGGCCACCGTGGACACCACGTACCCGTCCATCTCCGCCTCGGTGGGCGCAAACTGGGCGGCCAGCCAGCCGCCGGCGCTGCGGAAGCGCTCGACAGTCTCGTCGATGCGCGGGTCGCGGTAGGAATAGAAGCGGCTCGAGCCGCAGCGGGTCGTCTGGAAGCCAGCCCCGTAGGCGCCGCCTTTCACGCGCACCTCGCTCCACAGATAATCGTAGGAGAGAATGCGCGAGGCCAAAAGCCACAGCCCGCTGTAAGGCGCGCCGAGCAGGCGGCGATCCCAGCCCGCGGCCGTGTAGGTGACGTCGCTGGCCACGACGAAGGCCTCGTGGCGGTTTACGGGCGCGGGCGCCGTAAGCGCCGCGTCGGCAGGCGCGCCCCCGAAGGGCGCAGAGGCAGCCGCGAAGCCCGCCAGATCCTCGTCGGCGCCGGCGAAGGAGAGCGTGCAGCCCCCGTCGGTGACGATGCGACTCGCCAGCTCGGCCAGCTTGGCGGAAAGGGCCTCGGCGCGCTCATCGAAGTGCGCCAGCAGCTCTTTCAGGAAACGGTAGAAGTCCACGCCACCCAACTGCTCGCGCACCACCGCGGCGGGCAGATAGTAGGAGGCCGCGCGGGCCATGGCGGCGCTGTGGCCCGAGGAGGCGAAGGCCTGCTCCATGGCGATGCGGCGCTGGGCCAGAATGTCGCGGATGCGGGCCGTGTCGGAGAAGTCGGTCTCGGTGAGCACCTCCTCGGAGAGGCGCGCGGCCCACGCAACCTCCTCGGAGAGCGCCGAGGCGCCGCAGACGAGCACCGGGCGCAGCGCGTCGCGGTCGTCGGCCTTCTCGTGGACCTCGGTCGCAAAGCCCAAGTTGCCCAGATGGGCCTGGACGAGAGTGTCCAGCTCGGCGGCCGTGTGGCTGGCGGTGTCAAGCTTGCCCAGCACGCAGGCGAGCACCGTGGCGTAGGGCAGCTCGTCGAAGGCGAGGCCCGCAAGGTCGAAGTAGCGGTAGGCGTAGGCGATGCCGCGGCAGGGCACGTGATGGCGAACGAGGGTCACGGGGCCCTCCTTTCGCACCTCCCAGGGCTCCTCGGCCGGCGCCGGCCCGATTTCAGCGCGCGTGAGCTGGGGCAGCTTCGCCACATTCTCCGGCGCGTCGGGCGCCTCCTGGGCGGCGCGCAGGGCAGCCACCGCATCGCGGATGGCCCGAGCCTCGTCGGGCGTAAGCGCCGCGGCCCGGGCGCGCTCGGCGGCCTCCTCGACCGCTTCCTCGTCGGCGGCGGTGGGAACCACCTCGACGCAGGCGCGGTGGTCGTTTTCCAAGAACAGCTCGGCAAGAAGCGTCTCGAAGTAGCCCTCCTCCACCTTTTCGCGCAGGTCTGCGAAGGCATCCTCGTAGCGCAGGTAGGCCGCCGGGTCGTCGTCGGCGTACAGCCAGCCGGCCATGGCCGACATGGCGAGCACCACGCCATCGGCATAGCCGAAGTTGCGCTCGCGCATGACGAACTCGGCGTGGGAGAGCGCGGCGCGCACCAGCTCGCGGTCGAGCCCGCCTGAGGCCAAGCGCCGCGCCTCCCCTTCCACAATGCGGCGCAGGCGCTCGGCCGCCCCGGGGCGGGCGCCGCGCAGGGACACCACGGCGAAGGGCTGGGCCACGGAATCGGCCACGTACCCGAAGGCGTCGTCGGCAATGCCCGCATCTAGAAGGGCTCGCTTCATGGGAGACTCGTTGGCCCCCATGATGGCGTCCAGCAAAATGTCGGCCGCAATGACCCGCTCGCGCTCGCAAGCGCGTCCGACGACGAAGCCCACGGCAGCGCAGGCGTTCTCGGGGGCGGTGTCCATGGGCACCGACACCGGCGCGGGGGCCACGGGCGCCTGCAGCTGAAGGGGGTTTGCAGCGAGCGGCCCGCGCGCTTGCTCGGCCAACGGCGCCAGGTAGGCCTTGTCCAAGAAGGCGAGGAACGTCTCGGCATCCAGGTTGCCGTACAAAATAATGTAGGCGTTGTCCGGCCGATAATGGCGACGGTGGTTGTCGAGGAAGCCCTCGTAGGTAAGCGTCGGGATGGCCTGCGGCGTGCCGCCCGATTCGAAGCGGTAGGTGGTATCGGGGAACAGCGCCGCCGACAGCCCGTCGTAGAGCACCGAGTCGGGCTCGGACAGCGCGCCTTTCATTTCGTTGTACACCACGCCGTTGGTGACCAGACGCTCTTCTGCGCCCTCCCCCTCCAGCTCGAGGTGCCAGCCCTCCTGCTCGAAGATGGTGGCGCGGCGGTAGATGTCGGGGTGAAACACCGCGTCCAGGTACACGTCCATGAGGTTCAGCAGGTCGCGCTCGTTGGTGGAGGCCACCGGGTACATGGTCTTGTCCGGGAACGTCATGGCATTCAGAAACGTCTGCATCGAGCTCTTCAGCAGGTTGACGAAGGGCTCCTTCACCGGAAACTTCTCGGAGCCGCACAGCACCGAGTGCTCCAGGATGTGGAAGACGCCGGTGTCATCGGCGGCCGGGGTCTTGAAGGTGATGGAAAAGGCCTTGTTGGCGTCGTCGTTTTGAATGAACATGAGGCGCGCGCCCGAGGCGCCGTGATGCATGAGGTGCACCTGGCCCTCCACCTCGGCGAGAGCCTCCGTGCTCTCCCAAACAAACCCGCAGGCGGCGGCAGTGGCTTTCATATCGGTCATAGGGCTTCCTTCCCGCATTGGCTTCTCCGTATTCTACCCGTCCTGCGCCCGGCTTCCTGCATCCTTCATGGTGTCGTTATTATTTCTCCTCGAAGGAGGTTAATTTCGCTATAATCAGCCCCGAACCAACAAGACGAGACGAGATACGGAGTATTCCATGCTCGAACTGAAGAACCTGGTGTTCGAGGTGCCGGCCGACGACGGCGGCACCAAGCGCATCATCGACGATTTGTCGCTTTCCATCCCCGACGACCGCTTCACGGTCATCACCGGCCCCAACGGCGGCGGCAAATCCACCTTGGCCAAGCTCATCATGGGCATCGAGGAGCCCACAAGCGGCACCATCCTGTTCAACGGCGAGGACATCACGAGCAAGTCCATCACCGAGCGCGCCCGCCTGGGCATCGGCTACGGCTTCCAGCAGCCGGCGCGCTTCCGCGGCATGAAGGTGAAGAAGCTGCTCGATATCGCCGCCGGCAAGAAACTGCCCATGCTCGCCTGCAACGAGTACCTCTCGAAGGTGGGCCTGTGCTCGGCCAGCTACCTCACCCGCGAGGTGGACAAGTCGCTGTCGGGCGGCGAGGTGAAGCGCATCGAAATCGCCACCATCTTGGCCCGCGACCCGAAGCTCGCCATCTACGACGAGCCCGAGGCAGGCATCGACCTGTGGAGCTTCGATCGCCTCACCGAGACGTTCCGCGACATCCACGAGGCCCGCGACGGCCGCTCCATCGTCATCATCTCCCACCAGGAGCGCATCATCTCGCTCGCCGACGAGATCGTGCTTTTGCAGGCCGGCCGCGTCGCCGAGGTGGGCACGCCCGCCGAGCTCATGCCGCGCCTGGGCTTCGCCGCCCGCTCGCTGGACGACCACGGCTGCCCGCTTTCCACCCCCACCGAGCTTCACCTCACCGAGATCCCCACCACCTGCTAGACCGCCGAACCCTGCCAGCGACCGAGTACCTGCGTAGAGGGAGCGGCGGGTGTTCCGACCGAGCGAGTTCCGCAGCGACTGGAGCAGGACCAAACGTCCTGTTCCACCAAGCGAGGACTGTCTGAGCGAATCGGAATACCCGGCGATCCCGACCCCGGGGAGTCGCTACCATGAGCTAAGGAGACCACCATGGCTGTAGACCTTTCCCCCATCGACGAGAACCTGCTCGCCGAGATCGCCAACATGCACGGCATGCCGAAGGGCGCCTTCAACGTGCGCAAGGACGGCGAGCTCGTCGAGCGCCACTCGTCGGCCTATATCGACATCGAGACCAAGACCGACAATCCCGGCATCGACATCCGCATCGCCCCGGGCACCAAGGGCGAGACGGTGTACATCCCCGTCATCGTCACGAAGAGCGGCCTGAAGGACGTGGTGTACAACACCTTCTACGTCGGCGAGGACTGCGACGTGACCATCATCGCCGGCTGCGGCATCCACAACGATTCCCACGACGCCTCCGAGCACGACGGCATCCACAGCTTCTATTTGGGCAAGAACAGCCGCGTGCGCTACGTGGAGAAACACTATGGTGAGGGCGAGGGCTCAGGCGAGCGCATCCTGAACCCCACCACCAACGTGTACATGGAGGAAGGCGCGGTCTGCGAGATGGAGATGGTGCAGCTGCGCGGCGTAACGAGCACCGTGCGCGACACCAACGCCGAGCTGGGCGCGAACGCGAAGCTCGTGCTCACCGAGAAGCTGCTCACCCACGGCACCCAGACCGCCGTCTCCAACATGAAGGTGGAGCTCAAGGGCGAGGGCTCCTCGGTGCAGGTGATCTCGCGCTCGGTGGCCCAGGACGATTCCGTGCAGGTGTTCAACCCGCTCGTCATCGGCGAGTGCGCCTGCCGCGGGCACGTGCAGTGCGACGCCATCATCATGGGCAACGCCAAGGTGAAGGCCATCCCCGGCATCGAGGCCGCCAGCGAGGACGCCATGCTCGTGCACGAGGCGGCTATCGGCAAGATCGCCGGCGACCAGATCGTGAAGCTCATGACGCTGGGACTTACCGAGGAAGAGGCCGAGGCCGAGATTCTCGACGACTTCTTGAGCTAAACGTATACGCTCCTCATGGGCGGGTCGTCATCGTGGCGGCCCGCTCTTTTTTTGGCAAATTATCGCGATATGGACACGTTCTGCGAAGAGAACAAAAACGTGCCGGCCTCTGACCTGGGATTATCGCCCCCATGTTACTCGTGCAGCCTTCAAAGCAGCTAAAAAAGCGTCCATATCGCCGTTATTTGGCAAGAAAAAAAATTCGCTAGGCCAAATAGTCGCGATATGGACGCGCAAAACGACAAGGCCCCGCGAGCAGACAAGCTCGCGGGGCCTTTTCTTACACGATGAAGCGGCGTCAGACGCTGTTTGGCAGACTCCTCGTCGCCCGCAGTATCGACGCTACCCGACAGACTTCTCGTCGCCCGCGGCGTCGGACGCTCTTTGGCAGACTCCTCGTCGCCCGCGATGTCGGCGCTACTCGGCGGACTCCTCGTCGCCGGAGGTATCCTCGCTCGAAGTGTCGCCCTCGTCGCCCGAAGCGTCGTCACCGGTCTCGTCGCCGGACGCATCGGTGTCGGTCGCATCGTCGCTGGAGTCCTCGTCCTCGCCCGAAGCGTCGTCGGCTCCGCCATCCTCGGTACCCACCGCGGACACCGCCTGGTCGCTGACGACGGTAAGACCGTCCAAAACCACCGTGGTACCGAGCCACTTGCGCTCGATGACGCCGATGGTGCCGTCGCCCACCAGGCGCGCCAGCACGTCGCCGGCGGCCGTCTGCAAATCGACGTTCTCGTTCGAGGCGCCCATGCAGTAGCCGTTCGGCGTCATGAGCATGGCCACGATGGAAGCGTCGAGCCCCTGGCCGTGGGCCGCGTACAGGCCGATGACGGCGTCGGCGGCCACATACTGCACGCTTCCGGCCTGCAGGGCCTCGAAGGCCTCTTTCAGGCTGTCAGTGGGCGTGAGGGAGTTCTCGCCGAACACGTTGGAGACGGCCCAGGCGCTTTTCGAGGACACCTGCGCCGCGAACGTGGCGCCGGAGTCGGCCGCGGGGATGCCCGCATCGGGGCTTAAGGCGAACACCGCGATGCCCGTGGGCAGATACGATGCCGAGCGCCAGAAATCGCCCTCGCTGCTGGAATCGTCGATGCCCATGACGATGTCCACATCCCCATTGGCGATGGCCGCGGCCGGGTCGCTTCCCACGTCCACGATGGACAGCTTCAGCCCCAGCTCGTCAGCGACGGCCGCGGCGATATCGACGTCGATGCCGATGATCTTGCCGCTGCCCATCCCGGCCAAAGGCGGGTTTTCAGTGTTGACGCCCACGCGCAGGGTGCCCTCCTCGCCGATAACCGGCGGAGCCACCTCGGCGGACTTCAATTCGGGCTGATAGGCGCCCGAGCCGGAGCACCCGGCCAGGCCAAGGGTGGCCGCCGCGAGCAGTGCCACGAGGACGGTCGCAAGGATCGAACGTTTTCTCACAGTATCCTCCGTCTTGATTCCGATATCGGCGCCTCTTCCGACTGACCTAGTCTTTGACCCCACACTCGCGCACCGGGGCTTTCGCTTGCGCTACCGACCCTCTCGCCCGTCGCGACGTCCGTGCCGCGAAATATCAGCGGGCGGTGCGGCTTACCTCTAGGATACGCCATGCTCACATCGGGACGCGCCCTCCGCTTACGTGGATCCTTTCGACCGCATCTGCCATGGACTTGGAAGGCCGCAAGCGCGCCCCTCCGCAACTACAGACCCGAAAGAAGCTCCGCTAAGTGTAGCAGATGCAAGGCCCCAGATGGAAAAGCCCCCAAGAACTCACGAAGTGCGACGGGTGCGCGGTTTGCGGGAGGTGCGCAGCGGGACTTCCCGCCGTCATGTTTGCGGTTTTGCGGAAGTACGCTCAGCCCCATGAAACCGATGGCAGGACAGATGAGGCTCTTCGAAGAGGAGGCGGACCGAAAGCGGGGCCGCTGGCTCGCCGTGCGCGATTTCGCCAAGGAGATGGTGGCCGAGACCCTCTACCCCACCCGCTGCGCCGTCTGCGACGCGCCGGGCAGCTCGCTGTGCGCGCGCTGCGCTGCAACGCTCCCCTTCATTGACGCGCTTTTGGCCTGCCCGCGCTGCGGGGCGCCCTTTGGCGCGGTGCAGTGCTCGGAATGCACGCCGGTGCTGCTGAGCTCCTTCGGCTACGACGAGCCGCCCTACGACGAGGCCGTGAGCGCCCTTTTGCTTTCCGATGAGGTGCGACGCATCGTGACGGTGTACAAAGACCAGAACGAGCGGTCCCTCGCCCGCCCCATGGCCGAGATCATCGCCCGCTATCTGCCGCCGCGCTGGCTCGCCCGCAGCCCCGCTATCACCTACGTGCCCGCCACCGTGGCCGCCCGGCGCCGCCGGGGGTTCGATCACGGGGAGCGCATCGCCCGGGAGGTGTCCTTTACGGTAGAAGCCGAACTCGCTCCCCTGCTCGTCCCGCCCCGCCGCCTCGATCAGCGCAAACTCGGGCGCGTCGGCCGCATCGGCAACATGCGAGCATCGCTCACGGTGCTTTCCGGCGCGAGCATTCCCGAGACCCTCATCCTCGTCGACGATGTGTGCACCACCGGCGCCACGCTCTTCGCCGCCACCGACGCCCTTAAGGCAGCGGGCGCAAAGACCGTTTTTTGCGCCACCTTTGCCCGCGCCTGACGGACCTACTTCGAGGAGAGGCGGACGCCCTCGGCTTCGGAGAACTCGGCAACGTCGACAGAGATGGAGTGGCGGATGGGCTTCCACGCCGCCTTCTTCACGAGCGCGATGAGGGCGATGGGGATGTAGGTGAGCATGAACACGGGGAACGTGAACATGTAGCGCACCTTCTTCGCCGTGGTCGTGCGGATGGACTCCCACTCGACAAAGGTGGTGAGCACGCCGAACACGAACATGAACACGATGTAGTTGCACAGGCAGAACACGATGGAGGTAAGCGAGCTGGCGATGGCCACGCCCGTGGACATGACGCCGGTTACGGCCAGCGCGATGATAATGGAGTTGAACAGAATGGAGATGATGGACAA
Organism: Adlercreutzia shanghongiae; assembly: GCF_035830635.1. Taxonomy (NCBI): domain Bacteria; kingdom Bacillati; phylum Actinomycetota; class Coriobacteriia; order Eggerthellales; family Eggerthellaceae; genus Adlercreutzia; species Adlercreutzia shanghongiae. The sequence goes on along the minus strand of NZ_JAYMFI010000009.1, from coordinate 98,433 downwards.
GAGCATGCCCGGCGCGATGGTCATGAGCATGTCGTAGCAAGCGAAGCGATAGCCCTTGGGGTTCACGACCGCGCCCTTCACCAAGCGGCCGGCATAATGGGCGAACACCTGGTAGAAGCCCTTGGCCCAGCGGAAGCGCTGGTTCCACGAGTCGCGGAAGGTGATGGGCTGCTCGTCGTAGAGCACGGCGGTGGGACAGTAGGAGATGCGCACGCCGTCGATAATGGACGAGGCGGAGAACTCGATGTCCTCGGTGAGCAGATGCCACTTCCAGCCGCCAGCGGCCTTCAAGATGTCGGCAGCGATGAAGAAGCCCGTGCCCGACACCGCACACGAGGTGTTCAGCGTCAGGCGCGCCTGGTTCAGGAACTTCGCCTCGCGCAAGAACCACACGCCATAGCCGGCCGAGATCCAGTTGCTGCCGAAGTTCTTGGAGTTGCGGTAGGAGGTGGAGGCCTTGGCGCCGTTATCGAAGGTGGCGTTCATCTCGCGGAAATAGTTCACGTCCAGCACGTTGTCGGCATCGAAGACGAAATAAGCCTCGTAGTCTTTGTCGGCGTACTGCTCCCAGATGGCCTTCAGGCCCCAGTCGAGCGCGTAGCCCTTCCCCACCTGCTTGTCGTTGTGGCGGGGAAACACGATGGCGCCGGCCTCACGAGCCACAGTCGCCGTGTTGTCGGTGCAGTTGTCGGCGATGACGAAGATATCGATGAGCTCGGCCGGATAGTTCTGCACCTTGATGGAGTGAACGAGGTCGGCGATGACCGCCTCCTCGTTGCGGGCCGCCACCATGACGGCATAGCGATGGTTGCGGCGAGCGACCTTCTTCGGCGCCCGGCGCGTGAGCACCACGAGCACGTAGTAGAGCTGGTAGGTATAGCAAATGGTGAAGGTAAGGAACACGCAGAAGTTGAAGATATCGACGAAGGACAACGCCGACACTTGCGATGCTACGGTATCGAACACCTTGAGGCTCCTCGGTCTGGCGCCCCGCTAAGGGCGCAATCACGCACCCAGAATGGGGCCGGGCGCTTGGGCTTGGCTGGGTTGCCCAGACACGCGACCTTACAGGCGCGGCTGCGCAAACGGTTGAAGTATAGCCGTTTCGCTCCCTTGCGCCAGAGCCTAAGCGTCCACTTCGGCCAAATTGGCGCCTTTCGGAACCAAAGTGTTCCTTTTCACCGCATTTGCCCCACACCCCCTCCATATATGTAAGGGAAGCGTAAGGTTTTTCCGACAACCGGGACGGCCCGCCCCTCCCCTGCCGGCCTGTGCTACCCTGTTCCCCATGCAATAAACCTTGGCGGAACCGTGGCGCCGATACCTGCGCCGGCGCCGCAGCCGCCTACAAGAAAGGAAGCAATCCGTGAGCCAAGCCTGCGACATTTTGGACATCAACCTGGCCGACGAGGGGCAGGCCCGCATCCTGTGGGCCGACCGCGACATGCCGGTGCTCGCCCGCATCCGCGAGCGCTTCGCCGAGGAGCGCCCGCTTGAGGGCGTGCGCATCGGCGCGTGCATGCACGTGACCACCGAGACCGCGAACCTCATGCGCACGCTGGTGGCCTCGGGCGCCGAGGTGGCCCTGTGCGCCTCGAACCCTCTGTCCACCCAGGACGACACCGCCGCCTCCCTCGTGCGCGACTACGGCGTGAAGGTGTACGCCATCGCCGGCGAGGACGCCGAGACCTACGAGCGCCATATCGCCGAGGTGGTGGCCACCAACCCCCAGATCATCATGGACGACGGCGCGGATCTGGACACCGCCCTGCACACCAAGTTCGCCGACAAGCTCGAATACGTCATCGGCGGCACCGAGGAGACCACCACGGGCGTGGTGCGCCTCATGGCCATGGCGGCCGACGGCGCCCTGCGCTACCCCGTTTTCAACATCAACGATGCCAACACCAAGCATTGCTTCGACAACCACTACGGCACCGGTCAGTCCACCCTCGACGGCATCGTGCGCGCCACCAACCGCCTGTTGTGCGGGCGCACCATGGTGGTGTCGGGCTTCGGCTACTGCGGGTCCGGCCTGGCCCAGCGCGCCCGTGGCATGGGCATGGACGTCATCGTGTGCGAGGTGGATCCGCTGAAGGCGCTCGAGGCCCACATGGAGGGCTACCGCGTCATGAAGGCGGAGGACGCGGCCCGCTTCGCCGACGTGTGGGTGACCGTCACCGGCGACTGCAACGTCATCGACGAGCCGGCGTTCGCGAACATGAAGGACGGCGCCATCATCTGCAACTCCGGCCACTTCGACTCCGAGATCAACATGAAGTGGCTCAAGGCCAACGCCGTGAAGGTGGAGGAGCTGAAGCCGCTCGTGGAGGAGTACACGCTGTCCGACGGTCGCACCGTCACCGTGCTCGCCGAGGGACGCCTCGTGAACCTCGCCTGCGCCGAGGGGCACCCCGCGAGCGTCATGGACATGAGCTTCGCCAACCAGGCACTCGCCGCCGAGTACCTGTACAAGCACGCCTCCGAACTGGAAGACAAGGTATACGACGTGCCAGCCGCCATCGACGACGACGTGGCCCGCGTGAAGCTTGAGACGCTCGGCATTGAGATCGACACCCTCACCGAGGAGCAGATCGCCTACATGAACTCCTGGAACTTCTAGGGTTTCGAACGTTCCCGCAGCGGCCTGCAAGGGCCGCTGCGCTCCAAGGCGAAGGCCACCCCGGCGCGGGCCTCGTCGATGAACAAGGCGTTCCAATCGATGCCCGTCACGCGGCCGCAAGGCCCCGCAAGCCCGCCAGCCCGATGCCGCTCCGCATCGGGCGAAACATTCACAGCGAGACGAACTGCCCCTGAATCGAGCGGGCCTGCGCCTCGGGAAGTCCGGCCTCGTCCGCGAAGGCGCCCCAGCGAGACACCGCATCCGCCACTTCCCCCAAAATCTCCCGCGCACGCGAGGCCTTGATGCTCATGGCCTCGGCGGCGGCCAGGCAATCACCGCGTTCGATACCGTCGCGCTTTCCGTTGACGGTCATCTGGTGGGACCCCGTCCAGATGCCGTCGGGGTTGTAGGCGTAGGTGACGTCGTAGGCGGGAGCCAGATGCCACGCTCCATCACGACCCATGAGGAAGGACACGTTCTTCACGTGATCGTCCTGGTTCCGGGTCATCACGTTGAACACCATGCGACGGAAGATCTCCTCTGCCTCCTCCTGGCCGAGCCCCACACGGCGTGCCACCTCCACCGCTTGCTCGTAGCTGTGGGCACCGGAAACGTTGAAATCGAAATGGGCGAGGGCGCCGAGCGACTGCATGTGAATCTTATCCCCGTCGGCGGTTCGGTCGAAGCGGCGCGTCATGAAATGGCGACGCCCCCCTTCCTCAAACAAGCGGCACTCCTCCATGGAGATACCCGACATCCGGGCCATGAGATAATACGCGTACTCGATAACGGTGTAGCGGGGGCCGTCGAGCGCCTCCTTATCGCGGTTGCCCGACACGCCGTCGAACTTGATGAGCCAATGCCCGAACCCCCGGCTTGCGGAAGTTTGGCCAGATCGCATCTCCCCCGTCTGCTCGTTCCACGACACTACGGCTTTCGCGCGCGCACCGCCGGCCGACGTTCCCACTCGGATGATCTGCTCCATGGCGTGGTCGGCAGCTGAGGCCTCGAGCATCTCCCGCTGCGTGAGGATGCGCGAGGCCAGATCGACAAGCGCCTCGACCTCAAGCTCGTCGCCGGGGCTCGCTTCGGGGCCGATGACAGGAGCGTACTCCAACGCGCCCATGCCCCTCACACCCGTATAGCAAAGCCGCTCCACGGGATTCAACGAGCCGCGCGGACAGCCTTGGGCCTCCAACCAGCTATCGATGACCGCATTGCCAAACTTATCGGGAAGCGAGTCAGCGAGAAGGCCCGGCAGCCCGTGGAAAGACTCGACAGCGAGCTGCGGAAACGAGTACACCTGCCCGGAAAGCGGCATGACGAGCGGCGCCAGCTCGATACCGCTGGCCACGAAGCTGGGGTCGTACTGGAAGCGGGCCGCCCGCGACCCGTCCTCCCAGGCCACGGCTCCAATCGCAGTCCCCCACAGGCGCACTTCCGCTACAGTCGTCATTGCTCATCGCCCCACTTCCAAGCCGTCCCCGTGCCGGTTTTCCGGGAAGCGCGGACACGCTGGCGGCGAGGCTCTTCGGAAAGAAGCTCCAGAGGGCCGGGCTCCTGCGCCGGCACGAGCATTTCCATACGGGAAAGCAGTCCCAGCGCTCTGAGAACGCTCACAAGACTTCCAGTGGTCACATCGGCGCCGCGCTCCAGGTTCGCCACGGTTCGCTGCGAGACGCCGGCTCGTCGGGCGAGCTGGGCCTGGGTGAGGGGGTAGCCGATGCGGGCCTGCCGCAAGCGATCACCCAGCTCCTTGGCCACCGCCTCGTTGGACGCAAAATCATCGATCGTCATTTCGACCCCATTGAATTAATAGGCAACATATTGCCTTTTATATACCATTATTCTATCTAATATGCAATATGTTACCGTTTATTCAACAGGCATTCGAGCATCGGCTAGCCGGCGTAGAGGGTGAGACGCGAGGAGGTCACGTAGCCCGCCAGCGCGATGCCGCGCGCACGCGCCTCCCGCACGGCCGCATCGGTGGGGCCCGAAAGCGACGCCACCGTGCCCACGCCGAGACGGGCCGCCTTGCGCAGCATCTCGCTGCTGACGCGACCGGTGGTGGCGAGCAGAAACCCCGCAGCGTCGATACCGGCCAGCAAGCAGTGGCCGGCCAGCTTGTCGAAGGTGTTGTGCCGGCCGATGTCCTCGTACAGGGCGATCATCTCGCCACGGCGGAACAGGGCCGAGCAATGGGTGCCGCGCGTGGCCGCGTACTCGCGGGCGCCCACGCGCATGACCGTGACCGCGTCGCAGATGCGGTCGGCATCCCCCGGGGCCAGAGCCGGAAGCGTTTCGGGGAGGGAGGGAACGCCGGCCCCGGCCGCAAGGGAGGGGAAAATACGGCCCGAGGGGGCGGCGAGCGCCGTCCCCCCGAACCCGGAGGTGATCACGCGCGCGGCGGGGCGCCGCACGGGATGGGAGAGCGTAAGATGCGCGGTGCTTCGCGCGGCATCCAGGTCCAGGGCCAGCACCTCGCGCGCATCGCCGATGACGCCCTCGCTGAACAGGAAGCCGTACACGAGCTCGAAGAGGTTCGCATCGGAGCACATGAGCGTGGCGAGCTCGCACCCGTTCGCGATGATGGAGAGCTCATGCTCGCAGATGACCTCTATGGCCTCGGCGGCAACGTCGCCCTCGTCGCAGCAGACGACGGAAAAGGAGCTCCGCGGGAAGGCCTCGCGCTCCCCCGCCGCCCGCATCGTGCAGGCCTGCACCATGTTTTCCACGACTCCCCCCTCTCGCAGGGGCGGCCCTGCAGGGCCGCCCTCTCTCGGCTTCAAGCGGGGCGACCCCAGAAAGAGCCGCCCCTATACGCCCGGCCTCGCTAGGCGGGCAGCTGCACGCCGTACTCGTTCACCAGACGGTCGGCGATCTCGGGCACGCCGGCGGCCTCGAAGGTGGAGATCTTCGGCATGCCGCTGGCCACATCGAAGCCCATGACCTCGTACCAGGCGTCGAGCATCTTCTCGTAGTGCTCCTTGGTAAGGCCCGTCTCGGTCTGGTAGAAGCTGTTCTCCAGATTCTCGGCGGAGTACTCCTCATACACCTCGTCGAACAGCTCGTCGTCGGAGCGGTCGCAGCCCTGGCGCGTCAGAATGGCGCGCTCGAGCAGGAACATGCGGTCGCCGAAGGCAGCCTCGTCCTCATCGGTGAACTCCTTGCCGGTGACCACCGCGTACAGCTTCTTCGTGATGTCGAAGTCGCCGGCGTGGTCCTCGGTGTAGTTGGAGTAGATGCCCATGGCGCTCATGGCGATGTAGCAGAAGATCAGCGAGTCGTCCAAGGACTTGAACTGGTGGTTCCACTTGCAGAACGGGGCGATGTACTCGCTCTCCCAATCCCAGTTGCGGATGTCCTCGTACACCTGGGGCGTACCGAACAGCTTCGTGGAGTTGCCGTCCACCAGCGCCTGCCACTGGTCGGACCCCGGCGGGAGCAGCTCGCCGTTGGAGCCGAACAGCAGGTAGGTCTCGGCGCCCGTGCAGCGGATGTCGGTGGCGTTCAGGTTGGAGGTGGCGAAGCGCAAAAGGCCGGGGGCCAGGTAGGCGCCGGGGATGTACCAGCCGCACACGCCGCCGCCGTTGTGCTTGGGGCTGTTGCGAATGCCGCGAATAGCGCGGTAGAAGTACTTGGCCTCGGGCGTGCCGACGAACTCCTCCAGGAAGTAGCGCCAACCCTTGGCGATGGCCTTGCCCACCTCGGTGGTCTGGTAGGCCACCGAGTACATGAGCTCGCGGGTGAAGTCCTCGGTGCCGAAGTCGGTCCAGTCGATGCCCGTGTTCTCCTCGGTGAGGATATTGCCGGCCTGAAAGATAGGGTCGAGGCCCTGGAACCAGGTGTTGCAGTCGGACAGGCCCAGACGCTCGTTCAGCGTGAGGCGGCGCATATGGGCGCGGCCCACGTACTCGCCGCAGGCGGCGGACTCGGCGGACACGGGAATGGCCTCGGTGCAGCGCAGCTGGCCCAGGCTCATGCCGGAGCCGTCCTTGAAGCGCACGCCGTAGCCGCAGCCGCCCCAGGGGCAGGAGTAGCAGCCGGTGTAGGCGATCTCCAGCTTGCCCTCCGGGTCGCGCGCCTCCTTGTACAGGTCGGTGTCGGTCAGGGGCAGCGACGCCTGCCAGGAGCCCACGTAGGAGTTGGCCGGCGCTTCGGGCGTGGTCTCGTAGAGCTTGCGGCAGCACAGGTTCTGCACGTACTCCACCAGATCGAGCAGGCCCTGGGGGTCGGCCACCTTCACCGAGCCGGAGCCCTGGATGGAAATGGCCTTCAGGTTCTTCGAGCCCATGACGGCACCGAAGGAGCCCATGCCCGTGGCCGAGGACTCGTCGGAGAGGATGGTGGAGAACATGGACATGTGCTCGCCGGCAGGTCCGATGGAGGCGATCTTCGCTTTGTTGCCGGAGCGGCGGTACAGCTCGTTCTGCACGGCGAAGTTGTCCATACCCCACAGATCGCGGGCATCGCGGATCTCGGCAATGTCGTCGTTGATGTAGAAGTACACCGGATAGGGCGCCTTGCCCTTGAAGATGATGCCGTCGTAGCCGGCGAACTTCATCTCCGGGGCGAAGGAGCTGCCGAAGCTGGAGCGGGCGAAGGAGCCGGTGTCGGGATAGCCGGCCGGCGATACGGCCTGCACGAAGGTGCGGCCTCCGTCGAGCATGGTGCCGGTAACCGGGCCGGTGAGGAACGTGAGCACGTTCTCGGGATCCAGCGCGCCGGCGGAGGGATCGCACTCGGTCCACTGGATGATGGAGCCGAGACCGCGGCCGCCGATCCACTTGTCAAGATCGTAGGTGTCGGTCGGGATCTTCTCGACGGTCATGTTGGTCAAATCGACCTTCAGCAGGGTACCGACGTACCCGTAGTATTCATCTGCCATGGAAATCTCCTCGGATAGAATCGATGCGAACGATGCGGTGCGGGCGGCCTAGTACTCCTCGTCGACGCCCTTGACCCAATAGCTGATGTCGCCCACGAGCACGACCTCCGCGATCTGGGAGGGGTCGTCGATGGCGAAGCTGAACTCGAGCGGCAGATGCTCGTGGATGGACATGCACCACATGTGCTCCTCGCTGGAGCCGAGCACGTTGCCCGACGCGTCCTTGAAATCGCAGTGCATCTTCACGCGGAGGTCGGCACCGTCGGAAGACGTGACCTGGCCCTTCACCTGCACGCCGCCGTCGGCGGCCACAAGCGCCCAGTCCTGCTCGTCCATGGCCTTGCCGGCATGGGGGCCGGTGTACTCCTTGGTGAAGGTAACGCCCTCGAGCGCGCCCTCGGTGGCCTTCTCCACGTAGTCGTCGATGCCAGGGCGCACCACGGTGTACTCCTCCCAGGACAGCTGGGACGCGCCGAGCGGGCAACGCTTGACGCACATGGGATCGCCGCCGCACAAATCGCACTTGAAGCAGGTGTTCGTCTCGGGGTTGTACTTGATGCGCGAGGCGGCCGGCGCGAACACACAGGCGTTCAGGCAGGTCTGACAGCCCACGCACACGTCCTGGTCGATGACGCGGGCGCCGGTGCTCTCGTCCACGTGCAGGGCACCTGTGGGACAGGCGGCCAGGCAGCGGGCATCATCGCACTGCTGGCAGTACAGCACGTCGGTGAGATAGGCCTGCTGCACATCGGTCAGCACCGTGTTGCGCGCCAGACGCGGGTTGATCAGCTGCTCGTGGGACAGCACGCAGGTCAGCTCGCAGGTACGGCAGCCGCTGCAGATGTACTGCTGATGCACCACGTGTCCCTTGGCCTTGGCGACCTCGCCCGTCTCGGCGAGCTCTCCTTTGCCGGACGGCGCGCAGCCGGCCAGCATGCCGCCCATGACAGCGGCGCCGGCGAGAATGCCGCCGCCGGTGAGGAACCCTCGGCGCGAGACGCCGGCGGCCTGCTCCTCGCAGGCAGCGGTCTCTTCGATGGTCTTGCTCATGTAACCTCCCCCTTCTCCTGGGATCGACTCAACGGACAGGGGGGCGCTCACCGGTTGCCCTTCGATCGCTCTTCCCCTGCATCGATGATTTTAGAGAGGACCGACCAGGCAAAAGGTGCCCTGGCTACCAAGTTGAGCCGATGTTTTGTGGCGTAGGTCACAATTGAAGGGGCATGAATTGTGTAGAGTGCACAGCAGGGGAAGTTACCCCTTTTGGGGAACACCGTCGGCGCTGAGGAAGGCTATGCTTTTCCGAGCGAGCAGAGGGGCAAGGAGGGGCCATGAGGCTGAGGGATTTCCAGCGAGCGGAGGAATACGGGGTCATGCACTGCCCCGTGCGCGACATCTGCCCCGTGGGCATGGTGTGCGGGGCCGGCAGCAGCGACTGGATGGAGAGCGGCAAGCTCATGCCCGCCGTCATCGATTTCGACCGGGGCGACCTTCTGTGGACCGACCACCGTTTCGAGCACCATGTGTTCGTCGTCCGCGAGGGCGTACTGTCCTGCATGGCCCATCACGATGCCGATAGCGAGGCGCCCTTCACGCTGTACGGAGCGGGCATCGGCGTGGGCCTGGCCGACCTGTACGTCCCCCGGGACCGCACCAGCACCTACCATTTGCACGCCATCGTGCCGGGCAAGATATGCTCTCTGCCCTCGAAGGTGCTCAAAAGAAAGCTGGAGGCGCTGACCGGAGATACCCAGCAGCGCATTCTCGCCGTCTCGCTCTACAACCAATCCACCGGCGCGCTTCTGCAGTCGATTATCGCGTCGCGGCCGCTTCTCGGCCAGCGCATCGGCATGCTGCTCACCTGCCTGCAGGCTCTGGCGGCCCGCGGCGCGGTGCAGCTTAAAGCCCTGTGCATCACCCACGACGAGATAGCATCCCTCGTCCTGTCGGACCGGGCCTCGGTGACCCGAGCCCTGCACCAGATGGAAGAAGACGGCCTCGTCGAGCTGGGCTACCGCTCCGTTACCGTGAGGGAGCCGCTTTACGTCCGCTACGCCGAGTGGATCGAGACTTGCAACGCCTTCAGCTCCCCCGCCGATTAGCCAATGTTCTCAGCTGCGGAGACTATGCCTTAGCGCTCTTCTCCGCCTCGGCCTTGCGGGCGGATTCCAGCATGGTGGTGAGCGCATAGGGGCTGCCGTGGCGCACGGCGGTGATCTCGGCCATGACCGACAGGGCGATCTCGGCGGGTTCGCGGCCGCGCAGATCGAGCCCGATGGGGCCGAAGATACGGTCGATCTCGTCGTCGCTGTGCCCCGCTTCCACGAGCGCCCGGTAGCGCGAGAGCTGCGTCGTGGTGCGGCCGAGCGAGCCGATGTAGAAGGCCGGCGATTTCAGGGCCGCCGACAGAGCTGGCACATCGATCTTCGGATCGTAGGTCAAGGCGCACACCGCCGTGGAGGACGTGAGCGGGATGCTCTTGAAGGCCTCCTGGGGCCAGGCGTGAACGAGCTCGTCCACGCCGGGGAAGCGCTCGCCGGTGGCGAACACGCGGCGCGGGTCGATGACGACGGTGCGGAATCCCAGCACATGGGCGATCTCGCACAGGCGCATGGCGATGTGCACGCCGCCGATGCAGATGATCTGGGGCTTCGACGAGACGCGGGCGAAGAACCAATCCACCGGCCCTTCGATAACGTGGCCCGCAGACTCGGTCAGGGGCCGATCCCAGGCCGCGGCGGCAGCGCGGGCGATGTGCTCGGCCGCCCCTGCGTTCCGGGCCGCCTCAAGGGGCACGATGGCGAGCACCGAGCCGTCGGAGGCCGCCTCGATAACCGCAAGACGCTCCCGGCAGCCGGGCGCGAGGGCCTCAAGCGCCGCTTGGGCCGTGGCGGCATCGGCCACGATAAGGCTCATGCCGCTAAGGGGTGTCGCGCCTTCGAGGGCATCTGCATCGGGGAGGGAGTCGGCGCAGATGCCCTCGAAGACCGGTTCGACGGCCTCCACAGCGGTCAGGCGCAGGTAGGCGCCATCGGCGGTAAGCAGCGCGTCTTCGAAGGCGAAGAGCGCTTCATCGAGGGCATTCACGAAGACCTCGATGTTGCCGCCGCAGGACAGGCCCACCTCCTGAGCCCTGCGCGTGGAGGCGTGGAATTTCTCGAGGGAGGAGAGGCGCCCGGTCGCGCATTCCATGGCCACCTGGGCCACGGCGCCTTCGATGCATCCGCCGGAAACCGAGCCGGACAGCCGGCCGTCGCCGGCGATGGCCATAACCGACCCGGGCACGCGGGGCGAAGAGCCCCAGGTCTTGGTCACCTGGGCCAGGGCCACGCACGCGCCCTCGGAAAACCACCGGCGCACATCATCACGAACCTCGCGCATACTCTCCTCCTCCTTACGCGTTGCGTCAGCAACGACGAAGCATTACTGCATCTCGTGGCAGGTCAGGCACTCCTCGTCGGTCAAGTTCTGATCGACGTGGCTCGCCGGAACCTGGGTTCCCGTACCCGAGCCGTCGGCCGTGTGGCAGCTCGTGCAAGCCGTGCCGTTGGCCTCGCCGTGAACCACTTCGGGGATATCGCAGGCGATGCCGTAAGTGGGCACGTACTCGCCCTCGCTGTAGTCGGTGATGCCCTCGAGCGGCTCGAGGTTGGCCGACTGCACGGCGCCCACGGCACCGCCGGCGATGCGCTCCTGCTGGAGCTGCTCCTCCTCGGAGCCCTCGATGGCCGTGCCGCTGGCGGCCTCGGCCTCCACGCTCGGGTCGTAGGGCGTGTACTGGCCGCGCACCACCATGTCGTTGGAAGCCAGGCCATCGCTGGGGGCGACCTCTTGAGTCTCGGGCGCACAGCCCGCAAGGCCTAAAGTCAGCGCCGAGGCGCACAGTATCGCCGCGAGGCCCTTCCTTGTCATTCCCTTCATGTCTTATCTCCTTTTCAACTAGTGAGAAATGGGGTTGAAAGCAACGTTGCGAATCGGTTCGGATTGAAGTTCGCGAGCTATCGCGCCAAGCGCTTCCTCGTCGAGTCCCACCTGGCGGCAGCAAACTGCGGGGGCCGCAGGGTCGTCGGCCATCTCAAGAGGAAAGCCCTTGGCCGCTCCGTAGGTGACGACTTGCAGCGGACGCTTGATGCGCAGCTTCTGGGCTCGCTGAATGAAGACGCCCAAATAGGAGCGGTTCTCCATTTCGCGGGGAGCAAGAACGCTCACAGCCAAATCGCAGTGCACCTGACGCTTCTCCTTGCGGTTGACCACGGGCGCCACCGACCCCTCGTCGGCAAGACGGTAGAGCAAAAGCACGCGATGGCCCAAAAGCTCGAAGGTGTTCCCGCCGGCCGAGGTATCCCGCGCCAGCGGTACCATGGCGTCGTAGTAGTCGATCTCGCGGGCGCACTCCATCTTCAGCGCGTAGGTTTCGCCCTCGCGGGTGCGAAACACCGCCTCGGGAACGCGAAGCTCGCGCGAGGGCACCTGCCATCCGGCGCGTACCTCGTCGGTCTCGACCGCTACGAGCGAATCGGGCCCCTCGGCGGCAACGACCCAGAAGCGCACCGGCCCAAGAGCGCTCACCACGCTCAAATAGACCCAGGCCTCGTAGGCCGCGCGAAGAAGCACCTCGAAGGGAGCCCGCGCTGCCTCGCGCGCCGCACCGTCCACCTCGGCCAAAGGGACCAGGCCGCTTGCCGCGTCCAGCACGAGCGCCTGCAGGGGCCGCGCGGCGGCCTCCCGCGGATCCTCGACGAACTGCTCGAGACGCGGCGCCAAGGCGTAGCGGGAAAGCCCCGCGGCCCGGCAGAGGCCCTCTCTTGCCGAGGAAAACCGGCGCGCAAGCACCTCGGCGGCAGCCATCTCATCGGCGAGCACCGATGCGGCAAGCAGCTTCTGCACCTGGCTCGCGCGACGGTAGAACTCATCGCGCGCGGGCTTCGGCACCGAGATCTTACCGGGGGCGAGCTTAACGCCCTCTTGGGCAGACGCCCATCGGCGCAGCTCCCCCAAAGCGCTTCCCCAGCTTACCGCCACGTTCTCCGCCATCGCCTTCTCCTTCATCCGAGCGTTCGGTTACGCGATGTCGGTCAGCGTGCGCTTCACAAGCGTCCGCGCGATGTCGATCTTGTAGGCGTTCTTACCGAGCGGCTTGGCTACCGATACGGCGGCCTCGCCGGCCTTGGCGGCGGACTGCTCGTCCACGCCGCCGGACAGTTCGGCCTCGGCCTCCTTCGAGCGCCAAGGCGCCGGGTACACGCCGCCGAGCACCACGCGGGTGGCACCGTCGGGGCCTTGAGCCACGGCGCAGTTCACCACAGGGAAGTCGATGGACTTGCGCAAGGCGAACTTCTGGAAGGCGCTCTTGGCCGCCTTGGGCACGCGGAACTCCTTCACCACCTCGCCGTCTTCCAGCACGTTGGAGCGGTGCCCGTGAGCGCCGAAGAACTCCTCAGCGGGAATCTCGCGCTTGGTGGTGACCACCGTGGCACCCAGGGCCACAAGCGCCGGGGCCGTGTCATGGGAGCTCACGGCAAAGCAGCCGCCATCGTCGCCGAAGATGGAGTGGTAACGGTTGTCGCCAATGCGAGCCGGGCAGGTCGCTCCGCCCTTGCGCTTGCAGTGGAATCGGTCGTCGGGCACGCGGAAGTACCAGCAGCGGTGCATCTGGCAGACGTTGCCGCCAAGCGTGCCCATGTGGCGGATGGTGGGCGACGCCACGCGGGCGGCCGCCTGGGCCAGGGCCGCGCAATGGGTCTTCACCGTATCGCTCTCGGCGACATCGGAAAGCTTAGCCAGCGCGCCGATGCGCAGCTCGTCGCCGTCCTCGGAGATGCCGTCCATGTCGGGAATGGTCTTCAGATCGATGACCGTCTCGGGGTACTCGGGGAATATCTCGTCCTTGAGCGTTCCCAGAAGGTCGGTGCCGCCGGCCATGACCCAGGCGGTGCCGTTCGCTGCCTCGCTGGCGGCCTGGTCGGCCGAGGAGGCCTGCATGTGCTTGAAGTGCTTCATCGTTTCTCCTCCTTCTCTACGCCTGCTTGGAAGCGATGGCGGCCAGCACCTTGTCGGGCGTGAAGGGCTGCTGGTTCACCCAGGCGCCGATGGCGTTCTGGATGGCCAGGCCCACGAGTCCCGCGTTGGTGTGCGCATGGGCCACGCCGGTAGAGCCGTAGGCGCCGCCGCCCATGCGCGTCTCCACCGGAACCGCCTCGATGGCGGGCTGGTCGAGGGCCGTGGGCACCTTGTAGTCGTACATGTTGCCGTTCAGAAGCACGCCGGTGTTCTCGTCCCAGATGAGCTCCTCGCGCAGCGCGCGGCCCTCGGCCATGGTGAGCGCCATCTCGAGCTGGCCTAAGGCCGAGGCCGGGCGGATGACCTTGCCGAAATCGTGGGCCGACACGTAATCGGTGATCTCCACGAGGCCGGTCTCGGGATCGACCGCCACCTCGCAGAAGTCCACGTTCATGGTGCGCACCACATCGGACTGGAAGGGAACCTCCGGCTTGCCGCAGTACCCCACGGCCAGCTGGCCGATGCCCACGATGGGCATCTGCTGGGAGGGGTCGGCCTTCAGCGTGAGCATGGAGTCGACCAGATCGACCTCGTCGGGAGTCACGCCAAACAGCGCCGCGCCCGTGCCGAGAATCTGCTGCTTCAGCTGCACGGCCGCCTCCTTGGCCGCCCAGGTGCAGGTGCTGCCGCGGTCGGCCGCGTCGCCCTGCTGCCAGTTGTTGTAGTTGGGCGCGTAGTAGACGATGACGTCCTCCAGCTTCATGCCCATCTCCTCGGCGATGACGAGCTGCACCGCGTCGGGCCAGTAGGTGCCGATGAGGGCCTCGGCGTAGGGCATGTAGATCTTGCCGTCCACGCCCATGCGCAGATTGATGTTGTAGGAGATCATGCCCCAGGTCATCGACCAGCAGGCGCGGGCCGCCACACCGTGAAGCCGTCCGTCCTCCAACGTCTTCTCGCCGGCCTTGTGCCATTTCCCGTCCCAATCAAACGCCTTCTTGCCAGCGTCCATGCAGGCAGAGAGCGAGGGGTCGGTCACCGAGACGTTCTTCATGATGACGTCGGTGATGGGCATATCCAGAGCGTCGGCGATATGGGCAAAAGCCAGATTCACCGGTTCCCACATGTCCTTGCCCGGGTCGGCCGTGGTGCAGGCGCCATTGGTGACGTAGTAGGCCATCTCGGAATAGATGTTGGGACACGTAGTGGACTTGAAGGCCTGGGCATTGGGCGGCAGCACCAAGTGCCCGTGAGTCTTGTCGCCGTAGCCGCCGCGGGCACCGGACTGGTGCACGTTCTTCGACTGTACCGCATGCAGGATGCCATCGTTGTTGTAGCCGATGCGGGCGGTGATGTAGGTCTGGGGCACCGCGGCGTCGAAGGACTGGCGGCGGGTGCTCACGAAACGCACGGGGGTGCCGCCGAGGCGCTTGGAGAGCACCGGGGCCAGAAGCGCGCCGCGCTTCTCCACGAAGTCGCAGTAGCGCGAGGCCATGTACGGCGACAGAGCACGCACCTTGTCCGCATAGGTGCCCATGCCCATGAACGCGGACACGGCCGGCCCGTTGTTCGGGAAGTGGGCGTGGTTGGTCACGTAGCACATCTTCTCGCCGTCGGGGTTGCCCCAGGGGTCGTTGTCCCAGTAGCTGAAGTAGGCCGGCGGCATGGAGCGGAACTGGCTCCACATGGGGCGCCCGTACTCGATGACCTCCACGTGGTCGGATTCGGCCAGGCCCTTCTCCACATTGCCGATCTCCCATTCGACCGGCGCGCCGAAGGTGTTGCCGGTCATGTTGGAGTCGGGGTTCATCTCGGGGCGCAGGATGGGCGCACCGGGCTTGGCGGCCTCGCGGCAATCGGTGATGAAGGGCAAAGCCTCCCATTCCACAGCCACGGCATCGAGCGCCCGCTTGCAGGCCTCCTCGTTGTCGGCCACCACGACCACGCCCACCTCGTCGCCCTCGAACTCGGCCTCATCGCCCAGAAGGGGGCTCTCTCCAAAGGCGAAGTAGGCAGGCTTGTACTTGGGCATGGAGGCGATTTCCTCGTCCTCGTAGGTGAGCACGAGATGGACGCCCTCCACCTTCTCCGCCTCGGAGATGTCGAGGCTCTTGATCTTCGCGTGCCCGTAGGGAGAATGCAGGGCCATGGCCGTGAGCGTGCCCGGCATCCAGATATCGGTGGGATACATCGCCGCGCCCGAGATCATGTCCCAGGACTGACGGCCGGGATGGTCCCAGGTGCCGACGTATTTGAAGTCGGTGCGGTCGTCGTTGACGCCCGAGAGGATGGATTCGCAGCTGGCTCCCATTAGTTGCCTCCCTTCATGGCAGCGGCGGCCTCGGTGATGGCCTTCACGTGGCGGGAATAGGTACCGCAGCGGCAGATGTTGCCGGCGAGCTCTTCGCGAATCTGCTCCTCGGTGGGCTCGCCGTACTTCTCGATAATGTACTTGGCCACAGTGAACTGGCCCGGCGTGCAGTAGCCGCACTGGGCCGCGTCGGCCTTGGCGTAGGCCTCCACGAGCGGGCGGAAGCGCTCGTCGGCCGCAATGCCCTCGGAGGTCTCGATGGCACGGCC
This sequence comes from Adlercreutzia shanghongiae, assembly GCF_035830635.1. Classification (NCBI taxonomy): domain Bacteria; kingdom Bacillati; phylum Actinomycetota; class Coriobacteriia; order Eggerthellales; family Eggerthellaceae; genus Adlercreutzia; species Adlercreutzia shanghongiae. The sequence continues at coordinate 82,339 of NZ_JAYMFI010000009.1, read as the reverse complement.
CTCGCACTGGACGGCCAACATGGTGCAGGCCAGCGCCGGCACGCCGTCCACAAGCACGGTGCAGCTGCCGCAGCCGCCGCGGTCGCACATCTCCTTGGTGCCGCCGTGCAAGTCGGTGGCGCGAAGCAGCGTCTCGCGCAGCGTCCACTGGGGCTCCACCTGCACCTTGACCTCGTTGCCGTTGATAGTGAGGGTGGCGCACTGGGGAATGCCGCAGGTGGCATCGGGGTGCGATTCCTCGAAGTGCTTGACCAGCGCATCGTAGTCCGTGGTTTTCTGGCCGCACACCGGGCAGGTGTAGACGAAGTCCGTGACGGTCACGGTCTCGGCCACGGCCTCCTCCGGCACACCGAGCACGCTGCCGATGCCCAGACCCGCCACACCAGCGGCAAGACCGGCCATGCCGCCGACCTTGAAGAAGTCTCGACGGGACACAGTGCTTGTCGTCATGCTTCTCCTCCTTCTCTTCTGTGTCGTTATTGACACGTATAGGGTAAGGAGAAACGGGGTGGCCCGCATTACTCGAAGGGGGTATGCCCAGGGGTATTTTGGGGGAGGCGCTTCGGCGTTTCGCCTGGTTGGCTACAACACGCCCTCGTCGCGCAGCAGCGCCACGGCCTGCATCTTGGAATGGACGCCCAGCTTCGAGTAGATGTTGCCGAGGTGCTTTTTCACCGTCTCGCGCGACACTACGAGCTGCGCGGCCGCCTCGGCCACCGTGGCGCCGTCGGCCATGACGGCCATGATTTCGAGCTCGCGCTCGGTCAGAGCGCTCGCAGGGCCCGCGAGAGACGCTGTCGCCTCTTCTATCAAGCGCACCAGCGCGCTGTCGGCAGATTTGCGAGCCGCGTCACCCTCGGCTTGGCGCAGTACGGGCACGAGCGGGACAAGCTCTGCGGCGTTTTCCGCCACAAGCACCGTCGCTCCCCTATCCACCGCCATGTCGTAGGCCTCGCGCATGAGGTCGGCGGCGGCCCGCGCGCGGCCCTTCTGGACAGAAAGCAGGGCTGCGAGCATGCGGGCGACAACGCAGAGCGCGACGTCCTCCCGCGGCGTGTCGCACACAAGCTTCGCAACCGCGTCAAGTGCCCCATCGTCTCCCGCACAGAAGGAGAGCACGGCAGCGAGCAGGGCCCGTCTCGGCTCGGGTGCCGACACATCCCGTGGGCCGCCGCCTCGGTGGCTGGCAAGCCACTGCCTTACCAGGGGAATCGAGGGAAGCACCATCGAGGCAGCAAGCACGTCTTCGGTCATGGCATCGGCAAACAGCGCGCGAGCTCCCTCCCCGTCTCCGACGGCGAGGGACCGCTTCGCCTCAACGACTCCCATGCTCGTGGCCAGCGAGGGAACCCGAGAGACGGCCGCGAGCCTTCGGTAGGCGCGCACCTCATCGGAGAAGCGCCTGTCATCGTTATCCAGATAGGCAACGACCGCGCAGGCCCAGTGGGCATGGGCGAGCATCGGCTTGCGCTCGCGATCGTGCTCATCGTACAAGGCAAGCGCCTGGCACGCGTAGGCTTCCGCCTCGGCCTTGCGACCCAGCACCGCCGAGAGCACGGCGAGGTTTCCCAAAGCGGAGCAAATGAGGTTGGCATTGCCTGTCAGCCGCTGCGCCTCCAGCGCCTCGGCGAAGCGACGCCTCGCGGCGAGCGGATCGACATACTGCAGCGACGACGCGGTCAGCTGCAACATCATCCCGCGCAGATAGTGCTCGTCTTCGGGAAGGAAGCGCAGGGCCTTCTCGGCAAACTCGCGGCACTCGCTCCAGCGGCACTCGAACACCGCGAGAAAAGCTTTCTGCACCATGCAGAGGGCAAAGAGGAAGTCGTCGTTTTCCCCAAGGCGCAGCATCGCCTTGTGCACAAGGCCGTTGGCCTCAACGGGACCCTTCACGAGCGCCATCGGCATAGCCGCGGCGGCGCACACGAAAGGATGCTCGTCCAACACGGCGGCAGGCAGAGTCATCGCCCAGCGCAGCACTGTCTCGTTGTCGTCGTTCATGTAAAGCGACCGCCAGCGCGATTCGATGATGCCGCAGATAGCGCCCCAGTCTCGCATCCAGTAGGACAACGTGACCGCCGCATCGTCGTAGCCCTCGGTAAGGTACCAATCGCGAGCTCTTCGCGCCGCCGAGGAGCGCTCGGCGTCGGGCAGGCGCTTGAAGCGCTCTTGCAGAACCTCGAGCAGCATGGCGTGGTATCGGAACCAATCCGAGCGGCCCTCGCGGGAAAGACGCTGAATGAACAGGCCGCTCGTCGCCATCTCATCGATGCGGCGACGCACCTGATCGTCGGCCTCTTCGGTAATGGTCGCCGCAAGATCCACATCGAAGCTGTCCACAACGCTTGTGGACACCATGAAATCGAGAAGGTCGTCATCGATGGAGGACACGACCTCCTCCAGAAGGTACTCCCCCACGTTCTCCCGCGCCCGCTCGATGGCCCGCTCCGCCTCGGCAAGACCCGCCCCCTCGCAGCGCAGGGCCAAAAGGCGGCTGGCAGCCGGCCAGCCTCCCGTGGCCTCGCGCATGCGGGCCAGCGCCGCCTCGTCAAGCTCAACGCCGCCCAAGGCGAACAGCCTCGCCTCCTCCTCGGCGGTAAAACGCAAGAGCGACTCCCCCACTTCGAGGAGCCGTCCCTGCATGCGCAGCTTCGCCAAAGGAATGCGCAAGGGCGTGCGGGAGGTGACGACCACGTGAACGCTCGACGGGAGATTGCGGATGAAATAGGACAGGGCATCCCCGCTGGTCAGGGAGTCCTGCACCGTATGGACATCCTCGAGCACGATAGCGAGATCCCCCTCGTGGGCCGCAAGGGCGATAATAAGCTCGGTCAGAGCGGCATGGGAAGCCGCCTGGTCGGCCCAAGACGTATCGAGGACGTCTTCGGAGATGTTCAAGCCTCCATCAGCCGAAAGCACGGCCGCGCGCACCACGGCCCAGAACCGAGCGGGATCGGCATCGTCCTCGTCCAGAGCGCACCACGCCACGGCCATGGGCGTCTCGAAGGCCCACTGCGCCACGGCCGTCGTCTTGCCGAAGCCCGCCGGGGCGATCACCGTCGTGAGCGTTGAGGCACCCACGCCGCAAAGCGCGTCCGCCACAGCACCCCGGCGAAGGGCGCCTGCACCCAGCTCGGGGCAGGTGATCTTCGAGGGCAGCATAACAAAGCGCGCCGGCCCAGCCAAAACCGCGCCGCCCGTATCGTAGCTCATAGGTCTCCCCCTCCGACTTCGGCCTTAAGGACGCCCCTTGCCTGAAAGGCTAGTGTACCCTCTGGGCAAGGGCGCGGGCAAGCACGTTCAAAGGAAGCTCCACGCATCCTTTGCGCGTCCGTCCCACGGTAAGGCCACCGAGCCAGCGGCAGAGGTCCTCGAAACCCAGCGACGCGGCCTGGGCCGCCGTCATGCCCTCGACGCGCTCCATGAGCACATCGGCCGAGGCGAGGCACAAATTGCAGGCATAGCCGTCGAAACGCGCCTGCTCGATGAGCATATCGCCCTTCTCGTCGGCAGCGCAGGTGATGCGCACCTCAATCTCGTCGCCGCAAAAGGGATTGTCGCCCTTGGCCTCTAACACGCGGCGGCCCGCCCGGGCGAAGGCCCCTTCGCTGAGACCACGGTGGGCCGTGCTGCGGCTCCGCTCTTCGATGAGCGCGCTGTCAATCGTGGTGGGCATCAGGCCGCCCTCCCTTTCTCGCTCAGTTCTTCCATAACTTGTATGAGCGCCTCAACATCCCGAGCGCTGTTGTAGCCCGCGAAGCTCGCGCGCAGCGAGGCGCGGGCGCCCAGGGCGCGGTGCAAAGGCTTGGTGCAGTGGTGTCCCGCGCGCACCATGATGCCGGCATCGCTCAAGCGCTGGGACGCATCATGGGGGTGCACGCCGTCTACCGTAAACGAGACGAGCGCTTCGAAGGGCGCGCCGGCGCCTCCGCCGAGCACGTGCGCCCCGGGCAGTGTCATCAGGCGCTGGCGAGCCGTTTCGGCCAGGTCACTCGAATGAGACGCGAGGGCATCGAGCCCTGCCGCCTCCAAGCTGTCGAGGGCCACCGGCCACACCGCCGCCGCGGCGATGGCCGGCGTGCCCGCCTCGAAACCGGCCGGCCCTTCCAAGGTTTCAAAGCCCGCGCGGTCGACCCGGGCGACCATGCCTCCCCCGCCCATAAGCGGAGCCAGCTCGTCGGCGGCGCGCTCGGAGCACACCAGGGCGCCGACACCCGTAAGACCGCCCATCTTATGCGCCGAGCAGCTGTAGAAGTCAAAGGGAAGGCGGGAAAGGTCCACGGGGATATGGCCCGCCGCCTGGGCGCCGTCGAGCACGATGAGAGCGCTGCACGAGCGCGCCTCGTCCAGAATCTCGGTCAGCGCGGGCTGGGCGAATCCCAGCACGTTTGAGCGATGGCACAGCGCCACCGCCTTCGGTCCGCGCTCGGCGATACGGTGCCACGCATCAAGGTCGAGCAAACCGTTCTCATCAACGGGAATCCAGGCCACTTCCACGCCCTGCTCTTCGGCGAGCATCTGCCAGGGCACGATATTGGAATGATGGTTGTCCTCGGCCACGGCCACGAGGTCGCCCGCGCGCAAGCGCGCTCGCCCCCAGCCCAGGGCCGCCAGATTGAGGGACTCGGTGGCGCCGTGAGTGAACAGCACCGCCTCGGGCGAGGATGCGCCCAAGAAGGCTGCCAAACGCTCGCGGGCGCACTCGTAGGCGTCAGTGGCCTCTTCGGCCAAAAGGTGCGCGCCCCGATGGATGTTGGCGCAGCTCGCATGCACGAACGCCGCGAAGGCGTCGGTTACCGCCTCGGACACAAGGGCCGTGGCGGCACTGTCCAGATACACCAGACGACGCGACTGGTCTGGGCCGACGAGACGGTCGAAGATGGGATAGCAACCCGTATCGAACAGAGGGCTTTCAGGCATAAAGCTAACCATGGAGCACCTCGCTTTCAAGGCGGGCGAACTCCTCGGGCGTGTCGGCATCGCACAGCAGGCGTGGGCCAACCGCCACGGTCTTGATCATCTCCGGGGAAAGCGCGCGAATCACGGCTCGGGCACCTTCATCGCCCTGCAGGGCCTCAAGGTGCTCGAAAAGGGGTGCATCGAAGGCGGCCGGATTACCCCGCTGCGCGCCGTCGGAGCACATGACGACGGGCGCCCCGCTTTCGCGCTGGATGGCCACAAGCTCATTGAGAACTTCTGTGCTGACGAAGGGCTGGTCGGCCACCACCATAACAAGGGCATCGCAGCCTTGCTCGTGCCCGTAGCACGCCGCCGCAGCTACCGAGCTTCCCTGGCCCTCGGCCCAGCGCTCGTTGCGCACGATGTCCAAAGGCTTCTCCGCCGAAGCGGCGATGCGTTCCAAAATCGGAGCCATGGCCTCATGAGAGGCCCCCGTCACCACGCATACCCGCTCGGCAACGCTTGCCAGCGCCGCGCCCACAGCGCGCTCCAGAAGCGTCGATTTGGCAAAGGGCGCTACGAGCTTGGGAAACCCCATACGGCGCGACTCCCCTGCCGCCAGCACGGCCACGCACACGCCAGACCCTTCCACGACCTGACCTCCTCCGAGAACGTCGTCTTTCCAAGACAGCCGCAAAAGCCATCTCTCTCATTCTGAAAGGAAGTCTAAAACCCAATCCAAAGCCGCGCATACCCCAAAAGGGGTATGCTCACTTTCAAAAAGCCGAGAATGCGCCCTCAGACCGGGGCAGAATTCGTCCCGCCACCGCAGTGTACGTTAGCGCAGGCGCTTGCCGAGCTCGATATCCTCGAGCTCGATGACCAGCGTGAGAAGAGGCGTGGCGTCTCGGCCGTCGATGTCGGAGACGAAATGGGCGATGGCGTCGTAATAGCGCCGTGCGCTCTCCCGGTCGGCCTTGAAGGCGATGGGCGGATACCCCGCCTCCATCAGCAAGAGGTTCAAAAGGGCCCGGCCCGTGCGACCGTTGCCGTCGCCGAAGGGGTGGATGTCCTCGAACACGAGATGGAAGAGCGCGGCGTTAGCCAGCGAGGGCTGGGCCAGCGGTGACGAGAGAAGAGCGGCCATGAGCTCCGGCACCTGCTTGGCCGGCGGCGGATAGATGGACGAGGTGCTCACATAGCGCATATCCCAGCGGTACTCGCCCGGATCGGCCTCTTCCAAATTCGCGGCAATGAGGCGGTGCACCTCGAACACGACCTCTTTCGAAAGCGCTGCGGCGTCGTTGGCCAGGGTGCGCACCTTCGCGAAGGCCTTATCCGCATCGACCACTTCCAAGTGATCGCGCAGCGGCTTGCCGGGGATGGACAGGTCCTGTTCAAGCACCATAGCGGTTTCGGCGAGCGTGAGGCCGTTGCCCTCAAGGGCCGTTGTGGTATGGGCGAACTCGATGCGGAAGGCCTCGGAGGCGCTGTTCCGCTCAAGTGTAGGGTCGTAGCCCTCGGCCGCCAGCGCGGCGCGCTTGAGTTCCAAGCGCTCGAGGTCGGCGGTAATCGCGTCATCGAAGGCGGGTGCGACGGCGAATCGGCGGAGGCTCTCCTGGTGATGGACAAGAAACGCCATCTGCTCGTCGCTCACGCCGTACATCTTCTCGTAGCCCGAGGCGTACACGAGGTCTTCGATGTCGTAGCTGCAACCCACGGCTTACCCCTATTCCGCGTGCTTCAAGGCTTGATCGAGCTTCTGGCTGATGACCTTGGTGACGCCGTCGCCTTGCATGGACACGCCGAACAGCGTGTCGGCCATTTCCATAGTGCGGCGCTGGTGGGTGATCATGATGAGCTGGGTATCGTCGCGCAGGCTGTCGATGTAGGCGGCCAAACGACGCAGGTTCGAGTCGTCGAGGGCGGCCTCCACCTCGTCGAGGATGTAGAACGGCGTGGAGCGGATGCGATAGACCGCGAACAGGAGCGCGAGGGCCGTAAGCGACTTCTCGCCGCCGGAGAGAAGCATCATCTTCGCGATGCGCTTGCCCTTGGGCTGGGCGTTCACCTCCACGCCGGTGTTCTCCAGATCCTCCGGGTCCACCAGCGACAGGTTCGCGCTGCCGCCGGGGAACAGGACGGCGAAAATCTCCTGGAAGTTCTTGTCCACGGTCTCGTAGGTGCGGACGAAATCCTCCTTCATGCGCGCGTCGATGACGCGGTTGATCTTCGCAAGGGAGCGGCGGGCGCGATCCAAATCGTCCAGCTGGGCGGCCAAATAGTCGTAGCGCACTTTCAGAGCGTCGTACTCTTCGGCGGCATCGGGGTTGATGGTGCCCAGATTGGCAATGCGGCGGTTGATTTTGAACAGGGCATCTTCCACCTCGGGGCGGTTCTCGAGAGGAGGGGTGGCCAACGCCGTTTCCAAAGGCACGCGCAAATCGCCCGAGATGTGGTTCACGGCGGCCTCTACCTGCAGCTCCAGGCGACCCTTCTGCACCCGGGCCTCCGAGAGGCGCTCGGTGGTACCGTCGAACAGGGCGTGGGCCTCATGGGCCTTCTGGCGCGCCTCGGTGACCGAGGCGTGCAGGCCCGTAGAGGAATCCTGGGCCGCCGTGGCCTGCTCCTCCAGAGAGCGAGTCCATCTTTGAGCCGAGGCGGTGAGCTCGTCGATAAGGGCGAGCATGGGCTCGATGCGAGCCGCGGAGACGGTCTTGACGCGCAGGGCGGCGCGGGCCTCTTCCGAGGCGGCGGCGAGCGTCTCCAAATCGCGGGCGCGGGCATCGCGGACGCGCTCGGCGTAGGTGGTGCGCTCGGAAAGCGTGGCTGCGGCGAGCTTGGCCTCGGACAGGCTGTCGGATATGCGGTGGGCCTCGCGGCGCAAGGGCGCGAGCTCCTCTTGGATGGCCTCCTGCTTGGCCTTGCCGGCCGCAAGCGCCTCGTCCAGCTCCGCCATGCGGGCCTCGAAGGACTCCACGTTGGGCCGCGCAGTGGCCACGGCCGCCTCGGCCTCGGCGCGCTGGCGCTCGATGGCCTCCAGCTCGCGACGGCACGCGGCGAGCTTCTCGGCAGCGGCGTTGGCGGTATTGCGAGACGCCTCGGCACGGCCGCGCAGGTTCGCTAAAGACTGGGAGAGCTCCAGCGAGGTGGCCTGCGCCTGGCGCAGGGCCTCTTCGGACAGGACGTGGGCCTCGCTCGCCTTGGCCACGGCCTCCTCGGCCCCGACCAGCTGCGCGCGCAGCTCCTCCAGATGGCGCACGCGGGCGAGCACACCGGCCCCCTCGTCCACCACCGCAGTGCCCACCGTCACCTTGCCCGAGGGCCACACGAGGGCCCCCTCGGGCGTGGCGAAGCGCACGCCGAAGCTATCGCTGCTGTGAGCGGTGAGGGCGCAGGCGAGCGTCGGGCACACGACCACCTCGCCGAGCAGGGCCTCCACCGCGCAGCGAGCCGCCGCGGGGAAGGTGAGCTCGTCCACAAGCGGCGTGCCCTCGCGTCCCGCCGCGCGCTCCTGCCACAGCAGCGCCGCGGCGCGACCGCGCGCAGGGCTCGCATCGTCGCGAATGAGGAAGGACACCTCACCTGCGGCCTCGGCGGCAGCCAGCTGCTCTGCCACCGCCGCCACGGCGCGGTCGTCCTCGACAAGCAGGGTGGCCACATCCCGGCCGAGCAGCGACTCGACCAAAGGCTCGAAGCCGGCGGAGGCCTGAACGATGTGGGAGAGCGGCTCGCAGATGCCGAGCAGCTCGTCGATGTGCTCCACAAGCCACGCCCGGGCCTCGCCGTCGGTAAGGGCGCTCGCGCGCTCCATCTCTTCCAGCGTGGCAATCTCCACGGAAAGGGCGCGATGGGCGTCGCGCGCCTCGTCCAGGGCCGCCCGTGCCGCATCGCGGGACTGCACGGCGGTGCCCACGGCCGCGCGGGCCGCAGCCTCGTCGGCGCCAAGAGAGGCCAACGCGCCCTGGGATTCCTCGGCAGCGGCGGCGGCGTCGGCGGCCTCGCCCTGCACGCGGGCGAGCTCGAGGGCCAGCTCGGCGGCGCGCCCCTCCACCACCTGCACGTGGGCCAGACCGTGGGAGAGCGCCTCTGTGTTCTCGGCATGGCGGCGCCGGGCGGTCTCGCGCTCGGCGTTCATCTTCTCGGCATCCTTGGAAAGAGCCGAGAGCTCGCGCTCCAGGCCCCCGCGCTTGACTCCCAAATCGCGATAGACCGCGTCCAGGTCGGACACCTTCTTCTTGGCGGCCTCAAGCTCGCTGGCCGCTTCCTCGTACATCGTCGTGGCCCGGGCCAGCTCGGCAGCGGCCTCCTCGGCCTTCACGGCGTTGGCCTCGATGGCAAGTTCCAGCTCGCCGGCGCGGGTCGTGGCCGCGCGACGGCGCTCCCGCAGCATCATGGAGGTGGAATCGAAGCGCTCCACGGCCGAGGCCGCCTCGCGATGACGCCGGGACAAGTCTCCCGCATCGAGCGTTTCCTGGCGAATGCGCTCCTGCAGGGCCTCCACGGCAGCCTCGGCGGCCTCGATGGCGCCCCGTCGCTCCTCCAGCTCGGCGGCGAGCGCGGCCTCGCGCTCCTTGGCCGCGTCCCACTGGGTCTGCAGCCCGCGCAAATCGTCCACGGCGATCTGCAGGCTCATCTCGGCCTGCTGGGCCGCGAGCTCCTGGTAGGTGCGGGCCTTCTTCGCCTTGCGCTCCAGCGGCCCCAGCTGGCGGGCCACCTCGCCCACGACATCGCGGGCGCGCAGCAGATGCTGGTCCATGTTGGCCAGCTTCCGCTCGCTTTTCGCCTTGCGCTGCTTGTGCTTGAGCACGCCGGCGGCCTCCTCGATGAGCGCGCGGCGGTCCTCGGGCTTGCTCTGCAGGATGGAATCGAGCGAGCCCTGGGAGATAATGGAGTGGGTGCCCGTGCCCAAACCCGAGTCGTGCAAGATGTCCAGCACGTCCATGCGGCGCGCCACGGTGCCGTTGATGAGATACTCGCTCTCGCCGTTGCGGTACATGCGGCGGGTGACGGCCACCTCGTCGTAGTCGATCGGCAGCGTGCCGTCCGAGTTGTCGAGCACCAGCTCCACCTCGGCCAAGCCCGACGCCTTTCGGGCCGACGATCCGGCGAAGATAACGTCTTCCATGGCCTGGCCGCGCAGATTCTTGGCATTGCGCTCGCCAAGCACCCACAGCACGGCATCGGAGATGTTGGACTTGCCCGAGCCGTTGGGGCCCACCACGGCGGTGATGCCCGGCTCAAGGGTGAGGGCGCTTCGATCGGCAAAGGACTTGAAGCCCTTGAGCACGAGGGATTTCAGATACATGGGCGCCTAGTCCTGCTTCCTCTTGGCGGCGGCGCGCTCGGCCTTGGCGGCGGCCTTGGCCTGGGCAGCGGCCTCGCGCTCGGCGGCCTTGGCAGCCTTGGCAGCGGCCTTCTCCTCGACGCGCGCGGCCTTCTCGGCGGCCTTCTCGGCCTGCTGCTCGTCGGTGAGTCCTATGCCGAAGAACTCGGACAGGCGAGCCAGGGTGGACTTCGCCGCCTGGCTCTCGGCCTCCTTCTTCGTGCGGCCCACACCCTGGGCAAGCCCCTTGTCGCCGGCGTACACCTGGGCGACAAACGTGCGGTCGTGGGGCGGGCCTTGGGTCTCTACCAGCTTGTAGGTAGGCGTGATGCCCCCCTCCTGCAGCTTTTCCTGCAGCGCGCTTTTGGGGTTTTCCGGCTCGCGCGCCAGATCGAGCGACATCTTGGGCATGAGGGTGCGGTCGACAAAGGCCTGGGCGGCCTCGGTGCCCCCGTCGAGGAACAGCGCCGCCACCACGGCCTCGTACACGTTCTCGAGCGCCGAGTGCAGGCCGCGCCGGCCCGTGCCGGTCTCCGAGGAGCCGAACACGATGACGTCGGCGAACCCCAGCTTCTCGGCCACTTCTGACAGGCTCGCGCCCGAGACGAGAGCCACCTTGATGCGCGTGAGCCCGCCCTCGTCCAGGTCGGGAAACTGGTGGAAAGCGGCGTTGGCCACCAGCGCGCCCAAGATAGAGTCGCCGAGGAACTCCAAGCGCTCGTAGGAGAACTTCACCGAACGGCCCTCGGTGGCCGAGGGATGGGTGATGGCGGAAAGAAGGTACTGGGTATTCTTGAACTCGCGGCCCACGATCTCCTGGGCGCGGGCGAGCTTGGTCTCCTGCTCGGGGGTAAGACTCATTAAATCTCCTCTCCTTCCCCGTTTGCGGCGGATACGGCGGTGGCGGCCACGCGCTCGGCGATGACATCGGCCACGCGGGCGCGCACGGTGGCAGCGGCCACGGCGATGCCGTTTTTGACCGCCGTCTCGTTAGACGACCCGTGGCCCACGATGACGGCCCCCTTCACGCCGAGCAGCGGAGTGCCGCCGTAGGTGTCCGGCGACATCTTCTCCTTCAGCGTGCCGAGCGGGCCTTTCACCAGAAGAGCGCCCACCTTCGAGAGCACCGTGGCCATAAGCGCGTCCTTCACATTTCTCATCAGCGTTTTTGCCGTGCCCTCGATGGTCTTCAGGCACACGTTTCCGGTGAAGCCGTCGGTGACCACCACGTCGAAGTCGCCGGCCATGAGGTTGCCCCCCTCGCAGTTGCCGGCAAAGGCGGGCACCTGCGCCGCGAGCAGCTGATGGGCCTCCTGGGCGAACAGATCGCCTTTCGCCTCTTCCTCGCCGATGTTGAGCAGACCCACCTTGGGAGAGGAGACTCCCATAATGGCGTTCATGTACACCTCGCCCATCTGGGCGAACTGCACGAGGTACTCCGGCTTGCAATCGGCGTTGGCGCCCACGTCAATGAGCAGCGTCGGGCGGGCATAGGCCGGAATGACCTGCCCCAAGGCCGGGCGCTTCACGCCCTTGATGCGACCGACCACCAGCGTGGCGGCCGCCAAGCAGGCCCCGGTGGAGCCCGCAGAGAAGAAGCCGTCGGCGGCGCCTTCCTTCACAAGGCGGCAGCCGACAACGATGGACGAGTCCTTCTTGGCGCGCACGGCACCGGCAGGATGCTCCCCCATCTCGATGACCTCAGTGGCCACGTGCGCTGTGGCCCGCTCGTGGGCGGCGGCGAAAGGCTCTACCTCTTCAGCGGGGCCGACGAGCACAAGGTGCAGATCGGGATCGGCCTCAAGCGCCTCAAGGGCGCCACGCAGGACCACCGCAGGACCGCGGTCGCCCCCCATGACGTCGACGGCGATGGTTGTTGGTGTTGGCACGGGAAAGACTCCTCAAATTGGGATGCTTGCTTTCTGGTTCCCGCTGCAGCGGGCGACACGTCACGACGGTCTATAGCCAAAAAGCCCCCTGGCAGACCAGGCTCATAAAGCTTGGCATGCGAGGAGGCTTTGCCGACATCGCGGAGGCTACCTGGCGCCCCCGCGACCGTCACGCACGAAAAGCTACTCGGTCTCGATGACCTCGCGGTCGCGATAGTAGCCGCAATTGCCGCACACGCGGTGAGGGAGCTTTACCTCGCCGCACTGGGGGCAAATGGAGCGGGCGGGAGCCGCGATCTTGTCGTTGGTGCTGCGACGGGCATGGGTGCGGGCACGGCCCATTTTGCGCTTAGGTACTGCCATCTCGATTACTCCTTCTATAGCTGGAACAGCGGGTGCCGTTCACAACTTCTTCTGTAAACGCACGATTTGATATCATACCCAACCGCTTCACAGCTCGCAAGGGGCTTTTGTCACGAATTCGCCAGCGGTCACGGCTTCTTCACGGAGTCTGCGGAAGCCGGCGGCGCGCTCGGCGCCCCAGCCGCCCCCTCGGCTGCAGCGGCCGCCGCATCGGCGTGGCGCTGCAGGGCATCCTCCAGTTTCACCAGATTGCTCTGGCTCGACTCGATGACGTCTTCCAAAAGCGACTTGCCCTCCACCTCGCCGGGACGCGAAGGACGACCGTGGCGGCGGATGTGCGCGGCTTCGCGCAGGACGCTCGTGGCGCCGCGGCCGTAATACCCCACATCGCGGCCCAGCGAGAACGAGACGGCCACCGCCAGGGCGAACAGCGGCGCGCCGGCCCAGCCGAAAATCTCGCACCCCATGAAGAAGGCGGCCAGAGGGCAGCGACTCATGGCCGCAAAGAAGGCCACGAGCCCCACGGCCGCCGACCAGCCGGCCTCTCCCCCGGTCATCACCGTGCAGCTCGCGCCTAAAAGCGCGCCGATAGTGAAGGTGGGCATGATTTCGCCGCCGCGGAACCACAGGCCCAGGCACACGACGGTGAGCAGCGTCTTTACGGCGAAGGCCCAGGGCTCTTGCTCGCCTGAGAGCGCCAAGGCCAGCTGATTGCCGCCGGTGCCCTCGAAGCCCTGCCAGCCGAACAGGCTCACGAGCGCAATCATGACGATGCCGCCGAGGGCGACCCACAGATAGTAGTTCTTCGAGGCGCGCTTGGTGACCCGCTGCAGGCCCTCGATGGCCTTGATATAGAGAGTGCCCACAAGCGCACATGCCACGGCGATGACGATGCACTGGCCGACGATGGGCCAGGAAAGCCCAGGCAGGGGCACCTTCGGAATGATGTCTCCGATGCCGACGAGGCTCGCCAGAGCGAACGCGACAAAGCAGGCGAGCAGCATGGTGGGCAGATGGCGCACCACCGAGCGCTCGTAGCGGGCAAGCTCGATGACGAAGGCCGTAGAGCCCAAAGGCGCGAAGAACAAAGCCGCGAAGCAGGCGGCCATGCCCGTGGCGGCGGCGTACGCGCGCATGCCCACGTGCCCATCGCCCACGGCCTGCTCTTTGCGCGTGACGGGGCGCAGCCTCATGGGTCGCGCGATCAGGTCGCCCAGCGAGGCTCCCATGTGCAGGGCACCGGCCTCCTTGCCCACCGAGGCGCCGCCGAGAATGGACAGCGCCGTGCCGAGCAAGATGCCCGGGGCAAGCCACGGAGATATCTCGCGATCGGCGCGTATGTCGTTTACAACCGTGTGAGTGGTGGTGTCCAAGGGCAGCTTCATCGCCCGGTACATGAGCAGGCTCGCCACGCCGAGGACGGGCAAAAGATAGAGCAGCCAGGGATGATCGCAGACGAGCGTGTAAGCAAAGCTCACAAGCAGGCAGAGCACCACCGAGGCGGCGGCGCCGGCTACGCCGACGAGTACGGCGAACAGACCGTGGCGCAGCACCTGCCCGCCATCAATTCCGCCCACGATGCACCTCCCTGGTCGCGCTTCCAAAAAACCTCGCGGGACCACTGTAGTAGCTTGCCGGGCTCATAACCCGAAGGTCGGCGAAGCGTTTCCGCCTCGCCGACCTTCGTTGAAAAGCTGTTATCTGCCAGCGACTACTCGCCGAAATCGAAATCCTTCAGAGCAGCGAAGGGGCTCTTCTCCACATCGGGCCCTTGCTTGGCGCAGCCGCAGTCGCCCTCGTTCAGATTCGCGCCGCACTGGGGGCACAGGCCCTTGCAGTCGTCGGCGCACAGCGGCACGAGGGGCACTTCCAGAAGCAAGGCCGCCACCACAAGCGGCACCAGATCGATCTTGCGGTTCTCAGGCAAGAAATCGAACTCGTCGCCCTCCAAATCCTCGGGCGCCTCGGCTTCCTCTTCAGCGCCGATGACGAAGTAGCCCTCGATGTCGCCTTCCAAATCGTAGGACACGTCTTCCAGACAGCGGGCGCACTGGGTGGCAGCCTCGGCCTTGGCCGTGCCCTGGACGAGAATGGCGTCGCCGGTGTTGGTGGCCTCCACCGACCACGAGATGGGGGCCGCAAACATGTAGGCATCGGGGCCGGCGGCCAGCTCGGCCATCTCCAGCGTCCCCTCGAAGTGCCGCGTCTCGGCCGTCTCCAGCAGCGCCTCGGGAATTTGAATGATTGCCGTATTCTCGGAAGCCATAATCCGTTCCTTTCTAACAAAAAGACGCGCCCAGCGAGGCGCGCCCTTCTCAGTTGCGTGTGTCCCGCGTGAACTAGCGGGTGGCGTTCAGGCGGTCGCGGCAGCGGCGCGTGTTGTTCAGCAGCGTGTCAAGGCTCTGCTCGATGTGGCCGAACACCTCGTCGGCGTAGTCCTCGGCGCCGGCGCGGGTCTGGCGCTCCAGCTCGCGGGCGTCGGCCAGGATGGTATCGGCCTGCTGCTGGGAGATACGCACGATCTCCTGCTCGGAGGCGATGGTGATGGCCTGGCTGCGGGCATCCTCGATCATGCGGTTGGCCTCGACCTCGGCATCGTCCAGCAGGCTCTGGCGCTCGCGCACGATCTGACGGGCCTGGGAGAACTCGGCCGGGAACAAATCGCGGATCTCGTCCATGATGTCGAACGCGGCGGCGATGTCCACCTGGCGCAGGTTGCTCTTGCCGAAGACGGGCTTCGAGTCCTCGAGAAGAATCGAGAGCTCTTCGAGCAGCCCCAACACTCCGGTTTCGTCCATTGCTGTTCCTTCCTGACTATCGCACCGCGCGGCCCAGCGGCGCTTCAGGCCGCGGGCATCAGCACGCAATCCATCCATGATGAGTTTTTTCATTCTATCATGATGGAGAAGCTATGTAATACAACGGTTATCCCATGCACAAACGCTCCATGATGTGCGGGTACCTCCCGCACCCCCGCGCCTCAAACGGGACGGGTTACCGGGTAAGGTGTCGACGGAGCGATCGCGCCAGTCGTGCAGGTCGGCCCGCATGGCGGGATTCTGCCTCTCCACGGCCCCTACGGCATCTGCACCCACGGGAAGATGAAGCGGCGGCGCCTCCGAGCATGCCGCATCGCAAACGAGCCGCGCGAGCTTGGCCGGATATGCCCGGGTTGCTGCAACTTCATATACGGAAGCACCGCGCGCGTCACGTGCATGAGACCGAAGAAATTCAGCTCGAAAAGCTCACGGATGCCCTCCTCGCCCGTCTCTTCGAATTTGGTGATTCGGCCGTTGCCCGCATTGCTCGCAAGCACATCGATGCGACCGAACCGAGCGATTGCCGCCGCGGCAACAGCATCGTGCGCCTGCTGGCCTTCAGCGGCCACATCGAGCTTCAAGCGGAGGGGCCTGCTGGGACACTGAGCAGATAGGTCGAATCCCCTTCCTTTCTCGTAACCGCAACTACGCAGTCGCCTCGAAAGAGAGACTCTTGCGCCACAGCGCGACCAACCCCCTGGCTGCCCCCATGATAAGCCACGCCTTCTCTACGTTCTTCTCTTTTTCTCCGGCTTCGCCCGCTCCCAATCAAACGCGCCTGCCGCCGAGAAGGGAACGGCGACAGGCGCAAAAGGAAGATGGCAGCTTGTTATAAGCCATCCGAGAGGAGATCTCGCAATGCGAGGGCGTCTCCGGCCAAAAAGGCCGTGAGCACCTCGAGAATGCGGCCGTAGAACGATCCGATGCCGCTCTCGGAGAGGCGCCGCTCGTAGAACGGCACCCATTTCAGCAGATGCTCGTTGAGGAAGGATTTCTGGCGTTTGAGTTCTTCTTCAAAACCGGCCTCATCATCGTCGGCGTACAGCCCCTGTGCTTTCTGGGCAAGTCTCGACATAAAGTCAAGCTCTAAGGCTATATGATCGTCGGCCACCCGCGGATGCATGACGGGCAGAAAACCGGCCTTGAGATACGCTTCACGAACCGCCAAGGTACTGGCCTGGAAAATAAGGTTGTCGTTCGAGAGATAGGTGGACTCCCAAGGGGGTGCGGCAAGGTCGCCGGGCCCCAGAAAAACCCGCGTGTACTCATCCCCCACGGCCCCCAGATCGGAGACAGAGGAAAGAGTACGCCCAAAAGCGTTGGCCGCCTCATTCCCCGCCAGCAGCTCCAAGGACATGCGGAGCGCATCCGAACCGAGCGCTTCCAAAAGCGCGCCATCCGGCTCGCTTGCGAAAATACGCTGGAATGCCCGGTAGGCGAGCGCTCGCGCCGCGAGCACGTCCATTGTCTCGGTTTTGCCCAAAGCAACCATAAGCGCATCCCTTCAAAATCGGCGGTGGATTCCGAGGAATCCACCGCGACAATGTCCTAGTAAAGTTCTTCCTCGGGGCTGACGATCTCGCCCTCGCGGTCCTCAGGGTTCATGTGGTGATAGCTGAAAACCACCGACGGAGCCGTTTCCTCGGGAGACGGGAAGGGATGGATGGCGGCAACGTCACCGTACTCCGCGCGCAGCTCCTTGATATCTCCCCACTTGATGCATCGAGCGAGACATGAGGCCACACAGGCCGGCTGCTCCCCCTGGGCAACCAGGTCGCGACACATATCGCATTTCCCGGAGATGTTTGTCTCCTCGCGAACCTTGGGCACATCGTAAGGGCATGCCTCGGCACACGTGCCGCATCCGATGCAGACATCCTTCTGCACATAGACGATTCCGTTTTCGGGATCTTTGGTCATGGCGCCGGTGGGACACTGGTCCACACAGGCGGGATTGGCGCAGTGGTTGCAGGTGGCCGCGATGTGGTAAGCGAAGAAATTGCTCACCGAGCACACACCGTCCTGCTCCTGCCAATCTCCGCCGGCATACTCGATAAGGCGGCGGTACTTCGTGCCCACGGGGAGGTCGTTTTTATCCTTGCAGGCGATGACGCACGTGCGACATCCGATGCAGTCGTCGATGTTGTAGTAGAAACCGTACTGAGTCATTACTCCCCCTTATTCGAAATCGTAGATGCGAGCAGGCTTCACGCAGTCGGGCTGCAGCGGATCGCCGTCCCACTTCTCAATCTTCACCATAACCGTGTTCCAAGGCTGATGACCAGCCGCGATGAGGTGACCGCCGGCGAGGGCGTTGGCATTCCCGCCTCGATCGATGCCCTCCTCGTCCACATCGAAATGGTTGCCCTCGCCCATCAGCACAACGCCGGGCATGATACGCGGTGTCACGTTCACGCGACGGAGCATCTTGCCATGCTGGCTGGAGATGAGAACTGTCTCATCCTGGGACACGCCGAGCTTCTGGGCGTCGAGCACATTCAGGAACAGGTTGTTGGCGAAAGCCTCGCAAATCCACTTCACGTTGTTGTAGAAGGAATGCATCGAACGCATGTGGTGCGTGGACACCATCTGGAAGGGATACTCGCCCTTCTCTTTCGCATCCCAATTGGCGAAGGTGTCCTCGTAGCCCTCCTTCGCCGGACGGTACTTGGGCGTCGCCTCCACAAGAGGTTCGGTGCCATAAAGCTTCATGTAGTCCACGAGCGAAGGGCAGTAGATCTCGAGCTTGCCCGAAGGCGTTCCCAACGGATTGCCCACGGGGTCGGCACGGAAACCGGAGCGAGGCGTGAACACAAAGGGGTCGTTCTGGCTCCTCTCGCAACGGTAGTAGCCGGTCTTCACGAACTCCTTGTAAGGAATCTTGCCATCCTGGGGCTGGCCTTCGACGCCCAGCTCGTCGATATCGTCCTGGGTAATGGAAACGAGCGGCTCGTAATCGGAATAATCCTCTTTCATGACCTGGGTGCCGGCCACGCGATTGAAACATGCCTGTTTCCACTCGACGTTCACCACTTCTTTGGGATCGAGTCCCAGACGCTTGGCAAGCTCAGCTTCAACCCACAGGTCGTCTTTCGCCTCGTAGATGGGGTCCATGACCTTGTTGCCGTAATAGATGAGCAAACCATCGCCAATAGCCTGGGCCGCGCTGCCACCCTCGGCCTCCCACAGCGATGCGCAGGGAAGCACGATATCAGAGTAGAGGCAGTCGGAGGACATGAGCAGATCGGACGAGACGACGAACTCCACCTTACGGAACGCCTCGATGCCCTTCATGCCGCCGGAGATTTGGTTGAGGGGAGCAAAGGTGCCCACCTTCCAAATGCAGCGGATATCGATATCACGCTCACCGTGAACAAAGTCGATAACCTTGCCGTTGATGATGGCATCCCATGCATGGCCGTAGGGTAGTCCATAGAATTTGCTGGGGTCGTAGCCGCCAAAGGGCAGCGCGGCCGATTCGGCCGGATCTTCACAAATGGGGTTCTTCGGAACGACGATACCGTTTTGGCCCGACTGAGCCATGGCCTTGGAGCCCATCATGGCGGGATGAGACATGCTTACCTCTCCACCGGGAATTCCCACGTTGCCCGTCATCCAGCCCACTGCAAGGAAGATTTGCGCATAGTTTTGCCCATTGTCGGTACGGGCCGGTCCAAGCGTAGAGCGCATGACAAGGGGGCTTACGGACGTGGCCTGCTCGGCAAGCCACATGATATCCGCCTCAGGAACGCCGCAGATCTCGCTAGCCCACGCCGGGGTCTTGGGCTGGCCGTCATAAGTGCCCAGCACGTAGTCCTTGAAGTTGTCCTTGGGGTCGGAACCCTCGGGCATATGATCGGCATCGAAGCCGGACACGTACGTGTCGAGGAATTCCTGATCGTGCAGGTTATTCTCGATCATGTGGTAGGCCATGCCCAGCAGCAGGGCACCGTCGGTACCGGGGCGTACGGGAATCCAACGATCGGCCAGAGCCTGCGCTGCCGGCGAGCAGATAGGGTCGACAACAATAATCTCGACACCAGCATGCTTCACGTACATCCAATTGTTCCAGGTCACATTACCCATGCCAAAGCAAATGACGCGCTTGGCCTTGGCCATGCTGAACTCATCCTGCGTATCTGTTGCACCGAAGAACCACGGTTCGCCCTGCATGGTGTTTCCCACGATGGGCATTCCGCCGTAAGACTGGGTCCCCCACACGTACACGCAGCCACCGAAGGCGTTCAACAGGCGCGTCACACCGCCGCCGGTGCCCATGCCGCCGCCGCGTCCATCGCCGGAAATGCCGCAGAAAAAGGCCTCGGGGCCATAGTTCTCCTTGATGCGCTTGAGCTCGGACGCAATAAGGTCGAGCGCCTCGTCCCAGCTGATGCGCTCCCACTCGTCGATGCCGCGCAGCTCGCCATGGAAATCCTTGCCACCCGGCTGCCAATGCTTGCGCTTCATGGGATAACGCAAGCGATCGGCGCCCATGTACAGCTGGCGCGAACCACGACCGCGGGGGCAGCAGCGATATTGCGGGTTCTCAGCAGTGTCCTCGATAAAGTCGTCAGTCTTCTGGCGCACGATGACGCCGTCCACAAGATACCCGCGCGTCACGCAGCGACCGCCACACGAGGGGGCGCAGGGCAGCGGCACCCACTCGCCTCCCTCCAGAATCTCAGGAGCCTCCCCTGTCTCGGCAAGGGTATTCTCCTGAGCGGCCGGTGAGCAGCCGGCGAGGGCCAGCGAGCCCATGCTAGCGGTAGCCGCAGCCAAAAACCCGCGACGGCTTAGACCGCTACCCTTCGCTCTTTGCAGAATATTCTGATTTGTCATGACTCCTCCTTCTCTTTCTGCAGTTAAGAACTACAGATAAAATTGTGAGAAGTCATAATTTATATGTCAATATCTGAAATTCTAATACTTTTTTGTCCTATTATCAGCTTTTGACACTTATAAAAGTAGGATATTATTAGTTCTTACTGAGAGTGTCATGCAAAATCGTTTATATTATTGCCAATTCGTTGTCATAGATACGCGCAGAACAGTTTGTTCGTATTCGCAAAGGGCCAAGGAGGCGATCGTGAGAGACCTCGAATCAATTATTGGCGACGAGCAGTTCGGCGAACTTGTCCGGCGGTCTTCGCGCGAATATCTCCCCTGGGATGAGTTCCTGGATATGCGCATGCCCGCTCGCCTCAGCGCAACCAGAACCTGGGCGGAACTGAGCCTTCTGCGCTACGAGAGCGGCATCCGGCTCCCTTTCGTGCGACGCTCTGATCACGAGGCATGGTACAGCGCCACCATGGCCCTTACGAAGGCATGCTATGATCTGGAACGGGTATGCCGTCCCGACTCCCCTCTCGCTCGTCTGCTGTCCAGCGGCAAAGGCAGTCACTTTGTTACCAAATGCCAGGTAAAGGAAGTGATTGGAGCGGCCCGTCAGGACGGCATCATCTTGAGCGAGGAGCGAGCGGGCGCCGTAGTAAAAATGGGCCTGAAGCCCTACACGGCCGAGGAGAGGCTTCTCAGCAACATGACCGCCCTCATGAACAGTCTGGACGCCTATCGGAACCAGCCCTTCTCAAGCGACCTCATGGAGCATTTTCTGGATGCTATAGCCAGTGGCGTATCCATGGGCGATCTGCGCTCCCAGCCGCGCGATTTCTCGCGTCTTGCCGAACCGCATCGCCGTGAGAGCATCAGCAGATCCATCGAGGTCGACGCCGAAGGACTGTGGCGCTATGCCAACGGAGTAGACGTCGATCCTTATGAGCACCCGATCATGAGGGCTCTCCTCGTGCGTACGTGGGTGTCGCACCTGTACTTCGAGTCTCCCCTGAGCAGTCTCCTCACCCAGCTTGCCTTCAGTCTCTTCGCCCGCAAGAACGACCTTCCCGTGCTGTCCGTGGCGCCCATCTCGGCCCAAATGGTCGCATGGATTGAGACCCATACCGACATATTGGATTATTTCTTCGACGGAGGCGAGGGACGAGGCCAAGCTGGGGATCGATCCCCCGCTGTAGCCGACCTCACCTTCCATGCCATGCTCTCAGTCAGACTCACCGAAGAATGCGTGAGCAGTCTCGACAAGGAGGTAAGGGAAAGCGAGCAGGAAGCTTCAGAGCTTGTATCGCAGCTCAGAAGCGACGCGCACCTGAATCATCGCCAATACTCGCTCATCAACTTCGCCCTGCGAAACCCCGAGGCCGAGATGACCATCCGCTACCATCAGATGAATCACAAGGTATCCTATGCGACGGCGCGGGCCGATTACATGAAGCTCGTCGAAGAGGGCTACTTCGTTCAACGACAACGGGGGAAAGCCTTCGTGTTCGCGGCGCATCCCAACCTGCCCCGCATCATCGGAAGGGGCTAGAATCGCTCCAAAAGATCGAGGGAGGTGTCGCCGAAGCGGCGGTGGGAGGCGATTCCGAAGCCCGCGGCGGCAGCGCGGTCGGCCACAGCATCGTCGTCGGCCGCGTCGTGCTCGTAGCTCACGATAACGTCGCCGGCGAGCGCGCCCGCATCGCAAAGCCGGGCAATGAGTCCGAAGACCTCGGCCGGGTCGGTGGCATAGGGCGGGTCGAAGAAGACGAGATCGAAGGGGCGCCCCGGGGCCACAGCCCCGCGCTTGAGCACATCTGTGCGCATAAGGCGCGCCCTATCGCGCGCAAGGCGCAGCGTGGCGATATTGCGCTCGACGACCGCGGCGGCGTCCCGATCGCGCTCGCAGAAGACGGCCACATCAGCCCCGCGGGAAAGCGCCTCGAGGCCCAAAGCCCCCGATCCGGCGAACGCATCCAGCACCACGGCGCCGTCCAGGCCGCCGCGCAGGGACACGAGCGCGCTCATGAGCGACTCGCGCACGCGGTCGATCGTGGGGCGGGTTCCGTCGCCCTTAGGGGCATCGAGCTTCCGTCCGCGAAACTCTCCAGCAATGATGCGCATGCTTAACCTCCTACAACGGCTGATTCACGGGCGAACATGAGGCGGACTTCGCGGGCGAGGGCCTTGTGATCGGGCTCTTCCAGCATCGGGTCTGTCTCCAGCAGCGCCTGGGCATCGGCGCGGGCGGCCTCGATGACGGCGCCGTCGCGCATGATATTCACGAGCTTCAGCCCGCTTGCGCCGTGCTGGCGATTCCCCAGGATATCGCCCTCCCGGCGCAGGGACAAGTCGAAGGCGGCCAGCTCGAAGCCGTCATCGGTGCTCTCCATGGCCGCCAGGCGCGCGAGAGACTCCTCCCGGGTGGAGGCAGAGACGAGGAACACCTCGGCTGTCTTCTCGCCACGGCCCACGCGCCCGCGCAGCTGGTGCAGCTGGGCTAAGCCGAAGCGGTCGGCATCCTGCACGATCATGACCGTGGCGTTGGGAACATCCACGCCCACCTCGATGACCGTCGTGGCCACGAGCACCTGGATGTCGCCGGCGCGGAAGGCCTCCATGACCTCGCGCTTGGCCTCGGTGCCCATGCCGCCGTGAAGCAGCCCCACCGACCAATCGGCGAAGGTGGTGCGCTGCAGCATCTCCGCCTCGCGGGTGGCCGCCGTCACATCGTCGGCGCCGTAGTCGGCCTCGTCCTCGATGGCCACGGCCGGATGGTACTCCTCCCCCGCCGCATCGGCGTCCGGCGCTTTCCCCGCGGCCTTCGCATCGCGCGCCTCGGAGTCCTTGCCCACCAGCGGGCAGACGACAAAGACCTGCTCCCCGCGCGAGAGCGCCTCTCGCGCGGCGTCGAAGGCAACGCCCTGCTGCTCGCGGGCGAGCACCTTGGTGGCGCGCCGGGCGCTGTCGTGGGGGCGGTGCTTGATGTAGGACAGCGTGAGATTGCCGTAGAGCGCGAGCGCCAGCGTGCGGGGAATGGGCGTGGCCGTCAGGTACAGCGCATCGGGCGCCTCGCCCTTCTCGAGCAGACGGGCCCGCTGGTCCACGCCGAAGCGCTGCTGCTCGTCGATGACGGCGAGCGTGAGGTTTCTCGGGGCCACGTCGTCGGACAGCAGGGCATGGGTGCCGATGAGCACGTCGATGGCACCCGAGGCGAACCCCTCGACGAGCTCGGTGCGCTCGGCGGCGGGCGTGGCGCCGGTGAGCAGAGCGCAGCGCACCCCGACTGCCCCCAAGCGCTCCCCCAGTCCCGCCATGTGCTGGCGGGCGAGCACCTCGGTGGGGGCCAGAAGCATCGCCTGGCCTCCCGTATCGGCCGCTGCCGCCAGGGCATGGCCCGCCACAACGGTCTTGCCCGTGCCCACATCTCCCAAAAGCATGTGATTGGCCACCGAAGGCGCGGCCATGGCGGCGAGAATCTCATCCCGCGCCTGCTGCTGCTCGCCGGTAAGCTCGAAGGGAAGCCCCGCGGCGAAAGCGGCCAGGCGCGGCCCGTCAGTCACATGAGCGTGGGGATTGTGGCCCGCCGCGCGAGCGGCCCCTTCCTGCATGAGGAACAGCTCCAGATACAGCAGCTCCTCGTAGACGAGGCGCCGGCGAGCCTCGTCGGCCTCGGCCATGGTGTGCGGGAAATGGATGGCATGCAGAGCCCTGTCGCGCCCCATGAGGCGATAGCGCAAGCGCAGCCCCAAGGGCAACGGGTCGAAGCAGCCCTCGGAGGCGGCCAGCCCGTTGGCCACGATGCGGCGCACCCAGGCGGCCGAGAGCTTCTCGGTGGCCGGGTGCACCGGCACCACCGATCCTGTAGCCTCCTGCCCGTCCCCAAGCACCTCGATGAACGGGTTGGTCATGCGCTTGTAGCCGTAATCGAAGGTCACCTTCCCCGAAACGGCCACGGAGTCGCCGGCCGCAATCTGGTCCATGAGCCAGGGCTGGCGAAAGCACGTGACCATGAGAACGCCCGTGGCGTCTACCAGCGCGATCTCCACGAGCGACAGGTTGCGCTTGGGCTTCTTCAGCTTGATCTCGTGTACGGCGCCGCGAATGGTGCAAGCCTCGCCGATGCGCGCGCCGGCGCAGGTTTCCACCCGCGACAAGTCAATGTAGGACCGCGGGAAATGAGTCACCAAATCGCGCAGCGTGCGCACGCCGAGCTTCTCCAGCGCACGAGAACGAGCCGGACTCACGAGCTTAACCCGCGAGACCGGCTCGTCAAGCGCCAGCGTTGCCTTTACGCGATCGATCACTTATCTTTCCTCAAATTAATACATCGTTTTGTCAGAGGGACGCGCCCAAGGAAGTCAGCGAGGGTCCGACAGGTGCCTGATATGGCCCCGCCTTCGCACCAAGTTGGCTAAGGCCAACGCCGTGTGCGAAACAAGGGGTCAGATCAGGTGCCTGTCGGAGCCGCAGCATCGCTCCGTGGAATAAGGAAACTATTCCACGGAGAATACGATGGGATAAAGGGGCTGCTCACCGCGTTGGGCGTCAACTTCCAGCTCGTCGTAGACAGCCTCGATCTCGGCCACAAGCGCCTCGAGGTCCTCGTCGGAGTAGCCCTCGCCGGCCAGAATAGTGCAGGTGTCGGCGTCCTCGGCGTCCATCTTGCCGAGCAGCGTCAGCACCGCGCCGTCGATGGAGTCGTCCACCGCCTCGATGGAGCCGTCGGCGATGCCGATGACGTCGCCCTCGGCGATGGGATTGCCCTCGGCGTCTTTGGAATCGCGCGTGGCCCAGGTGACCTCGCCGGTCTTCACGGCAGCGGCGGCCTCGGTCATCTCCTCGACGTTCGTTTCCAGAGACGCGTTCACATCCACCGCGAACAGAGCCGAGAAGGCCTGGGGCACCGACTTGGTGGGCACCACGGCGCACGGCGACTCGGAAAGCTCGGCGGCGGAGTTGGCGGCCATGACGATGTTGGAGTTGTTCGGCAGGATGATGACCGCGTCAGCTCTCACCGAGGCGGCGGCATCGAGCAAATCCTTCGTAGAGGGATTCATGGTCTGGCCGCCGGAAACGACCACGTCCACGCCCAGGCTCTTCAAGATATCGGCCTGGCCGGAGCCGGCCGCGACGGCCACGAAGCCCAGAGGCTTGCGCTCGGCCTCCTCCTCGGCGGCGAGCTTCTCGTTGCGCTCGGCGGACTGGATCTGCATGTTATGGATGAACACCTCGGAGACCTGACCCTGGTCGAGGAAGTACTTCAGCACCTGGTCGGGATGGTCGGAGTGCACGTGCACCTTGAACTTCGGCACCTCGCCCACGCACAGCTCGCAGTCGCCCATGGTGGAGAGGAACTCCAGCGCCGCGTCCTTGTCGAGGGTGTCGGAATCGACCAGAAACTCGTTGCAGTAGCGGTACTGAGAGCCCTCCCAGTCGTTCACCTGCTCGATTTCCACCTTCGGATGGCTGCCGCGCACAAACGACATCTCGTCGACCATGGTGCCGGAACGTCCCAGCAAGGCCGCCGTGAAGGCGTCGAACAGAATCGCCAGGCCGAAACCGCCGGCGTCCACCACGCCGTGCTCCTTGAGCACCGGCAGAAGATCGGGAGTGCGCTGCACCGAAGCGTAGGCCTCGGCCACGATGGCATCCAGGGCCGCCGGCGTGTCGAGCCCCTCGTCCGCCGCGGTCTTGGCAGCGGCAGCCGCATCGCGCAGCACTGTGAGGATCGTGCCCTCCACGGGCTTGCGCACCGCCTGGAAGGCCACTTCGCGGGCGCGGTCGAAGGCGGTGGCCACCGATTCGGTGTCGAACTCCTCGAAATGATGGCTGCCCTCGCAGAGCCCTCGCAGGATCTGGGAGGTGATCACGCCGGAGTTGCCGCGGGCGCCCATGAGCGCGCCGGTGGTAACGGCCTTGCGAATCTCGGCCCCCGAGGCGCCGATAGGAAGATTCGCCACATTGCTCACCACCGACTGGATGGTCAGCGACATGTTCGTACCTGTGTCGCCATCCGGCACGGGGAACACGTTCAGGCGGTTCACTTCCTCTTTGCGCTCGTCGAGGACCTTGGCGGCGGCGGCCACGGCGTTCAGGATGTTGCTGGAAGAAAAGGTCGTAGTAGACATATGGGATAAATTCTCCTTCAGGGGCGATGCAGCCGCATACTGCGGCCTGCGCCTATCGCTCGATGGGCCTTAGCGGCGCACCTTGACATCCATGACGTGCACATCCACACCGGCCAGGGGCACGCGAGCGTACTCTTTCAACGCGAAGCTGACCTGGTCGATGAGGTTGCGGGAGACCGTGGCGATATTGGTGCCGTACTCCACGACGATGTAGAGGTCGACGTGCACGCCCTCCTCCAGGGAGTTGACCACCACGCCGCGGCGCAGGCGGGAGGCGGGCAGAATCTTGGCGATGCCGTCAGCGGCGTTAGGGGCGCACACCCCGACCACGCCGTAGCATTCCATGGCGGCGTTGCCGACCAAGTCGGCTAGCACGTCGTTGGCAACGTGAAGGTTGCCGGGTATCGTTGAACTCATGGGAGATTCCTTTCCGCTGAGCTTTGCAAACACAATCGAGAGAAGTATAGCGCAAGCGCGCACGCGGAGCCCTTACCCCGAGTTGACAGTCTGGCATATTCCATAAACGCCTGGGGCGGATGGCGGAGTGCGGCGGGACGACCCGTGCTCAAGCAATGGCTCGCTCGGCGGAACAGTCCAGTGGACTGTTCCGTTCGCTGCGCAACCTGCGCGCGGGCACGCCCCGTCGCCATCCGCGACATCTTGTTTAGAAGCCTAATGCGAAAAAGCCCGCTTTGCGGGCTTTCAAATTACCTGGTTGGTAAAGTCAGCGAGAAGCCCTCTCGTCGTTCAGATGCCGTGAAAAGTTTTTGTAGCGTACTTCGGTACGTGAAAAAACTTTGGAACGAGCAGCTGGGCGACGAGAGGGCTTCGCAGCGTCGGCAGATTCGCTTGTCCGTCAGGACGAGCGAAACACTAAGCGCGCTCGACCTTGCCGGCCTTCATGCAGGAGGTGCACACGTTGGCGCGACGGACATGGCCCTTCGCGTCGCGGATGGTGATCTTCTGGATGTTGGGACGGAACACGCGGTTGGACACGCGGTGGGAGTGGCTGATGCTACGACCGGCAACCGGGTGCTTACCGCAAACTTCGCAAACCTTCGACATTGATATCAACTCCGTAGTGCTTGTTGTTTCGTTTTGGACACAGCTCGCCAACTATAGCACAGCGCGCGCCGGCGGGGCAACAAAAATTATGCGATCACCAGCAAACGCTTGCACGAGGGGCACATTCCCAGCGGCGCCTGGCTGCGCAGGTCGATGAGGCGGCCGCCGTCGATGGCCGTGCGGCACGCACCGCAACGGTTGCCGTCGAGCACGGCGATGGCCACGCCGGAGCGAGCGGCCGTGCGGCCGTAAATCTTCGCAAGCTCGGGGCTCACCTTCGCCTCTACCTGGCCGCGGCCCGCCTCCAGCTTCGCGATGGCGAGCTTCAAGTCGCCCCCTTGCTTCTGGAACGAGTCGATGGCCTGCTGCTCTTTGGCCTCGACTTCCTCCAGAGCGAGCCCGATCTGGGCCTCCATGGCACCGATCTTGTCCAGCTCGGCGGCCACGGCGGCGCGGTCCTCGGCAATGGTGGCGCGGCGGCGCACGATGCCGGCGAGCTCCTTGGTGCGGGCCTCCACGTTGCGGAAGTCGCCGTGAGCGGCATCGATGGCGGCCTGGACGCCGGCCTCCTTCTTGGCAAGCGAGGCGTCCTCGTCATCGATGCGGGTGATTTTCTTGGAGGTGGCGCGCTTGAGCTCGGCGACCTTCTCGGCCTTGGCCTCGATGGCAGCCTTCTTCTCGCGGGCGGCCACGATGATGCCGCGCTGGGGCAGCTCATCGAGCTCCTTGGTCAGACGCTTGACCTCGAGATCGATGCGCTGCAGCTCGAACAGGCCTTCGATGTCTTCGCGCGTAGCTTCCATGAAACCTCACTTTCGATCTCTGTTTTCTCCCTGACAATAATAGGCGAAAACGCAGACCATGTGGGGGACATTGGGAAAAAACTACGGGGCTAGACGCGGACGGCCTCCGGCGTCCACCAGTTGTCGGACTGGTCGATCAGCGTGACAGCCTCGGCGGGAACGCCGACGCGGGCAAGGGCCTCGGCGAGAACGGCGGTCAGCGGCAGCTCGCTCACGTCATGGCCCAGCTCGATGACGGCGACGCCGGCCGCAGCAAGCTCGAGGGCGATGTGGTACTTCATCTCGCCGCAAATTACGGCGTCGGCGCCGGCGGCCACGAGCGCCGGGGCGAGGCTCGACGCGGAGCCGGTGGCGCACACCACGCGGCGCACAGGCGCATCGGGGGCGCCCCACACGCGCGGCGCGCGACCGAACACGGCCAGGCAGCGGGCGGCCAGACGCGCGAGGGTCTCGGGCTCGCCGTCGTTGTCGGGCACGTCGCAAATTTGGCCATAGCCCTTGCGACGCGATCCCGCGAGCGGCTCGGCGAAGCGCAAGGCGAACTTGAGGCCGAGCATGCCGGGAAGCACGCGAGCCGCCGCCGGGCTCACATCGAGGGCCGTGTGGAAATCCATGAGCGCCACCTGGTGGCGGACGGCCGCCCACACGACGGCCCCGGAGCTTTGGAGGGCGCTCGCCTCGGGGGCGAAGGCGTCGGGGGCATCGAGGAAGGCGGGATGGTGCGTGAGCAGCACGTTGGCGCCGGCCTCAGCGGCACGGGCCACGGCTTCCGGCGTGGCATCCAGCGCCACAGCCACCCGCTTCACCGGCAGCGAGCGCTCCCCCACCGTTATGCCGGTGCGGTCCCAGGCTTCGGCATCTTCAGCCGGAAATTCCTTGAACAGCGCCTTTTCCAAAGCGCCGATGGTCATATTGAACGCACGCGGCGCGAGATGCGACTCGCCCCGCTTGGAAAGGGCCTCCGTCTTGGCCTTGTCGCCCTTGTTGAAAAGTCCCATGAGATCAGCTTCTTTCTTCGAACGAATCGGCGCGTCCGGCGCGGGCGCGCCCTACTCGATGGTAATGCTTCGACGGTCGCCCGAGGCTGTCGGTACGGTAACGCTTCTGTAGCCCGCCTCGTACATGAGCCGGTAGGCGCGCTCGATATCGCGGGCGACGTTGGCCGGGTCGTGGGAATCGCAGCCCACCGTGCAGGGGACGCCGGCGCGGCAGAACGCGGAAAGCAGGGCCGGGGCCGGGAACATCTCGGCGCAGGCGTAGTAGCCCCCCGACGTGTTCACCTCCACCATGCGGCCGCCGGCGCGCGCCGCCTCGGCCATCTCGTCGTAGAGCCTCTGCACCTTGAAACTCGGGTAGTAGCCGAACTTCTTCGCGAGGTCGGGGTGGCTCATGGCGTCGTAGGGCGCGTGCGCATTCGAGGCCGCCTCGCACCACAGCTCGCCGTAGCGCCGCCAGATGGCGTCAGGAGCGCCGGGCTCCTCCCACCGGTCGCGCTGGGCCGGGTCGTCGAAGGCCCAGCCGTCGATGAAGTGCACCGAGAGCAGCCGGAAGCGGAAGGGAGCCAACGCCTCGTCGGTGATGGCGCGGTCTTCCAAAGAGCCGAGATAATCCATCTCCGTTCCCG
Source organism: Adlercreutzia shanghongiae (assembly GCF_035830635.1). NCBI lineage: Bacteria > Bacillati > Actinomycetota > Coriobacteriia > Eggerthellales > Eggerthellaceae > Adlercreutzia > Adlercreutzia shanghongiae. The sequence continues at coordinate 52,590 of NZ_JAYMFI010000009.1, read as the reverse complement.
TGACGAACTCGATCTGTGGGTGCCTGGCGCGCGCCGCCTCGATCTCGGCCAGATAGGCGTCCACATTCGCCGGCGTCATGGAAAGGTACTCGTCCGGGTCGAAGACCGGCGAGAGCGGGAAGTGCTCGGTGAAGGCGAGGGTGGAAAGGCCGGCGGCCGCAGCGGCGTCGGCATACTCGGCGATCGTACCGATGCCGTGGCCGGAATAGACGCAGTGGCAGTGGGTGTTGACAAGCTCCATAGCTTCCTACCAATTCAGTACGTTGTTAAGGGCCTCTTTGAAGGCCTCGATGTCGGCCTCGGTCGTGTAGCGGCCCATGGAGACGCGCAGGGCGTTATAGGCTTCATCCCCCGAGATGCCCATGGCCCTTAGCACATGGCTCGGCTCCAGGGAGTGGCTCGAGCAGGCGCTGCCGCCGGCGACGCAGACGCCCAGCTTGTCGAAGCGCAAAACCATGGTCTCGCTTTCCCACTCATCGGCCAGGACGTGGACGATGTTGGGGAGGAAGTCCTCGCTGCCGGGCTCCACCGCAACCGTAGCGCTCACGCCGTCGGCCGCGGCCAGGGCCGCATAGAGCCCATCGCGCAGGGCGCGCAGGCGGGCGGACTCGTCGGGCTCGGCGGCCACGGCGGCCTCGCAGGCGGCGGCGAAGCCCATGATGCCGGCGACGTTCTGGGTGCCGCTGCGGCGCCCCGACTCCTGGCCGCCGCCGAGCAGATAGGGCTCGAAGGTCGTGCGGGCGCGCAGGTACAGGGCGCCCACGCCCTTGGGGCCGCCGACCTTGTGGGCCGAGAACGAGGCGGCGTCCACATCAAGATCTGCCAGGTTTACGGGCATCTTTCCCAAAGCCTGCACGGCGTCGGTGTGGAACAGGGCGCCAACACCGTGGGCTGCGGCGACCAGCTCGCGAATGGGCTGGATGGATCCCACCTCGGAGTTGGCCATCTGCACGGAGACGAGCACCGTGTCCTCGGTAAGCGCCGCTTTCAAGGCATCCACTTCGATGAAGCCCTGGCGATTGGGGCGCAGGTAGGTGACGCGCACGCCCTCGGCCTCGAGGCGCTTGCAGGGGGCGAGCACTGCATCGTGCTCGATGGCGGAGGTGACCACGTGCAAAGGCCGGCTCCCCTGCCCTGCCAGGCGGCGGGCCTGGGCGGCGCCGTGCACAAGGCCGATGAGGGCCGCATCGTCGGCCTCGGTGGCGCCGGACGTGAAGATGATCTCGTCGGGGCGACGGGCGCCGAGGGCCCGGGCCACCCGACGGCGAGCGCCCTCCATGAAGTCGAAGGCGGCCCGCCCCAGCCCGTACAGCGCGTTGGCGTTGGCGTTGCAGGCGAGGCTCTCGGGCCCAGGCACCTGGAAGGGCTCCATGGCTAGAGCCGCCTCCTCGCACAGCGGGGCCGTGGCGGCGTAGTCGAGGTAGATAAACGCCGGCACGGGTTTCGGCAGGCGCGCCTCTTCGGCATTGGGCGCGCCTTCGGCCATGGCGACATCGGCGGCAAGCTCGCGCTCGATCGCCTTCAGATTATCGGAAGAACTAGTCATCGCATTCCTTCTTGAAGCTCGCGCGGCAATCTCGCGCCGCGCCGTTTCGAAACCAATCGCGGCGCCGGCCGCGAACCTTTAGCCTTACGCCCGCTCGCCGGCGGCCAGAGCGGCCAGACGCGCCTCGTCGGCCGCGCCGCGCACGGCCGTGATGGCCGAGGCCGGGTCCTCTGCCTTGAACACCGCGTTGCCGCACACGAGCACATCGGCCCCGGCAGCGGCCACGAGCGGGGCGGTGGCCACGCCGATGCCGCCGTCTACCTGGATGAGCATCTCATCGTTTCCCGCCGCACGGGCGCGGGCCGCCACCTCGGCCACCTTCAAGTCCGATCCGACGATGTAGCTCTGGCCGGAAAATCCCGGCTCCACGGACATGACGAGCGCCATATCCAAATCGGCGATGACCGGTGCCAAGGCGCTTGCCGGCGTCTTCGGCTTCAAGGCCACGGCCGCAAGGCAGCCCGCCTCGTGGATCATGGCCACGGCGCGCACAAGCTCCTCGTCGGTGAGCGCTTCGGCGTGCACGTTCAAAAGGTCGGCGCCGGCATCGATGAACCAGGGCAGCTCGATAAGCGGGTTGTCGATCATGAGATGCACGTCGCACACCATGTCCGTCGCAGGCGCCAGCTGCTTCAAGAGCGGCACGCCCATAGTGAGGTTCGGCACGAAATGGCCGTCCATGACATCGATGTGCACGAAGTTCGCGCCGCCTTCCTCAATCAGCGCGATGCTGTCGGAGAGGTGCATGAAATCGGCGGACAGGATGGAGGGGGCGATCTTAACCGGTTGGTACATGGTGCTTCCTCATCTCGCGAGTTTCCTTTTGCCCCTATTCTACCGCGCCAGCGCGCCCGCAACCCCCTATAATGGTCATCAGCGGCAAACCTGCACGTGAGACCGAGAGCGAGGCCCCGCATGCCCACCGATGCCCGCACGTTCTACACTTATCCGACGAAATTCGGCCCCATCACGGTGGCCGCAGACGGCGACGCGGTCACCGCCGTCGTTTTGGGAGAGGCGCCCCTTGCGGGCCGCCGCCAGCCCGCCGCCGTCACCACCGATGCCGCCAATCAGATCATGGAGTATTTGGCCGGGCGTCGCACCGTTTTCACCGTGCCGCTCAAGCCCGACGGCAGCGCGTTTCAGATAAGCGTATGGAGGGCCGTGGCGAACATCCCCTATGGGCACACCGCCACCGCCCGGGCCGTAGCCGAGACCCTGGGATCTCCCGCGTCGTTTCGCGCCGTGGGGGCCGCCGTGCGCCGCTGCCCCGCGCCTCTGCTCGTGCCCACCCATCGCATCGTCACCGCCACCGGAGCCCCCCTCGGCACCGGACGAGCGGGCGACATCGCCCGGGCCCTGCTCGCTCTGGAACAGAAAGGGGGCGCCTGAGCGCCCCCTCAACCCGCGACGGCGTCCCGCGTGCGACGCGGGGCTGCGCAAGCCGCTATTGTGCCGAGAGCGCGTCCTCCTGAAGCTTGTCCAGCGCCTCCATGCATGCCTCCACGCTGGCGCCGCCGAGCAAATCGCGCACGATAAGGCACACGTTGCCCCACTGCTCCACGTCCATCCCTGCGTTCGAGGCAAGCACGAACTTGCCCTCTTCCACCAGCGCGTTAAGCGGCTTGAGGGCGTCGATGCACTCCACCTTGACGTTCTCCGAGGGCGAGATAACGCGGTTTATCTCGGAATAAAGCTCGAGCGCCTCATCGGAGACGATGACGTTCAGCACCTCCAGGGCCTCGTCGCGGTGACGCGCCTGCTCGAGGACACCGTAGCCCGTCACGGAGAGCACCGGCATCTGGCCCAAGTCGGACGGGAAGCCGACGACCTCCATGGCAAAGGGCGGCTTGCCGTAGGCGGTCTCGGTGTTGGCGGCGCCCCAGTAGGCCATGACGATGGGGCACTCGCCGTCCAGGAAGGCCTGGCCCTCGCCCGGCCCCTCGAACGCCTCGCTCGTAGAGGCGCCCTCGGCATCCACATAGCCCTCGTCGATGAGCTCCTTGAGAAACTCGAAGCCGGGGCGCAGGTAGTCGCTGTAGCGGGTCTGGCCGGCGTTCAAGGCGGCCACCTCGGCCTCCACGTCTCCCCCGTTGTACATCTCGGCGTAGGCCTGGGCGAACACGAAGGTCTCGAGCCACCAGCGGTTCGCTCCCACCGGCGCCTCGTAGCCGGCCTCGCGCAGGGCCTTGCAGCAGGCGATGAACTCCTCGGGGGTGTTCGGCACCGCAAGCTGGCATTCCTTGAAGATGTCCATATTCAGGAACAGTCCGTAGGCCACTACCTCCTGGGGAATGGCGACGAGCCGGCCATCGATGGTGTTCGCGGCGCGCACCACCTCGCGCAGATTCGCCGCCGCGGGCAAACCGGACAGGTCGGCTAGAAGTCCCTCGCGGCCCAAGGCCACCGTCACGTCCGGGTTCAGCAGGTACAAGTCGTCCTGACTGGCGCGAGCGCGCTCGAGGCAGACGTCATCGTAGGTCTTGTCCTGGTAGTTCTCGGCGGTATAGGTGTTGTAGACCACCGAGATGCCCGTCTGCTCCTCGGCCATGTCGATGGTCATGCCGCCGGCCTCGCGGGCGGTGTTCAAAGCATCGGGGTCGATCTTCTCCATGGGACTGAAAAAATCGATGCTCGGCGCTTCCTGGCTGTTCTGCTCGGCGAGGTTCACCGGCTCCCGGGACCCTCCGCAGGCGGACAGGGTCGCGGGGACGGCAAAGGCCAGGGCGGCCAGGGTCGTGCAGGCGGACCTGCGGGTGTAGAGTCTCATGATTGTCCTTTCTCGACGAAGCGGTCGACGGCGCACCGCAGGTCGCCAATCTCCAAGGGCTTCGCCACATGGGCGTTCATGCCCGCGGCAAGAGCCGCCTTCTCGTCCTCCACGAAAGCGTCGGCGGTCATGGCGAAAATGGGGATGGTGGCCGCGTCGGCGCGGGCGAGGGCGCGAATGGCCCGCGTGGCGTCATGGCCGTTCATGACCGGCATCTGCACGTCCATGAGGATGGCGTCGAACTCGCCGGGCGCACAGCGCTCGAAGCGCTCCACGGCCAGCTGCCCGTTCTCCACGATCTCCACCGTGGCCCCCTCCATCTCCAGAAGGTCGGTGAGGATGCCGGCGTTCAAGAAGTTGTCCTCGGCGGCGAGGAAGTGCTTGCCGACGAGCACCTGCTCCAGCGCGTCGGCCGCCTCCTCGTCGCTGCCGCGCAAATCTTCGATGCGCTGCTTGACCATGGACGGGAAGAACGGCTTGGTGAGCGTGCCTGCGCCAGCCGGAAGATTCAGGCCATCCTCCAAATCGAAGGCGTGGTCGAGCATGAACAGCAGCGGTACCTCGGGATTGCCCCCTCGCAGCGACTCGCCGGCGGCAACGGTGGCGCCGTCGAGCTTCTTGCAGCCGTACAGCACCAGATCGGGCGCGCCGGCAGGACCGGCCGCGGCAAGGCGCTCCCGGGCTTCGTCCACCGTGGCCGCTGCCGCAACGGCAACGCCCGTGCCCTCCATAAAGCCCTCGATGGTGGCGCGGGCGGCAGGATGGGCGTCCACCACGAGCATGCGCTCAATGCCGGCCCGCTGCCAGAAGTAGGTCGCCGCCTGCTCTTCGGGAATGCGCAGCTCCAGATCGACCCGGAACAGCGAGCCTTTCCCCACTTCGCTTTCCACCTCGATGGTGCCGCCCATCAGCTCAACGAGGCTTTTCGTGATGGACATGCCCAGACCAGTTCCCTGCACCTTATTGGTCGTGGAATTCTCGGCGCGGGTGAACGAGTCGAAGATGGTCTCGAGGAACTCGGGCGTCATGCCGAAGCCCGTGTCCTCCACCTCGATGCGCAAACGCTCGAACGGGCCCGAGTGCTGCGGCAGCCCGATGAAGCGCAGCCAAATGTCGCCGCCCTCGGGGGTGTACTTCACGGCGTTGGACAGCAGGTTGATGAGAATCTGGTTGAGGTGCGTCTCGTCGCCGATGAGCCGCTCGTGGCGCACGGCGGAGATTTCCGTGCGGAAGGTTTGCCCCTTGTCCCGGGCCATGGGGGCGATGATGGACTCGGCGGCCGCCAGAGAATCGCCCAAATCGAATTCCGCAAGATTCAGCGTGGCCTTGCCCGACTCGATCTTGGAGATATCGAGCACGTCGTTGATCAGATCGAGCAGATGGCGCCCCGAGGCCATGATCTTCGCCGCGCAGTCGCGCACCTTGGCGGGGTTGTCGGCCTCCTTGGCGATGATGGTGGTGAACCCGAGCACCGCGTTCATGGGCGTGCGGATATCGTGGGACATGTTGGCAAGGAACGCCGACTTCGACTCGTTGGCCACCTGGGCCGCCTGCAGCGCCTGGGCGAGCTGCTCGGCATGAAGGGCGCGCTCGGCCTCCTGGGCGCGCTGGGCCACTGCCTGGCGGCGACGGTTGAAGGCGTAGAGCACCACGCACAGGCAGAAGGCCGCAATCGTGATGGCCGCCACTAAAACGAGGGCGGCGTTCACGGCCCCGGCCTCGCGCTGGATGGCGGTCATGGGAACATAGCCCACCAGATAGGCGGAGCCGCCGTTGAGGGCCCACAGGTAGCACAGCGACTCTTTGCCCTTCACCTCGTGGATGAACATGACGTTCTCACGGGAGGCGATGCCCGCATCTACCATGGCGAGCGTGGCCTCATCGTCGATGTTGTTGGCGTGGTAGAAATCCTCGAGGTTCATGTGCCCCGCGTTCAAATCCTCCATGCCCTCGGGCTTCAGCACGAAGCGCTCGGTCGCAGTGTCCATGACGTAGAGCACGGCCTGCTTGTCGTAGAAGCCCGCGGGCAGGTAGCGGTCGATGACGTCGAAGGGGTACTCCGCATAGAGCGCGGCCACTTCCTCGCCGTCGCGCTCGATGGGGCACTTGATGACGTAGGCCCAGATGCCCGCGTCGTTCACGTAGGCCTGGGACACCGCAAGGCCGGCAACGGTGCCGCCCCCGGCGAAATTGAGCTCCTCAGTGCTGAACGGCGCGCCCTGATTCGTGACGCCCTCGCTCTTTCCCGCGGGGACGACGGCGAGAAGCGAGGTCATCTCGCTGACCGGCAGGCGGGTCACGGCCGCCTCGGGATTATCGGCCTCCGCGAGCTCGGCCGCCGTGGACTTCTGGAACTCGGCCTCGCTTTCCATGACCGCCTCGACGGTGCTGCGCATAAGGCCGAGGTTCTCATTGAGGTTCTGGATGGCCGCCTGGGACATGTCGTCGTAGGTTCTCTGGGAGATGCCCCCGATGCCGATGCCCATGAGCACGAAGATGGCGACGATAATTACCGTGAGGCGCGCATAGCTCCCCTTGCGTTGGGTCTCGTGTTTCGTCGTGGCCATAAGCGTCGACGCCCTCCGTATCCATCGCCAGCATTGCCTGTTGGTTCCACCTTACGTGACCAGCGGCGAAACTGCAATCAAAAAGCGGCGATGACCCGCTTCTTCCCGTCCTTTGGCGCGTGAATTCCCCACGAAAAAGGCCCCTTCGGCAGGGGAACCGAAGGGGCCTTCGCTCAGTACGCACGGAGGAGAAGGGGAAACGTGCGCATGGAGGTCGTTTCCGCCGCGAGGGTTTTGAGAGAGGAGAGAGGAGGGTTCACGCAGGAGACGGTGCGACGGAAAACTCGAGTTGGTTGTCAAGGACCGATCGGCCGGGCGCCTCGCGCTTTCGCTTGCGCTTGCCGCCTTCCGTTCGGCTGATGACCACAATACCCCTTCCCCCTCGAAAGAAAAGAGGGGCCCGCCGTTGGTTTAACGGGCGTATGCGCTTCGTTGACCTGGCGAAACCTTATCGAATAAGTGAGCGATAGCGATAAGCTTAGTAGAACTCGCTCTTCAGGGGCCGTTCGATGAGGGTTGAGGCGGCCTCTTTGGGAGCCACGCCGCCCCACACGACGGCGCGCACCGTGTCGGTGAGGGGAAGGTCGACCCCGTAGCGCTCCTCCAACGTGGCGAGGGTCTTGCAGGCGATGGCGCCCTCCACCACCATGTGGGTCTGGGCCGTGAAGTCGGCCAGCGTGAGCCCGCGGGCCACGTACTGCTCGCCGAAGCGGCGGTTGCGCGAGTGCTGCGACATGCAGGTGACCACCATGTCACCGGCGCCGCCCAGGCCCATGCAGGTAATGGCCTCGCCCCCAGCAGCCACCACCATGCGGCTCATCTCGGCCAGACCGCGGGTGATGAGCATGGCCGCGGTGTTGTCGCCGAATCCCATGCCGTAGGAGATGCCCACGGCGATGGCAATGACGTTCTTGAAGGCGGCGCACAGCTCCACGCCCACCGGGTCGTCGGAAGTGTAGGTGCGGAAGAAGCGCGTGGCGAACAGGTCGCGGAAGAGCAGCGCCGTAGCCGGGTCGGACGAGGCCACCACGGCGGCCGAGGGCTTGCGGCAGATGACCTCCTCGGCGTGGGTGGGACCCGACAGCACGGCGAAGCGCGCCGGGTTGCCCAACTCGTCGGCGAAGGTGTCGATGGGAAGCAGGCCCGTGGCCTCTTCCACGCCCTTCGAGCAGATGACGACGGGCGTGTCAGCTCCGATGAGGGCGGACAGGTCGCGGGCCACGCTGCGCAGGGCCGCCGAAGGCGTCACGATGACCACGGCCTCGGCGCCCTCGCACGCCTCGGCATAGGAGTCGGTGGCGCGGATGGCAGAGGGCAGCAGGTAGTCGGCCAGGTAGCGGGGGTTGCGGTGCTCGGCGTTGATAGCGCGCGCCACTTCCGCCGTGCGGGCCCAGAGCATCACCTCGTGTCCCGCTTCCGCCAGCACGAGCGCCAGCGCCGTCCCCCAGCTGCCGGCTCCAATCACTGCTACTCTCATGGTTGTCCTCCCACTATCTCCTTGAAACTCTCTCGGGGCGAAACCACGCGGTATTCCGATTCGCTCAGACAGTCCTCGCTTTGGAGAGCAGGACATTTAGTCCTGTTCTCGTCGCTGCGGAACTCGCTCGGTCAGAACACCCCGTGTTTTCGCTTCGCTCAACCTTGGCTGAGCACTAGGCGGCTTCCCTCTTCTTGCTTCCGATCTTGTTCTCGGTGCCGGCGCGCAGACGGGCGATGTTGGCGCGGTGGGCCCAGATGACGACGCCGGCCGTGATGGCGATGATGAGCCAGGGCACCCATTCGCCCCAGTAGAAGTACAGGCCGAGCACGGGGCAAACGGCAGCGGCAGCGATGGAGCCTACCGACACGCAGCGCGTCACGACGATACCGATAACGAAGCAAGACACCTCGATGATGAAGCCCAGCGGCCCGAAGACGAAGACAAGGCACGCGGCGGCTACGGCGATGCCCTTGCCGCCCTTCCAGCCGAGCCAGGGACTGAAGATGTGGCCCAAGGTGCAGCCGGCAAAGGATACCGCCAGGGCGAGCCCCGTTAAGGACAGCGCGCCGTTCCAGTACAGCGGATCTATAGCTGCGCCCGTCTCAGAGGCGGCGGCCATCATCGTCGTGGCCAGATGGGCCGCAACCAGCGTACCAATCCAGCCGGCAACAAGGCCCTTGCCGAAATCGAGCACGAACACCGCCGCTCCCCCGGCCTTGCCCAGGGTGCGCATGGCGTTCGTGGTGCCGATGTTGCCGCTTCCCTCGTCACGCAGGTCCTTCTTGAAGGCCAGCTTCGAGATGATTACGCCCCAGGGGATGGAGCCGAGCAGGAAGGTGGCTAAAAACAACGCGACGTACAGGCCGACGATGGCGAGCATGGGCTAGTCCTTCTTCTTGAACTTGAGGCGGATGGGGGTTCCCGTGAGCGGGAAGTTCTGGCGCATGCGGTTTTCCAGATAGCGCTCGTAGTTGTCGTCCACCACATCCGGACGGTTCACGAAGAAGGTGAAGTGCGGCGGGCAGGTACCCGTTTGCGTGAGGTACTTCATGCGCAGGATGGCCTTGCCCTTCGACACGGTGTGTCCCGTCTCGCGAATGCCGGCGAGCCACGTGTTCAGCTGGTTGGTGGGAATGGTGCGGCTGTAGTTCTCGTACGCCTCGTCGATGGCGCCCCAGATGCGGTCGACGCGCTTGCCGGTGAGCGCCGAGATGGCCACCACCGGCGCGTAGCCCACGAACGTCATGCGGTCCTCGATGCGCTCGCGGATCTTCTCCTTGGCCTCGGGGCCCTCCACGATGTCCCACTTGTTCAGCACGATTACCATGGCACACCCACGCTCGGCGGCGTATCCCGCCACGCGCTGGTCCTCGTTGGTAAGGCCCAGGGTGCCGTCGATGACGAGCAGAGCCACATCGGCTCGGTCGATGGCACGCATGGCCCGCACGAAGCCGTAGTACTCCACGTCCTCGTCGATCTGGCTTTTGCGGCGCAGGCCCGCCGTGTCCACGATGCGGTACATCTGGCCCTCGTGCTCCACGAGCGTGTCGATGGCGTCGCGGGTAGTACCGGCCACGTCGCTCACGATGGAGCGGTCGTTGTTGGTGAGCTTGTTGGTAAGCGAGCTTTTCCCCGCGTTCGGGCGGCCGATGATGGCCACGTTGATGGCCTCGACCTCCTCCTCGGGCTCGCATTCCACCTTGCGCAGCTCGTTTACCACCTCGTCGAGCAAGTCGCCCGTGCCGTTGCCGTGCTGGGCGCTCACCGGCCACGGGTCGCCCAGGCCCAGCGCGTAGAACTCCCACACCTCGTCCATGCGGGCGGGATTGTCCATCTTGTTCACGGCAAGGAATACCGGCTTGCCCGCCTTCTGCAGAATGCGGGCCACCTCCTCGTCGTCGGTGTTGATGCCGGTCTTGCCATCCACGAGGAAGATGATGACGTCCGCCTCCCGGGCGCCTTCGAAGGCCTGGGAGCGGATGGAGCCCTGGAAGGCGTCGTCGCCGCCCATCTCGATGCCGCCGGTGTCGATGAGCATGAACTCCACGCCGTTCCAGTCGGCCTTGTGGTAGCTGCGGTCGCGGGTGACGCCGCGCATCTCGTGGACGATGGCATCGCCGGTCTGCGCGATGCGGTTGACCAAGGTGGACTTGCCCACGTTGGGGCGGCCCACGATGGCGACGATGGGTTGGGCCATGGTGTGTTCCTCGCGTTTCTAGAACGAATCTTTCGCAAGCTCGATAATTTCGGGCAGGTAATCTAGGGGATTACAGGATACCACGTGAACGGGCACATCCGCCGCCTTTTCGATATCCTGCACGGTCATGTCATCAAGCGTTACGCCGTCATCATTGAAGATGACTTTGGGGAGGAGGAAAAGTTGGCGGCTCCCCGCGTCGCGAGGGCGGGGCGGGGGCACGTGCTCAAGCAATGGCTCGCTCGGCGAAACAGTCCACTGGACTGTTTCGTTCGCTGCGCAACCTGCGCGCGAGCCCCCGCCCCGCCCTCGCGTAAGCACGTCATCTGCCGTTTCAGTCGCTGCGGAACTCACTCGGTCGAGGCACCCTGCATCTTCGCCCTGCACTTCCTTTGCTTCAACGCCTGCAATTGCGGGGACGATATCGCAGGCGCAGAGAAGGCCAGTGACGTTTACGTTGCCGCCGAAGTAGCTGTTCCTCACGGTGAGGGGAACGAGACGGCCGACCAGGGGGCTGCTCGCAATCATGGCGTCGAGGAAGGGCTGCATGGCTTCGCCGACGACGTAGCGGGCGACGAGATTGTGCTGCGCGAGGGCGTCGGCGGTTCGGGCGGCGAGACCCGAGGCAACGGCCTCGCCGAACTCGTCCACGTAGGAGCGAACGATGCCGATGCCGTCTTCGAACATGTCGTAGTCGCCGTAATCGCTCGCCGGCGGAATGTGGGCGGGGGTGTCCGCGCCGTAGGCGTTCACGTAGAACTCGTCGGCGGCGAAGACCCACGGGGTACCACGCTCGGCGCGGGCGCGTTCCTGGAAGGGGCGGATGACCTCGATGACGCTCTTGGCCGCCTCCGGCGTGGTGAAGCTCTCCTGCAGGGCGGTTTGGTGCTTGGTGAAACCCAGAGGCACGATGCCGACGCCGCCCAAGCCGGGGCGCTTCCATGCCCACTCCAGGGTCTCGCGCAGGGCGTCGCCGTCGTTCACGCCGGGCATGAGCACGATTTGGGCGTGGGCCTCGATGCCGGCATCGAGCAGGCGGCCGAGGGCCGCCAGGCCGTGATCGGCGTGGCGGCCGATCATGCGGCGGCGCAGCTCGGGGTTGCTCGCGTGCAGGCTCACGCGCAATGGGCTGATGTGCTGCTCGACGATACGGGCCTCGTCTTCGGGCGTAAGGTTCGTGAGCGTGACGAAGGTGCCGGACAGAAAGCTCAGGCGGAAGTCGTCGTCGCGCAGCACAAGCGAGGGGCGCACGTCGCCGGGCAGCTGGCGCATGAAGCAGAACACGCAGGCGTTGCGGCAGAGCTTCACCGGATCGAACAGCACGCCGTCGAACGCGAAGCCCCAGTCCTCCCCCGGCTCGCGCTCCAGCTCCACCTCCCCGACCTCTCCGTCCAGGTCGATGTAGCCCACGGAGATAACGTCGTCGGAGGCGAGCCAGCGCCAGTCGATGATGTCGCGCAGGGGCCGCCCGTCCACGCTGGTGAGGTAGCAGCCGGCTTCAAACCCGGCATCATCGGCCGGCGTCTCGGGCTCCACCGCCACAATGCGCGCCGCTGGCCCATCCCAAGCCGCAGCCGTAGCGTCGGCGGGCGTCAGAGGACAGGCGATGCCGTTCGCCTCGCGTTCGATATCTTTTCCTGGATAGGTTGCCATAGCGCCATTATAACCACCGGACGTGGAGACCTCTTGCCGCAGCCCCCTAAAGCGTCTTCAGGAACGCCTCCACGGCGGCGATTTGGTTCTCGGGGGTGCTCGCGCCCGCCGTCACGCCCACGCGGGCGCACCCCTTGAAGGCGGCAGGGTCCAGCTCGTCGGCCGATTCAATATGGAAGGTGCGCGGGCAGGTGAGCGCGCACACCTCGGCCAAACGCGTGGTGTTCGAGGAGTTACGCCCGCCGATGACCACCATGGCGCCCACATTGGCGGCCAGTTCCGCGGCGGCCTCCTGACGCTGGCGCGTGGCCGAGCAGATGGTGTCGCGCACAAGTGGATCGAGCCCCGCCTCGCGCAGAGCGGCCACGACGGCCTGCAGGTTCTCGCGGCGCTGGGTGGTTTGGGCGACGACGCCGATGGGGTCGTAGAGCCCCTCGGGGATGTCGGCGGGATCGGCTACCACATCCACCTTGCCGCCGGCCTGGCGCGCCCAGGCGGTGAGGCCCTCCACCTCGGGGTGGCCCTCCTCCCCCACCACGAGCACGCGGCAGCCCTCGGCTGCCAGCTCGGCGGCGGCATGCTGGGCGCGAGACACATGCGGGCACGTGGCATCCACCACGGCAAAGCCGCGCTCTTCCACATCGGAGAGCACCTCGGGCGTCACCCCGTGGCTGCGAATAACCACCGAGGGAGCCTCGCCCTCGCCGTTCCACGCAATGGCCTCCACGTCCTTCACGGCCGCCGCCCCCCGCTCGGCCAAATCGGCCACGACCTGCGGGTTGTGGATGAGCGGCCCCAGCGTGAAGGCGCGGCTTCCGCCGGCAATGACCTCGTCGGCCATATCCAGCGCACGCTGCACGCCATAGCAGGCCCCAGCCCTCTTCGCGCGAATCACTTCCATGGCCGACCTCCAAACTTACACCGGGCAAGTTCGCCAAACTCACCTGTACGACTTTCCAAAATCAAATTCAAAAGCAAAAACTGGCTTGAAAAACACGATTCTCTGACCTCGCAACTGCATTTTCGCTCACGCTGTAATACGCGACCTGGGAAAACGCTAAGCCAGAGCCAGACAATATCCTTATCACGGGGGTGGCAGGTCAAAGAATCGTCGTTTTCAAGCCACAAAACTGCTTCGCGGACTTATTTACCGTCTTCTTTACCATCTTCTCTGGCTTCCGTTGCGCTCTTCGCAGCCTTCTCGACCTTGGCGGCAGCTTTCGCGCGAGCGGCCTCGGCCAGCTCCTCGCTCGTGTGATGCGGAATAGGGTGCTCGGCGAAGACGGCGGCGTAGTCCTTGGCGTCGGGGAACAGCGCCACCATGTCCACCTCTTCGACCGGCTTCTGATAGAACAGCGCGAAGCACTCGCGCAGGGCGTACCAGGTGCAACCCTCCAGACGCTCTTCTTTAGGCAGGAAATTGAAGTCGGTCACAAGGATGGGGTCGCCGTAATCCACCGTCACCTTTGGAAAATGCACGCGCTCGCCCTTGTTCTTGATCTTCTCCACGCCGCGCACGGTCATGGGGAGGATAGGCACGTGGGCCATCTTCGCGATCATAGCCACCCCCGCGTGAATCTCCGGCGTGCGGTTCGACTTGCCACGGCGCGTGCCCTCGGGCAGAATGCCCACGAGCTCGTCGTTTTTCAGCATGCGCACGGCGCGCTTGATAGAGGTCATATCAGCCGTGTCGCGCTTCACCGGGAAGGCGCCGGCCCGCGAGAGGGCCTGGCCGAGCAGACCGCCGGCGTTGTCGAACAGCGAGTCGCGACCCATGAGGCGCACCCACTGCGAGGGGCGCGCCGCCAGGTACATGAATACCACGTCGAAAAACGATGTGTGATTGCAGATGACGATGGCGCCCTCGGCCCCCTTGAAGGCGCGTAGGCGATCGCGGTTATCCACGCGATAGCGAAACAGCAGCTTGCACAGGCCGCCGATGACGATCCACGCCAGGTTGCCGAACCAATGGGGAATCTCATGGGAGCGGTCGCGGCCGCCCAGGTCCATGTCCCACATGTCGGAGTATTTCAGAAAGAGGCTCATGGGTCTCCCTTTCCTTGCTTATCTTCGGCCGCGGCTCCTCGGGACGGAACCGCCGGATACCTTGATTCGCTCAGACAGTCCTCGCTTTGTGAAACAGGACGTTGAGTCCTGTTTCAGTCGCTGCGGAACTCGCTCGGTCAAGGCACCCGCCGCTTCCGCTTCGCTCTGCCTCGATTGAACAGAGAGCGGCCCTTCCTCGAAGATCCTTCGACTCGCTTCGCTCGCTCAGGATGACAATCGAGTCGCTACTGCATCTTCTCGCGGGCCAACTCGCAGATCTGGTCGATGACTTCTTCGATGTAGTGGCTCGTGGAATCGATGCGCACGGCGTCCTCGGCGGCACGCAAAGGCGCGGTGGCGCGGGAGGAGTCGGCCGCATCGCGACGGCGCAGATCGGCGAGCACCTCCTCGTAGTCGATGGACCCGATGCCGCGGTCCACGTTCTGGCGCACGCGGCGATGGGCACGCTCCTCGTCCGATGCCGTGAGGAACACCTTCACAGCGGCATCGGGGAACACCACCGTGCCGATGTCGCGGCCCTCCACCACGTAGTTGCCGGCGCCTCCGATTCGCCGCTGCTGATCGAGCAGGGCGGCACGCACCGAGGGCGCAGCCGACACCGGGCTCACGGCGCGATCGATCTCGGCGGTGCGGATGGCGTCGGTCACTTCCACATCGCCGATGAACACGCGGCGGGGCACCGGGTCGCCTTCCACATGGCCGAAGGAGATGTCGTAGCGGCGGGACACCTGGCCGAGCGCCTCGTCATCGTCGAGCGCCACACCGTCTTGCAGCGCGCGCCAGGCGATGGCGCGATACATGGCGCCGGTATCCAGGCAGGAGAAACCGAGCTCTTTGGCCACGGCCTTGGCCACGGTGGACTTGCCGGCCCCGGAGGGCCCGTCGATGGCGACGATCACTATTTCACCAGTCCCTTCAAGTCGGTGAGAAAATCGGGGTAGCTTACGGCCACGGAGCCGAAGCGGGTCACCGATACGGGCACGTGCCCGCAGGCACCCACAAGCGCCCAGGTCATAGCCAGGCGGTGGTCGCCGTGGGATTCGAAGGTCAGCCCCGCGGGAACCTGCAGCGCGGGATCGCCCTCGACGAACAAATCGTCGCCCTCTACCCAGGCGTCCACGCCGATGAGCCCGAGACCGTCGATGATGGCCTGCAGGCGGTCGGACTCCTTCACGCGCAGCTCCCCGACCTCGTGGAACACCGTGATGCCCCGGGCGTGGGCCGCCACGAGCGCGAGCACGGGAATCTCGTCGATGACCGAGGCGATGTGCTGGGAGGGAATCTCGCAGCCGCGAAGAGTCGGCGTGAAGTTCACCGCGATGGTGCCGCGGGGCTCTTTGCCCTCGTGTCCGCCGTAGGACTCGCGGATGTCGGCGCCCATGCGCTCCAGCGTGCGCACGAACCCGATGCGGGCCGGGTTCAGCGACACGTTCCGAATGGCCACGGAGCTGCCGGGCTTGAGCAGTGCGGCGGCAGCCACGAACGCGGCCGAGGAGGGGTCGCCCGGCACGACGACGTCGGAGGCGAGCATCTCGGCGGGGCCGGTGACGGTGGCCACGCGAGTGCCGGCCGTGGTGGGCACGTTGAACTCCGGCAGCATGAGCTCGGTGTGATTGCGCGAGGGCGCCGGCTCGTTGAGGGTAGTGGTGCCCTCGGCGAAGACGCCCGCCAAAAGCACGGCGGTCTTCAGCTGGGCCGAGGCCATGGGAGAGTCGTAGTCGATGGCGCGCAGGGAGCGGTTGCCGCACACGGTGATGGGCAGCGTCTCGGGCGTCTCGGGCAAAAAATCGACGCCCATCTTCGCCAGGGGCGCCACGATGCGGCGCATGGGGCGTTTCCGCAGCGACTCGTCTCCGGTAATGGTGACCTTGATATCCCAGGGGGCCACAACCCCCATGAGCAGGCGCGCCGTGGTGCCGGAGTTGCCGCAGTCGATGGGGGCATCGGGCTGGCTCGGGCCCTCGGCACCCCAGCCGGTAACGGTGCCGGCAAGCGAGCCGTCGGGCTGGGCCTTCAAGCTCACCTGGGCGCCCAAGGCCTCCACCGCGCGGATGGAGGCGCGCACGTCTTCGGAATCCAGCACGCCGGTAAGCTGTGAGGTGCCCTCGGCCATGGCGGCGAACAGCACCGCGCGGTGCGAGATGGACTTATCGCCCGGCACTTCGATATCGCCCTGAAGCGGGCCTCCGAGCGGCTCGATGACGGAGATGGGTTCCGTGGCTTCGCTATTCGACATGAGCGTACTCCTTCGGCATGAGCGGACTGAACGATACGGAGAAACCGGCAGTGATCAGCTGGATGGACAGCTGGCCGATATCGCCCTCGTCGGTGAGGATGAGGGAGAGCACGGCGTTGCCCTCGCTGATGTGGTCGATGTCAATGGATTGTATATTGCAACCCACCGATGACGCAATGGTGCAGACCTCGGCGACCACGCCGGTGCGGTTCACCATGGGGATGCGCACCTCCAGCAGCTTCTCGGTGGAGGGCACCCAGGCAGCGGGAAGGGCGCGTCGGGCATCGGCGGCCTCGGCGAGCAGACGCGTGAACGTCTCTCGGTCGCCGGCGGCGAGCGCCTCGGAGAACGAGCCCAGGATGCCGGCCATCTCGTCGAGGCCGTCGCGCAGGGCCTCGGCGTTATCGAAGGCGATGCCGCACCACAGCTTCGGCGAACCAGCGGCGATGCGGGTGGTGTCCTTGAAGCCGCCCGCCGCGAGGCGCATGATGGAGCGGGAGTCATCAGCGTGAGCGCTCGCCAGCTGCATGAGCGAGGAGGCCACCATGTGCGGCACGTGGCTCACGATGGCCACGGCGCGGTCGTGCTCTTCGCGGTGCAGCGACACCACGCGGGCCTCAAGACCGGTGACAAGCTCGTGCAGATGCTGGAAGTCTTCGGGCACCGTGGCCTCATCGGGACACAAGATCCAGTTCGCGCCCTCGAACAAGTCGGAACGGGCGCCGGCTATGCCGCTTTGCTCGGAGCCGGCCATGGGGTGTCCCGGCACGTAGCGCTCGGGCGCGGGCAGCATCTCGGCCGCAGCAGCGAGAATGTGGCCCTTGGTCGAGATGGTGTCGGTCACGACTCCCGTGTAGCCCCAATCGCGCAGGCGGGCAAGGTAGTCGTCCACCGCGGCCACGGGCGTGGCGATGACCACCAGATCGCAGGGCCCCTCGATGAATTCGCGAAACGCGGGGTGATCGGGGCCGGCGGCGGCGGACACCCAGCCGCGCTCGAGGGCCGCGTTGCAGGCGGCATCGTCGGTATCCACGCCGAACACCACGGCGTCGGGCATCTTCTCGCAGAGCGCGCCGGCCAGCGATGCCCCGATGAGCCCCAAGCCCACCACGGCGATGGCCTGAAACGGCGCCCCTGTCTGTGTTGCTTCGTCAGTCATAGAAGTGCAGGTTCCTTCAATCTATCAGGTACAAACCGCCCTCCATTGTATACGAACGCGCCGCCGTCAGGCCCAAAACCCGACAGCGGCGCATTTTCCGCACGTCTTGCGAAAGAGGCCTCGGCCTTTCTTCTGCAACGAACAGCCACGATATGGCGCTCATAGCCTCGGTCTCATAGCCTCGACACGTTCGCAAAGTCCCTGGTCGCGTCGGGCGACACTCACTCGTGCAGGCGGCTTTCGGCGATGCCCTCGTCGATGGCTGCGTTGCAGCGCTCATCGAGGAAGGCGGCGCACTCCTCGGGGGTCATGTTGCCCATGAGCAGGTCGTGGATGCCCGTGTAGAAGATGTCGCGGACGGCGCGGGTATCCGGGTTGTTGCCGGTGAAGTCCACGACGTTGTCGCCGTTTTCGCGGAACAGCTCGTAGGCGAGAATGGCGTCGCCATAGCGCTCTGCTACCTGCTTGCTCGCCGGCAGCGTGCCGGCCGCGTAATCGAGCCAGCGCTCGCTTCCGTACACGAACGAGATGAAGTCCCTCGCCACTTCCAGCTTGTCCGCATCCCCGTTGTCGAAGACCTCGAAGCCCGAGGCAAAGGTGGTGCAGCAGCCATCGGCGTCGGGCCCCGGAAAGTTCACGAGCCCGATCGTGTCGCCATAGCGGCCCAGAGAGGCGTTGTTCACCATGTAGATGGCCAGCTGCCCCTCGCGGAACAAGCTGGAGCAGTCCTCGATTTCCAGATTCTCCGCATGGGGCGGGAACCACCCGCGGCCCACGCCGTCCTGAATCCAGCGCAGGGCCGCCACGCCCTCGGGCGCAGAGAGGCTGAAGTGCCCGTCGCTATCGAAGAAGCTCGAGCCCGCCGAGCGCAAAAGCGTCATGATATGGGTGTCGCCCTGAGAGCTGCCCGCGTACATCATCATGGGAAACGACCCCTCGGGCAGCGATTCGGCCAGCGCATCCAGAATACGGGTCCATTCCTCCAGCGACCACGCGGTGATCTTTCCCTCGGCAATGAACGCGTCGAGCCCCGCATTGCGGAACATCTCCAGGTTGTAGGCCAGCACATTCTGCCGCGCCAGATAGGGCATCATATACGTGCGGCCGTCGATGGCGCTCATCTCCCACAGCTGGTCGAAGATGTCGTCGCGAATGGCCGGCGTCACAATGTCGTCGAGCGGCACCACCCGCCCGGTGTGAATGTACGTGGAGATGTTGAAGTAGTCGCCGTAGAGCACATCCGGCGCCTTGTCGGTGTCGAAGGAGCCCACGATGGCATTGTCGTACTGGTTCTGCTCGAAGACGATGACCTCTACCTCCACGGGGCGCTCGTAGGTGGCCGCGAAGTCGTCGGCCATGGCCTGGACGACCGTCTCCACCTGGCTGATGGACTCGTCGAAGACCACGTCGTGGCCCGTGCGCGGCACTTTGATGACCAGATGAGTGAGCCCGCCGGTGGCGGACAGGCCGCTGCAGCCCGATAGCGGCAGAGCCGCCGCAGCAGCAGCAAGGGCGGCCGCCCCTGCGCAGAAGCTGCGCCGGGTCAGCGTCCGAGGCGACAAAGTGTTCGCGAGGCTCATGAGGCACTGCCTTTCCGGACGGCCTCGAGCTTTTGCAGCATGACCGTCACGTTCAAAGGTTTCGTAAGGAAATCGTCCATGCCGGCGTCCAGGGCGCGATTGCGGTCCTCGGTAAAGGTGGACGCGGTGCAGGCGAAGATGCGCACCGTCTTGGCATCGGCGCGCCTCAAGTGCCGAATCTCGCGAGCCGCCTCGTAGCCGTCCATAACCGGCATCTGGGCATCCATGAGGATGGCGTCGAAATGGCCCTCGGCCGATTCCCGAAACAGGCGCACGGCCTCCTCGCCGTTGACGGCCACGGTGATGGAGAAGCCCTCCTCGGTGAGTATGGACGAGATGATGTCGGCGTTAAGCTCGTTGTCCTCGGCCACGAGGATCTCGGTGGGGGCGGCCGCAGAAGCGGCTTCGGCCAGCGCCTCGGCCTCTTCGGCCCACTCCGCCTCAATCTCGGCGACCACGTCCGAGAGCATCTCGGCCGTACGGGTCTGCCCGGCATCCTCCGCGGCCGCCGAGGGAACGTCGCCCCAATGCGCCGGATCGATAGGCAGCGTCACCACAATGGTGAAGCAGGAGCCCTTCCCCAGCTCGCTTTCCACAGAAATAAGGCCGTCCATCTGCTCCATGAGCAAATGGCTGATGGACATGCCGAGTCCCGTGCCCTTCTGGGAATCGCTGTTGCGGTTGCGCTCCTGGGTGAAGGCGTCGAAGATGTGATCGGCGAACTCCTTGGTCATGCCGCAGCCGCTGTCGGCGACAGACACCGTCGTGGTGGCCTCGCGTCCGGTAGTGGCGACCACCTGGCTCACCGCCATGACAATGGCGCCGTCTTCGGGCGTGAACTTCACGGCATTCGACAGGATGTTCATGAGCACCTGGGACAGGCGCACCTCGTCGCCCACCAGATGCGGGCGCGCAATATCTCGGGACAGCTCGAAGCGAATGCGGCGGGCCGCCATGGGCTCGCGCTGCATCTCGCAGACGTTGTCGACGAGCGCATTCAGGTCGAAAGGCTCGGCGAGCAGGTCCACCTTGCCGGCCTGCAGCTTCGACACGTCCAAGATATCGTTCACCAGCGACAGCAGGTATTGGGCCGCCTTGCCGAGCTTGCCCACGTAATCGCGCATGGAGGCGGTGTCTTCGATATGACGTTCCATGAGATGGTTCAGTCCGATGATGCCGTTGAGCGGCGTGCGGATCTCATGGCTCATGTTCGAGAGGAACTCGGTACGGGCAGCGGCCTCGGCTCGAGCCTGCACGGATTGTTTCATGAACCGGTAGATGACCGCGAGCATGATGGTGATGACCACCACCATGGCGCCGAGCATGCCCGCCGTCATGGCGATGAATGGAGCGAAGCGCTCGGAGAACACCTCGGTGGGCACAGCCATGATGAACGACCACTCGGTGCCGGCCACAGGCGCAAACGACATGACGAGGTGCTCGTTTTCGTTCGTGACGCAGTTGACGACGAAGCTCTTGCCCTCGGCGATGTTGCGGCGGATGTCGTCGATGGTGACCCCATCTTCAATATGACCAGCTTCCAGCATGTCGTAGAAGTTGTTGCGCCCGGCCAGGTCGGTGGCGGGGCTTGCGCTGACGATGTAGTAGCCGCGGGAGTTCACCACCGAGGAGACGCCCTGGCCATCGAAGCTCTCGATGACGAGCTGGTTGGAGATGGCGGACAGGTCGCTGCGGCCGAGCAGGCCGATGAAGGTGTGGCCGCCGATTTCCACATCAGGCAGGCGAATGCCGAAGATAAGGGACTCTTTCGTGGTTTCCAAGCGGCCGTTGGCATCGTCGTAGAGCATCGCGAACTGGTCGCGCCCGTCGGCCATGATTTCGTCATAGGCATGGTCGTCGGGCGCAAGGCGCACATAGGAGCTGCTATAGAGCGTGCCGTCAGTCTCCATGAGGTACACGGCGTTGAACAGGGCCGACGAGGCCGCTTCCAAGTTCAGCTGCTCTTGAGCCTCGTGGATGTCGCGGACATCGTAGACCTCCAGGCGATCGGCCACCGAGCCCAGACGCGCATAGGAGTTGTCCAGGGCGCCCTCAATGGATTCCACGTCGTGGCGGGAGATCTCATCTACCGAGGTCATGAGGTTGCCGGCCACCGCCGAGGAGAGCTGGACCAGATAGACGATGACCGCAACGATGATGACGGCCACGGCCGCCGATACGATGGCGATGTACTTGCTGCGCTCCACGACCGTCCCCATATCCGGTTGCCTCTAGTATGCCAATGCCAGTGTAACACTGAAACGAAGCGGTCATGAGAACGTTATCTGCTGGTGAACTACGACATCGCTGGTCATGATGCGCTTTTCAAGGCGCCGACCTCCTGCTCGGTCAAGATGCGGAACGCGCCGCGGTCCAGCTCGCCCAGGTCGAGCGGGCCGAGAGATTGGCGGTGCAGAGCGATGATTGGATGCCCCACTGCTTCCAGCATGCGACGCACCTGGCGCTTGCGGCCCTCGCGAAGGCCCACCTCCACATAGGTGCCCGCCCCCTCCAGCGCAGTGCGACTGCGCTTGCCGCCGTGGCGCTGGCGCGTGCCGCTGGCCTGGGCATCATCGCCGATGAGAGCGGCAGCGCGGCGGGCATCCGCCCCGCGCAGGATGCTCACATCGGCAGGCAATGTGGGGCCGTCTTCCAGCTCAATGCCCGCACGCAGGCGCGCGGCATCGGCCTCCTCCAACGCCCCTTCGACGAGCGCGAGGTAGGTTTTGGTCACATGATGGCGGGGGTGCAAAAGCAGCTGGCCCAGCTCCCCGTCAGTGGTGAACAGCAGCAGCCCCGTGGTGTCGGCATCGAGGCGCCCCACGGGGAAAAGCCCGGGGCAAGCCGCCCCGTCCACGAGCTCGGCCACCGTCGGTCGCCCCTGGGGGTCGCTCATGGTGGTCACGTACCCGGCGGGCTTGTGCAGCATGAGGGTGACGGTTTCCGCAGGCAGCACGACCAGCTCGCCATCGACGGCCACCGCATCGACTCCCGGCGTCACCTTCGCGCCCATCTCGGACATCACCGCCCCGTTCACCGTCACGCGGCCTTCGGCGATGAGCGCCTCGGCATGGCGCCGCGAGGCTACACCGGCGCGAGCCAGGAATTTCTGCAGCCGCATCTCGTCCACTGCAAATCGCCCTTCCTTTCACCGTTTCGGAAAACTTTTGCCCCCTATTTTGCAAAAATAGGGGATTTGTTTGCACTTGAACCGACGGTGCCGACCGCCCCCGTCTCTCAAAACGGATTAAAAAAACGTTTCTCGTATATTTTGGCGCCTTCGAAAGTAATCCGAGCCATCCGCACTGCAAACAAACCCTTCTTTTCTGCAAAATTGAGCGAAAAGTTTGCCCCGGCCTTCGCAAGCTGCCTTCCGCTACTCATCATCGGTTTCGAAGACAAGGGAGTCGAAGTCGATCTTGTCGACAACGCCAAGGGTTGAGGCGATGGCCCGGGCGAACATGGCGTCGGTGTCGGCGGTGCGCCCAGAAGCGTCCCCCAGCTCTTCGGTCGCCGCGTCAAGCGAGGCGGCGGCGGCATCGGCACCCTCGGCCATCTCCTCGTCGAAGAGCATAGCCTCGCCATCGCCCTCGGCATAATCCTCGCCCATGAGAGAGCGGGCCATGGTGCGGGCCTGCTCGTCGGACACGGCGGCATCCTCGCGAGTAGCGCTCAGCCGCTCGGTAATGAGGCGGCGCGTCTCTTCATCGGGAGCGAAGTCGGCCAAATCGGGCAAATCGGCGGGGCTGCGAAGGCCGAACTTCTCCAAAAAGCCTCGAGTGGTACCGTAGAGCACCGGGTTGCCCGGCGCGTCGGCCGTACCCACCTCGCGCACAAGGCCCTTCTCCACCAGCGAGTTGAGGGGGCTATCGGAGTTCACTCCGCGCACCGAGGCCACTCCGGCACGGGTCACCGGCTGGGTGTAGGCCACAATGGCCAGCGTCTCCATGGCCGCTGCCGACAAGCGGCGCGTGTCCCAAGACAGCACGTACTTCTCGATGAGCTCGTGGTAGGCCGGGTGTGTGAACAGGCGCCACCCACCGGCCACCTCGCGCAGCTGGATGCCGGCGCCGCGGGTCTCCAAATCCTCGCGCAGCCTCACGAGGGCCGCCTCTACCGCGCCCACCTCGCATTCCAGCATCTCCGCAAGGGTGATGGTGCCCACAGGCTCGTCGGTTACGAAAAGCATAGCCTCGACGGCGCCCTCCAACTGGTTTTCCTGCAATCCTTGAAACATAGCTCTACTCCTCCCCCACCGATGTGAGGGCGTCCTCGCCTTCCAAATTCAGTTCGCCGGAGCCCTCGATGTAGTCGATGGCGATGTCGCCAAAGGGCTCGTCCTGCACGAGGCGCACCATCACGCGCTTGTACAGCTCCAAAATGGCCAGAAACGTCACCACGGCCACATCCTTGGGCGTGCTCGGTCCCACCAGCTCCGAGAAACGCAGATGCTTTCGATTGCGAATGCGCCGGTGGATGGCGCGCACGTGCACCTCCACGGGTATGGGCTTGGCGGCGATGTGCTCGCTCTCCAAAAGGAACACCTCGCGCCGCGCGAGGGCCGCGGCCGCCTGATAGGCCAGCGCGTCCAGCGACACGCCTTCCAGGAAGTCGGGCATAAGGCCCAGAAAGCTCGCATCGGGACCGAAGGGGCGCGTGTGCATCCGCCCCTCGGCCATGAAGCGGTTGTGCAGCACGGCGGCGGCGTTCTTGAACTTCTTGTACTCCATGAGGCGCTCGACCAGAATATCGCGGGCCTCCGACGGCGCCAGCTCCGCCAAGTCGTCGTCAAGCTCATCGCGCTCGCGCGGAATGAGGCTTTGGGCCTTGATCTCGAGCAGCGTGGAAGCCACGAGCAGAAAGTCGCTGGCCACGTCCAGATCGAGGTTGTCCATACGGGACACCTCGTCCAGGTACTGGTCGGCGATCTCGGTAATGGAAATGGCGCCGATATCCACCTTCTGGCGGCTCACCAGGTAGAGCAGCAGGTCGAAGGGGCCCTCGAAGCTATCGATGCGAACCTTGTAGGACACGGGGGCCGCCTAGGAGAAAAACGGCGGGAACATGAGGTCGAACAGATTGCCGGCCGTCACGCCCAGATACCACGAGAACGGGTTGAAGTTGAACACGTAGGGCAGCACCACTACTGCAATCATGAAGACCGGGAAGGCATACTGCTGAATCTGGTAGTACTTCGGCAGGTACTTCGGCGGCAGCAGGATGGCGAAGATGGACGAGCCGTCGAGCGGCGGGATGGGCAGCAAGTTGAAGAACATGAGGTACAAGTTGATGAGCGCGAACGTGGGCAGAAACATCACGTAGAAGTAGGCGAACAGCTCGTTGTTGGCAAAGGCCGGGTTGGTCACGAGCCCCGAGCAGCCCCAGGCCACCGCCGCGGCCAGCGCCGCCATGGCGAGGTTGGCCGACGGTCCGGCCAAACCCACGATGACGTCGTCGCGGCGCGGGTCCTTGAAGTAGCGCGGGTTGTAAGGCACGGGCTTGGCATAGCCGAATACCGGCCAGCCCATGAGCATGAGCAAGGCGGGCAGGATAACCGTACCGAAGGGGTCGATGTGCTTGAGCGGATTCAGCGACAGCCGCCCGCTGCGCTTGGCCGTGGGGTCGCCCAGCTTGTAGGCCGCAAAGCCGTGGGCCACCTCGTGCAGCACGAGGGCCGGCACGAAGCTTAGAACCGAGCAGATGATGTAAGGGATGCTAACCATAGTTTCCGTAGTGTAGCGCACCGTCCAGGCCGCAGAAGGCCAGCGCCCGCGAACCCACAGAAACCGCCGACGAACGCGCGGAGAAAGGCCCCGCGACGGAGGGAGGGGGAAGCGTCGCGGGGCCGAGGGGAGGGTATGGTTCAAGTGCCTAGGCGTTGGCGGCGGCGGAGGCTCCGGCAATGCGGCCGAACACGATAAGGTCGGTGTAGGAGTTGCCGCCCAGGCGATTGGCTCCCTGGACGCCACCGGTCACCTCGCCGGCGGCGAACAGGCCGGGAATGGGCTCGCCCGCTGCGGAGAGAACCTGCGCCTCGGGGCTGATGCACACGCCGCCCATGGTGTAATGGATGGTCGGGATGCGCTTGGAGGCGTAGAAGGTGGGATCGGACACCGCATCGCCCAAAAGCTCCTTGCCCGGCGTAATCTGGGTGTCGGCACCGGCGGCCACGCAGGCGTTGTAGCCCTCGATGGTCTTCGCCAGCTGCGCCGGGTCAACGCCGATCTGAGTCGCGAGGTCCTCGATGGTGTCGGCCTGGAAGCTGTGGCCCTTGGCCACAAGGTCGGCAATCTCCTCCAAGCGATCGTCCTTGATGTTGGTGGAGTCGACGAGAAGCCACATCTCGTCGTTGGGCTGCTCCAGAATGGCGTCGGCGATGGTGTCGCGGCGCTCGTCCTCGCGAACGAAGCGGAGAGCATCGTCGTTGACCATGACGTAGTCTTCGACGCCGAGCCAATTGCCCACAAAGGTGGCCACGCCGCCATTCTGCGGGTCTCCCAGCGGGTGGATCTGAACAAGCTCCATGTTGCGAAGGCCGGCGCCCACTCCCTCGGCCAGCGCCAGGCCGTCGCCGGTAGAGGAGCAGACATTGGAGGAGGGCATGGTCTCGGTCACGCGCTTGTCGTACTCCATGGCAAGCTCAGCGTTGCGAGAATAACCGCCCGTGGCGAGCACCACGGATTTCGCCCGCACCTCCACAGGCTCGCCGGAGGACGGACGGGTGCCGCGCACGCCGACCACCGCGCCGCCTTCCTCGATGAGCTCCTCGGCCTTCGCATCGGTGTAGAGGGTGAAGTTGCCCGTCGCCTCGGCGCTTTCCATCAGGCAGGAGACGTAGTAGCTGCCGCCCTGCTCGCCCTTCACTTCCACTTCCACCGCATGTCCGCGCTGCCACAGGCCGCCGATGGCCGTGAAGACCTCCTTCTCGTACACAAGCCCGTGGTCTTCCATCCAGTGCACGGCGTCCAGGGCGTTGTCAGCGAGGATGCGCACGAGCTCGGGGTCGCCGGCAGAGTCGCCGCCCTCGAAGGTCTGGGTGTAGTAGAAGTCCGGGGAATCCTCGATGCCCATGGGCTCCTGGCGCTCCGGGTCGGGGGCGTTCAACGTGCCCTCGCCGGCATTCGTGTTGCCGCCGTAGATGTCCATCTTCTCGAGCATGATGACCGACTTGCCCGCTTCGGCGGCCGTCACGGCAGCGGCCAGGGCCGCGCCACCGGAGCCGATGACCACAACATCGGCCGTATCGTCGATGGGCTCGGCGGCGTTAACGGACTCGTCGCCCTTCATGATGGCGCGCATGTCGGCACCGGCCGCCTCGGCGCACTCGGCCACGGCCGTGGCGAAGGCCATCGAAGTGAGCGTGGCGCCCGTGACCGTGTCGACAGACAGGCTCTGGGTTTCCAGATAATTGTCGGTGAGCAGGCGCACGGCGGCGTCGCCGATGTTGCGGCTCTCCATATGGTCGGCCTCGATGGAGGCGATGCGATCGGCTTCGAAAGTGACCGACACCTTGATCTCGCCGTTGCGACCCTGGGCCACCGCCTCGTAAGTGCCGGGGGTGAAGGAGGCCGCGCCCTCCCCCGTCGTCGCCGCGGGAGTCTTCGGCGAGCAGCCGGAAAGACCGAGGGCGGCCAGAGCCATAGTGGCAAGGCTGCCGCTGATGAATTGGCGGCGGTTCAGCTGAAGCTTCTGCGCGATATTCCGATTGATGTGGGCCAGGGCGCGCTGGCGACGGTTGGCGGCTTCGATCTCGTTGGGATTGGCGATCATGGCGGGTCCTCCTTCGACCTCTTCGTTTTCCTCCACCGCAAGGCTGCTTGCGATGAGGCCATCATGGGCTGCGAAGGCGGGTCCGCCTAGTACACGAACGGTGTGTTTCTGCGCATACTCCCTATGACACGAACGGGGTGATTAGACCGTATCGCCTGGTGAGGATGGAGTTTAAGGCGTTATCTCTTTAGTTGTGCAGACCGAGCAAATCGAGTATCTCTTGCTTGGAGTGCACATCGAGCTTCTGATAGATGTGCTTGGAATGGGAGCGCACCGTGTTCTCGGAGATGAACAGCGTCTCGGCAATGTAGGACTTCGAGCGCCCCTTCACGAGCATTTGAAGCACCTCGATCTCGCGCGCCGTGAGGCCGTGCTCCCTGCCCAGGCGGTCGCAGCCGTCATCGAGGCTCTCGAAAGCCGTCGGTGCGGGCAACGGCACATCGAGATCGGCGAAGATGCGGCGCTGGGAAAACGCCGTGTCGTTCAGAGCAAGCACCACCGTCACCGTAACGAGGTAGGCCAGGGCCGCCACGGCCACCGTCGGGGAGTCCATATGCCCGACGAGAAGGCCCGCAACCTCGCCGAGGGCCAAGGGCAGGGAGTAGGCGATCCAGCCAGAGGCGAAGATGACGGCGGGCGAGGCCGTAGAATGGTGGGCCACGTCGGCGAGCATGGCCCACAGCAGCATGACCACCAGCGTCTGGGCGATATTCGCGCCGAGAAGCAGCCAAGGCGTTGCCGCCGGACCAGCCACGGGCAGGAAGAACAGCGTAGCCGCCGTGAACAGCAGCACCGCGCGCCACAGGCCGGAGAAATTAAGCATTCGGCCGCAAACGAGCACCCACCAGAGCATAGCGAGGGCAAGCAGTATCTCCACCCCATGGTGCACGGCAGTAAGCGCGGCGAAGGGTACGGGGTCGGCTTCGACGGGCACGCCCTTGACGACGCCGATGGCAAAGCTGTAGACGGCCACGCCAAACAGGATCTTCCAAGGCACAGCTGTGGGGTTCACCTCATGGAACATGCGCGGAGGGCGCTCGCAGGGCACGGGACGGGCGTCGGCGCGGCGTACGAGGGCCACGGAGAGAAGCGGCATCAGCGCCAGCAGCACGGCAGCAAAAGGGGCGGGCAGCATGTCCAGGGGCACCTTCAGCGCCGAGCCGACGGCCATGGCGATGAACACGCAGGCGATAACGTCTTTGGCCCCGAGAGTCGCGAAGAAGGGCGCCCACTGCAGGTACAGCCATGCGACGCCGATGCCCGCTGCGGCAGCGGAGGCGACGTAGAGAGAGGAGCCGGCGAGCAGTTCGAAGGTCCCGGGAGGCATCACCAGAACGGCGGTGGCGATTCCCTGAACGACGGCCAGCACCCAGTCGATCGGGCGCCTCCTCGCGGGCAGCGCCCCCCTGAGCGCCAGCGCCAGGGCAACGGCCATGGCAGCAGAGAGCGCCAGGTAAAGCGGGACGCCCAGAGCCACTTCCCCGAGCACGCCGTCGGCGCGGTGGGCGATGCAGTAGATCCAAATCTGGGGCACGCATACGCCGATATAGGAAACATCGAAATCGCGCAGGACCGCGGGCGGCCGACCTTCTCGGCGGCTCATTTCGTCTTTTCCCATAATCCCTCCTTGCCGATCGATCTAGCCATTATACCGACTGACCTGCGCCAGCGGCACGCAAGAGTTAGTCGAGGACGAGCTGCTGGATGTAGACGTCGTTGCGCAGGGCCTTGGCGTGAGCGGTGTCGATGACGCCGGCTTCGCGGGCGGCCTTGATGAGCTGCAGCTCGCGAGCGAGGGCCTGGGACTGGACATCCTCCACGGCATCGTAGACTGCGCGCAGGGCCTGGAAGTGGTCGACGGGCGCGCGCAAAGCGCTGTCGGGCTCGCCATCCCAGGTCGCGGCCTCGCGGGCGATGTCGTCGATGCGGGCATAGAGACCTTCCACGCGCTTCACCTCGGCTTTGGCCCGGGCCGCGGCCTCGGGCGATGCCGCGGGGGTCAGCTCCTCCAAGATGTCAGCGTAGCGGCGCATGACGATGACCGTGGCCGGCTCGTCGATAGCCTGCGCCCCGTCCGCTTCTCCCCCGCCTTTCCCAGTAGCGGCCGTCCCGTGAGGCGCCGCGGCCGCCGGCACATCTTTGCACGACGAACGCGACTCTTTCCCCGCCACCGGAGCCCCCTTCACGGCTCCCGTGAGAGGGGCGTCGGCCTCGATGGAGGCGATAACGCCCAGGGTGATACCGATCTCCGCGTCGATGCGGTCACGGCTGCGCGCCGCCGATCGCTTCGAGGGCACCAGCGCTGGCACCGCAAAGTCGGCCAAAAGCAACGTCAGCACGATCATGCCCGAGGCAATGGAGATGAGCGCGAGCCGATCGGAGCCCGACAGGGCAGCGCCCGCCGTCAATGTCAGCATGAGCGAGAGCGTGATGCCGCCCTTCGCGCCGGCAAAGGCCATGGCCAGCGTGCCGCGCAGGCTCTCGGGGCTCAGGCACGCCCGCGCACCGGCCCCCGATTGCGCCGCCGCGCGGGCGTCCATGGCGAGCAGCCACAAAAAGCGCACGGCCTCAAGCACGCAGGTGAGCGCGACGATGATGCCAAGGATGGACAGCGGGTCGCCCAGGCTGCCCTCCGTGGCCGGCTCGAGCAGACGCGGCAGCTGCATGCCGAGAATGACGAAGATGATGCCGTTCAGCACGAACTCGATGGTTTCCCAAACGCTTTTGGCCTGCAGCTTCGTGCGCGCCGTGGCCGCCGTGTGCCGCTGGGGCAGAAGCGACATGGCAAGACCCGCCGACACCACCGCGATGACCGCGCCGATATGCAGGGACTTCGCCGCCAGGTAGATGACAAAGGGCAAAAGCAGCTCAAGCATCACGTGCAGCGTGGGGCTATCCAGGCCAAGGCGGCGGATGAGCTCCAGCAGCGCCCAGGCCGCAACGCCCATGGCAAGGCCCCCGAGCATGCCGCCGAACAAATCGAGGGCGAACTCCTCGCCGGCATGGAGGAGGGAAAACGCGCCCGTGGCCAAAAGCGTGACGCAGCACTGGAAGATGACCGTGCCCGTCACGTCGTTGAACAGGGCCTCTCCCTTCAGCAGCGCCTCGTGACGGAGTCCGAAGCGACGGTCGTGGGTAAGGGCGGTCACGGCCACCGCGTCGGTGGACCCGAAGGCGCCGCCCAAGGCGATGGCCGCTGCCAGGGGCACCGCCGGCGCGAGCGCGTGCAGGGTTGCCCCGCAGGCGAGGGCGATGGCGAACACAAGGCCCACCGAGAGCGACGCGATACCCCAGCGGTTCTTCCACAGCGCGCCGGAATCCACATGGCGCGACTCGTTGAAGTGCAAAGGCGCGATGAACAAGATGAGCAAGAGCTCCGGGTCGATTCCCCACTCGAGCGGCGTCTGCACGGCCACGGCGATGACGGCGCCGAGGGCCACCTGCACCAGCGGCAGGGACACCCGCGGCAGGAACTTGTCCAGGATGCTGGAGGCAATGACGGCGATCAGCAGAAAGAGGATCAGTTCGAAGGTTTCCAAGACGCCCTCACTCCTCACGGGTTTCGAAAGGTTTCGAAGTACCTTAGCGGAAATCGGCCGCCGCCGGTTCGGCGATCGGAGATAACTGTACTTTTGCACGGTTTGCGACCGCGAAAACGGAGTTGAGGCCAGTTTTGCATGGTTTGCCCGGAGAAAACTGCACTTTTGTACAGTTTGATTCCGCGCGGTCGGAAAAGAGCACGGAGAACTGGTGCGGCTGGAGGCGCGCCGAAGAGAGGCTCGTGCGGCTGGAGGCGCGCCGAAGAGGGGCCGGGGCTAGACGAGCCCGGAAGCCCCTGCCGACAGAGAAGGGAAATGGGCTTGGGGTCGAAGCCGTCAGCTAGACGAGTCCGGGGAACCCCTGCTGGCGGAGGGCTTCGAAGGCAGCGATGGCGACGGCGTTGGAGAGGTTGAGGGAACGGGCACCCTCGCGCATGGGGATGCGCAGGCAGCGCTCGGCGTGAGCATCGATGATGGCCTGGTCGAGCCCGCGGCTCTCGCGGCCGAACAACAAATAGGCCTCCGCGCTGTAAGCAACGTCGGTGCAGCACCGCGCAGCCTGGCCTGTGAACAGGTGCAGCTCGTCATTTCCGTGGGCTTCGAGAAATGCCTCAATGCACGGCCAGCGAACGATTTCCACATCGTTCCAGTAATCGCAGCCGGCGCGCTTCAGGTTCTTCTCCGTCGGCCGAAACCCCATGGGCTCCACCAGATGCAGCCGCGCTGCCACGCACGCGCACGTGCGCGCGATGTTCCCCGTATTCTGGGGAATTTCAGGTTCCACAAGAACGATATTCAACATCGCATTCCTTCAATCGAGTAAACGTGCAGAGGAGATGCCGAGCGCCTTGACCGGGCGAGTTCCGCAGCGACGGGAAACGTCCAGCGGACATTTCCGCAAAACGAGAACCGTCTGAACGAATCAAGGTACCCGGCGTCTCTGACAGGCGAGGGGTCGCTACCCCTGCTCTTGCTGACGGGCCATTTCGGCCTCAAGCTCCTCGGTGAGCGTGAACCACTCCTCTTCGGCGGCGGCGAGGCGCTGCTTCAGTTTAGCGTGCTCGGCGATGGCATCGGAAGAGGCGTCCTCGTTCACGTAGAAGTCGGGGTCGGCCATAAGGGCCAGCAACTCTTCCATGCGGGCATTATCGCGCTCCATCTGCTCGTCGAGCTGGGCGATGCGCTTGCGGTGATTTTTGAGCGCAGCATAGGCGCGGTTGCGGGCCTCGGCCTCGCGGCGCTTCTGCTCCTTGGTCTTCGGCGCGCTGCCCTTGGGGGCCGTGAGTTGCACCTCGCAGCGGCCGGAAGAGGCCTTGGCGGCCGAGGAGGCCTGGCCGGTACCGGCGTCTGCAGATGAGCCGGAAGCGCCCGTTGCCCTCGCGGAGGCGGCCGCACCCGAGGCACCCAAGCGAGAGCCGCCCGCGGCGCCGTCCTCGCGGTCGCGGCGGCGGTTCACGGTGATCTTCGTCGGAGCCGCGCCGCCGGCCTTGCGCTTCTCCGGCGCCTTGCCGCTCCCCTTCCCGTGAATGCCGCTATCGGCCACCAGCTCCTCGGCCAGCGAGCGGTCGGCGTCCACGTCGCCGTCCAACTGGCCCGACTTGTACAGGTAGTAGTCGTAGTCGCCGTCGTAGTTAGTGATCTGCCCGTCCTTCACTTCCACAATACGATTGGCCACCCCGCGGATGAGGTGGCGGTCGTGGGTGATGAACAAAATGGTGCCGTCGAAGTGCCGCAGAGCCTGCTCCAGCACATCGGCGCTGGAGATGTCCAGGTGGTTGGTCGGCTCGTCCAGGCACAGCAGGGGCTTGGGCGCCACGAGCATCTTCGCCAACGCAAGGCGGCCCTTCTCGCCGCCGGAGAGCACCGCGACCTTCTTATCCACGGCATCGCCGGTGAACAGAAACGCGCCCAAAAGGCTGCGCACCTGGGAGATGGACCAGCCCGGCGCCGCATGATCGAGCTCTTCGAACACGGTGTTGCCGCCGTGCAGCTCTTCCAGCTGGTGCTGGGCGTAGTAGGTCAGGTCGACGTTCACACCGTAATCGATGGTGCCCGCATCGGGCGCGGACACGTCTGCGATCATCTTCAACAGCGTGGACTTGCCCGCGCCATTGGGGCCCACAAGCGCCACCTTGTCGCCGCGATACAGGGTGAAGTCGACGCCGTCGTAGACGGTGTGGTCGCCGTAGCGCTTCACGAGCCCGCGTGCGCGCACCACCTCGTCGCCGGTGCGCGGCGGCTGAACGAAGTTGAAGTGCACGGTCTTCTTCTCCTCGGGGATGACCGGCAGCGTCTCTTTGATCTTTTCGATGCGGCGCTCGCGCTCCTGGGCCTGCTTGGCCTTGGTGGCCTTGTAACGGAAGCGGTCGACGAAGGCCTGCAGGTGCGCGATCTCCTCGAGCGATTTGGCGCGCTCGGCCCTGATGCGCTCCA
The DNA here is from genome assembly GCF_035830635.1 of Adlercreutzia shanghongiae. Taxonomy (NCBI): domain Bacteria; kingdom Bacillati; phylum Actinomycetota; class Coriobacteriia; order Eggerthellales; family Eggerthellaceae; genus Adlercreutzia; species Adlercreutzia shanghongiae. The sequence continues at coordinate 19,593 of NZ_JAYMFI010000009.1, read as the reverse complement.
GGCGCTCCTCCCGGGCGACCAGGTATTTCGAGTAGTTGCCCTTGTACAGGTTCACTTCCCCATTGTCGATTTCGGCCACGCGATCCACCATGTTGTCCATGAACGCGCGATCGTGGGAGACGACGATGACGGTGCCGGCATAGCCGCGCAGAAAGCCCTCGAGCCACTTCACCGATTCCAAATCCAGATGGTTCGTCGGCTCGTCGAGCAGCAGCACCTCAGGGTTGCGGATGAGCAGCTTCGCCAGCGCGATGCGCATCTGCCAGCCGCCGGAGAACTCCGTGGTTGATCGGGCCATGTCCTTCTCGGTGAAGCCGAGGCCGAACAGCACGCTGCGCACCTTCGACTCCAGGGAATAGCCGCCGAGCATCTCGTAGGCGTCCCGCGCCCGGCCCACGGCCGCCAGCTGCGCCTCGGTGGGGTTCGCCCCCAGCTCGGCCTCCAACTTGTGCAGGCGCTGCTCGGCTTCCAGGACCTCGATCTGCGAGGAGATGACCTCTTCGAAGACGGGCAAGTCGCCCATCTCGATGGCCTCCTGCTCGAGATACCCCACGCGCGCGCCTTTGGCGAACAGCACGCGCCCCTCATCCGGGTCGTCCTCGCCCGAGATGATGTTCAGAAGCGTGGTTTTGCCCGCCCCATTCGGGCCCACCAATGCCAGTCGGTCGTACTCTTCCAGCCGAAACGTCACGTCATGAAACAGCGTGCGCCCGCCATAAGATTTGGAAAGATGTTCAGTTTGCAGGATCATGAAACGAATGCCTTCTTGTCTTCAATCTATGCCAACCGCATAGTTTAGCGCATAGCGCGCTTGCCCTCACAGGGGAACGCAAAAGTGCCGCCAGGAACCTGGCGGCACTTTCGAGGGAGGGCTCATGCAGATGTTAGAGAGCGGCAGCTCCGCGACCCGCAATCTGACCCGTATAGACCGACCACTGGTTCATTGTTCCGCTCATAATATATGCGGGACCCGGCAGGTACACGTCACACACCTCGCCAGCCGCGAATAGGTTAGCGATCGGCTGATCGTGCTCATCGAGGACATGGGCATCGGCATCGATGACAAGCCCGCCCTGAGTTGCGTAGGGGCCGCCATACCCGCCAGGCGTGTCAACGAACACCGTCTTGGCGCCACAATTCTCCGCATAGGTGATGCAGGCACCATCGTTGGACGGAGCACCGAAATAGGTGCTCTGCCCCCATTCGGCAGGATCAACCTCGCCCCAGTATTTTTCTGTCCATTCGGCGTTAGCGCCATAACCGCCGCTGGCCACAACGACAGCCTTACCTCGGATGGTGTAAGTCACATTCTGGTTGCTCTTCGCCGTCACACCGACAATCACATCTGCTTCTTTATCGATGGAGACAACCGCCGTTCCCGTAAGCAGGACACCGCCTTCAGACACAAACTCCTCTTCCAGCGGCTTCGTAAAGCGCCACCCGATTCCTTCGGGCATGGGAACGGCATCCTGAAAATGATCGCTGACTTCATTGTAATAGCTCTCGGGCGGTTGCCAGTCTGCAGGCCACAGATGAACCATGAAGGGATTCTGGCTTTCGGGGTCAGACGGATCGAATGGAGCGTAGCAGGGATCGATATGACGTCCGGACTCGTAGCAGTGTTCCAATACATAAGCATCGAGAATAGTCATCTGATCGATGAGCTCATCTACCATCGGCTTATTGAAGTAGCCGTTGTTCCCATTGTTTGCAAAAAACTGCTGGGCTCCCGCAACATCAAGCGCCCCCTCAGCTTGCTCCGCTTCATCTGCCGTCGTAAGGAACATGCACCCGTTGAGGCGCGTCGATCCCCCCGTGTCATCCTGCTTCTCGACAAGCACGACTCTTTTGCCCGCCTCCAGTGCCGTCAAGGCAGCCACAAGGCCCGCTCCACCGGCGCCAATGACGATGACGTCGGCGTCTACAGATTCCTCCGTTGGATCGGGTTTCGCAACAGGCTCCTCGAGAGAGGACATGTCGCCGTCAGCCTGTTTCGCGCACTCTTTAACCGCTGTCAGAATTCCCATACTGGTCAGCGTTGCGCCCGTTACCACGTCGACGCCCAGCGACTGAGCGTCGAGAATGCGCTGGGGAATCTGCTCGAGCGCGCTATCGGAAATGCCCACTGTCTCGTCATTTTCGAGAATCCTGATTGCCTCAATGGCGTCATCGGAAAATGTTGTCTCAACCACAATGACGCCATTCTTCCCGACACCCTCTGCGGTGTAGTTGCCCGCCGAAAACGCCTTAGCGCTTTCGGTTTTCGTAGCTTGGACATCTTTGGCAGCTGGAGAGCATCCGAGCAATGCGGCAGATCCGGCAACAGCAGCTCCCGCTGCAACAAATGCCCTGCGTGTCAAAAATGCTTCGTTCAGCATCTTTTCCCCTCTATCGAACCTGGTCATGAGAACTCCCTTTCCTTGACGACCATTCGGACGCGAGCTACCATAAACCCTGTAGTGATTACAGGGTCAATACATAGTTCGGAGTTTTTTTGAACAGCTCATTTACGCGTCAGCAAATCGCGGACCTTTTGGGGATAAACAAGGAAACCCTGCGATTCTACGAGCAGGAAGGCATTGTGTTCCCGCGACGCAGGGAAAACGGCTACCGAGAATACGATCTCGACGACATGCGCATGCTCATCGAGATTATCTCCTATCGCGAGGCCGGCTTCTCTCTTGCCGACGCGAAGACGCTGGCCGGATCGCTCACCTTTGACGAAGCCATGGAGTCTATCACGCGATTGATCAAAGAAAGAGAGCGCATTATCCTTCGAGAGAAAGAGATGCTTGATTTTTACAAGAGCATTCTTGCGCCCCTCGAAAAAGTCAACAGCTTCAAGGGCACAATCACTCTGCAAAACCTCGGACCTTGGTACCGTATTGGCAATTCAGGAACAATCGACCGGAGCACCCTCATCGAGGAATGCTACGTCATTGAAACCTGGGCCGAAGACGAGGGCGGCAACTGGAGCATCTCTTCTACAGATATGTACCGCAACAGTAGCGCACCTTCCAGCTCGACCGCACAAAACAAATCCGACGAGACCAGCGATTTTATACCCAAAACTCCTTGCGTGTACACCATCGTAGAATGCGAGAGCTGGACGATGGAGAGCGAGTCGCTGAGCAAGGCGGCAGCCGCAGCGAGAAATGCCGGCTACACCCTTAGCGGCATCGCCTACTGTCTTTCGATTTCTCGTCACCAAGACAAAGGGCACGCTGAAATCTATTTCCCCTTCGAGTAGCCCGAGCCCGCCCTATCGAGCAGCGCGCTCAAAACACGCGAGCGGCCGCCCAGAAAGAGCGGCCGCTCGCTTCCCGTCGCGCAGAGAACCTCCCCCTTATGCTTCAGCTTCGCCAGTCTCTTCGTACATCACTAGCCCATAGCCCATCGCTACATCTGCCGCTTTAAACGCCCCGTAGTAGCCCGGGCCCACCGCCCCGCCGGCTCCACCGTAGCAGCTGCCCAAAGGGCCCCCGCAGCTCGAACCCGACGCATACAGCCCCTCGATAACTTCACCGAATGCATCCAGCACCTGGAAGTTCTTGTTAACGCGCAGGCCTCCACAAGTATTCACCGCCCCAGGAGCCTCGACCACGACATAGTATGGTGCCGTGATGGGGCCGAGAGCCTTGTTCGGCAAGTTGCTGACAAGAGGCCAGGTGTCAGAAGTAAAGCCATAGCTCGTTTCATCGTATTCATCAAATGGTCCGGAGCCCCTCTGAAAGTCCTCGTCGACTCCCGAGCTGCAGAAGCCGTTGAACTTCTCGACTTCGGCCGCAAGATTGACGGCATTGATTCCCATCTCCTCCGCAAGCTCCTCAAGAGTCTCGAAGCGTCTGACATAGCTGGGCATCTCGCTTGCCGCGTCAGCCGTCGCAGCTACATCGTAGCTCGCCCCATTCGAGGGCCACCCAATCACCTCAACATAGGTTTCGCTGAAAATCATGAACGCAGGCACATGGGCCAGGCGATTCGCTCCGGAATCGTATCCGTCGTACACATTAGAAGACGCGGCATAAGAGCAGCTTTCATTGAAGAATCGTCTGCCGCTGCGGTCTACCGTGATGCAGAATGGTAGGCCACGATAAGTCCCATAGTCGAAGATGTTATCAACGGACAGATTGATCTCACCGCCTAGATCCGTTATCAAGGCACATCCACCCCAGGTTGCCGCCATATTCTCAAGATCGGCTCCAACAGCTTGGCCCATCTTGATGCCGTCTCCTGTGTTATCGGGCGCCGCTTGCGTCGCGCCCAAGGGAACGTTCAGATAGCGCCTCACCATGTCTTCGTCGTAATCGAATCCCCCGCAAGCGACAAGCACCCCTTTGCTTGCAGCGAAAGCTTTCTTGCCCGCTCTCACACCTAAGATTCGTCCGCCATCAGCGCGCACAAGCGCCGTAGCAGGAGTGCCTGTCATTATCTCGACATCCCGTCCATCAAGCAGGGGCTCGATATAGGCTGCGTACACATCACTTCCTGCCGCGTATACCTCCCCCGTCGCCTGGTTGAGAAAATCAATCGAATGCCCTAGCTTCTGCGCATATTCATGATGGTAATAGTCTGAAATATTCGTCAGCGCATGGCGGAATCCCCAATGGTCTTGGCACCACTCGTTAACTTTTCGGGCATTTAGAACATAGTCTAGCTTACGCTCCCTGCTAGACCCTTTACCCGCATCGCAGTCCACCAAGTACTGCAACGTCTTCTCGTCCCCTTGGTAGGGAAAACCCGCTTCACCCTGCACATTGTTGCCAGGAACCCACTGCGAATTGCCAGAGATAGTAAACGTCACGCCTCCTATCGTGTTGGCCTTTTCAAGAACCAGTACGCGACCTCCTTCTTCTGCGGCCGCCAGAGCTCCGATTAGACCCGTTCCGCTGCCAATCACAATGAAATCGAACTCGTCATCCCAGTCGACATCGCCTCCAGCGGTTAGGGCGAGTTCGCTGCTCTGCGACTTCGGGGCGCAACCAGTCAGTCCGGCGCCTGCCAGCCCCAAAGCACCGAAAGCCATGCCCTTCGCAAAATCGCGGCGCGATACCTTGAAATCCTCCATTGCTTCCTCCTATCAAATTTCGACAACGGAGAAAGAATGCAGCTTGTAGAGGCTACAGAGTCAAGAGCTCTTCTCAAATTCTGAAGTGAATTCGTATCGTTTCGGATTGACGGCTAGCTCTGCACATTGACCAGACGAACTGGCCTCAGTCATCGGCTCATGCCGAGCAGTCGGTCACCACGGCTCGCGCTTTTTTCAGAAACGATCCATCGTCCATTGCGCTTGCCGTTCACTCTTTCCAATAGCCCCTTTTCCTGCAGTTTCACTGTGCGCGTTTTCACGGTTCGCTCGGAAACTCCCAGTTTAGAGGCAACTTCTTTTTGTGTCGTAGAGGGTTTAACGGCAAGCAACTTCAACACTGCAAGCTCACCCAAAGTGCAATCAAAAGTGCAAATCTGATCTTTAGAATTGCACTTTGAAATATCATCCGATGGGCCATGTGCAACAGAGCCAGCCACCTTCCCATACTCGACATGCAGGAAACGGTTCTTTAGTTCGTGGTTTGTTCCCACAATCGCATTTTCGAAAAACTGTTCAAGGTATCGAGTCGTCTCGAAAACACCCGCATCGATATTTGTGTAGCTGGCCCTCACGAGCGCATTGCGGAGATACCAGGAATTCTCAGTGAAGGGCTCGTTGCCAACCCCAATTCCCAGGGAGTTTAGATACTTGATAGCGAAAACCGCCGTCGCTCGCGTATTGCCCTCGTAGAACGGATGATCTGCCAGATACCCGAGGCGAACGCTGCCACATGATGAGCGATCTCCGTCTTCGTCAGACCCTTATAGGAGAATCGCGCCTCCCGTTCGAAATCGTAGGCGACGGTTTCGGGAATCGTGTTCCAGGAGGCATAGCGCACCGTATCGCCCTTAAGCACCCACTCCTTTTTCGTCATGCTGCCTTTGCGGTAAGCGCCCGCATCCTTTACAAGACCCCTGAAAAGGCATCCATGGATGGATTTCCATTCCGCGGGCGAAAACGTAAACGAGCGCTCCCCTAAAATCATAGCGATACGGGAGGAGACGATGTCCGCCTCCTCGTTCTCAAGCTCCGCCTGCGTCCGCTCGCTCCGGCGGTCGTAGTAGGAAGTGATGCGTTCCTGCACCTGTTCGATAGTCAGGTCGCCCTCGATATGCTCGCGCGCAGTGTCCAGGAGATATCGAGAGGGGGCAAGCCCGTCCACCGCCTGCAAGCCAATGGCCACAGACCAATCCCGACTTTTCTTAGCTTGGTCGGGTTCACCTTCAAGAATGTACTCTTCCAGTTCGAAGGCCCAAGGTCTCATGTCGCTCATATTCCTTGGACCTCCTTCGCCGTTTCCGCATGCAGATACAAAAAAGGCCCCTTGAGAAAGGAGCCGGAAATGATGGTGGTCGCTACAGGATTTGAACCTGTGACCCCCGCCGTGTGAAGGCGATGCTCTCCCGCTGAGCCAAGCGACCGAAGGGTTCGCGCAAGCCGCCTTACGACTTGCGACGGCTAAATATAATACACGGGTTCCAAAGCGTGCGCAAGAGGTAATCTTGTATACTATCCCAAGATATTCACAACTTTCCGGCGAGCGTTCGGCCCTGCGCCAGCGTCCCACCCGAAGAACCATACAAGAAAGAAAGGCTGAGACCCCATGGCAAGCGATATGACCAGCGACACCTTCCTCGCCTCAAAGAAGGTCAGCGACGAGATCAATGCCGATCTGCCCCTGCACCCCGAGAAGTACACCATGCTCTCGGGCGACCGCCCCACAGGCCGTTTGCACATGGGCCATTACTTCGGCACCATCAAAGAGCGCGTGGCGCATCAGGACCTCGGCATCGCCACGCGCATCGTCATCGCCGACTACCAGGTCATCACCGACCGCGACACCACGGCCAACATCGCCGACAACGTGCACAACATGGTCATCGACTACCTGGCCTGCGGCGTCGATCCGGAAAAGACCATCATCTTCACCCACTCCGCCGTGCCCGCGCTCAATCAGCTGATGCTGCCGTTCCTCTCGCTTGTCACCGAGGCCGAGCTTATGCGCAACCCCACGGTGAAGGCCGAGCAAGAGGCCTCCGGCCACGCGCTCACCGGCCTGCTCTTAAGCTACCCGGTGCACCAGGCCTGCGACATCCTGTTCTGCAAGGGCAACATCGTGCCCGTGGGCAAAGACCAGCTGCCCCACATCGAGCAGACCCGCCAGATCGCCCGCCGTTTCAACGAGCGCTACGGCCACGTCTTCCCCGAGCCCCACGGCCTGCTCACCGAGGCCGTGGAAATCCCGGGTCTCGATGGCCGCAAGATGTCGAAGAGCTACGGCAACGCCATCGCCCTTTCGGCCACCGAGGAGGAGACGGCCAAGCTCATCAAGAAGTCTCAGACCGATTCCGAGCGCTTCATCACCTTCGATAAGGAGAACCGCCCCGGCGTGTCCGCACTGCTGACCACCGCCGCGCTCACCACAGGCCGCACCGAGGAGGAAATTGCCGCCGAGATCGGCAACGACGGCTCCGGAGCACTCAAGCGCTACGTCACCGAGTCAGTGAACGCCTATCTCGCCCCCATCCGCGAGCGCCGCCGCGAGCTGGAGGGCAAGCCGGAGATGGTGCGCGAGATCCTGCACGAGGGCAACCGCCGCGCCAACGAGATCGCCAACGCGACGCTTAACGAGGTGCGCGAGGCCATGGGCATGGTGTACTAGATACCGACCGCCCCAAAGCATAAGAACGACGAAGCCCCTCCAGCGGAGGGGCTTCTTGCTTGTTGGGGCGACGCGGCGATAGTGGAGCGCGCTATACCGTATCTTCCAAATCCATCTGCATGAGCTGAACGGACTCGCGCATGCGCTGGGCGTGGGAGCGCGAGAGGCGCTCGCCCTCGTAGGCGTCCTGAATCTGCTCCAGCTCGAAGGCGTAGGCCTTGCGCTTGATGTCCTCGGCCCGGTCGTCCACCTTGATGACCGAGGTCACCGTGGGCCGCACGCTGTGCAGCGCCGCCACCGAGCGTTGGTATTCCACGAGCACCGTGGCCGCGTCCTCGGTGGGCACCTGGCTAGAGGCGACGGCGGCCTCTAAGTGCTCGATGGCATAGGTTCGCGTGGCCGTCTGCAGCCAGCGCATCTCCTCGGTCTGCTCGGCGAAGGCGCCGCTGCCGGGAAGCTCGCGCAGAATAGCGCGCACGCCGCGGTGCAGCAGCGCGCGGAAGCGACTGTTCCAACGCCGCAGGTGCCCGCGACCGCGGCCATGCTGGAGAAGCTGCATGGCCTGCTCGAGGCGGCCCATGTAGCGATAGGCCACCACGCCGGACACCACGCCGCGCTCCGTCAGCTCCATGGCGCGCTCGTATTCCCAGGTAAGCGCCTGCACGCGCAGTTCGACGTTCAACTCGTCCTCGATGCCGTTGTTCTCCTTGATGCGGGCGAGCCGCTCGTTGTAGGAGTGGATGACCGCCTGGGTCTCGGCGCGATTCTGGCGGGTCTGCTGAGCCGTGAGCATCTCGATGACGTTGCGCATGATGTCCATGGTGGTGGCGGCATCCTGGTTGATGCGGCGCAGCTCCTCCTCCCCTCCGTCGCGCGCCGGAGCAAGCAGCGGCACCACGAAAGTCGCCAGCAAAAGCGTGCACACGATGACCCCGCAGGCAAGGAAGATGAGCAGCTCGCGCTGGGGGAAGGGCACGTTGGGCGGCCCGATAATCGCGTAGGTGGGAATGGAGAACATGATGGAGAGCGTGATGGTGCCCTTGGCGCCCGAAAACGTCGTGATGAGAGCGCTGCGCAGATCGCTCTTGCGAAACGCGCGGCGCTCGCCGGCGCGCACGTGGATGAGGTCCATGGCGAGCACCCACACAAACCGCGTGGCCAGCAAGATGAAGGTGAGACCGAAGACGAGCAGGATGAGCGTGGAATTCGTGATGCGCACGTTTTCCCAGGTGTCCTGCATAGCCAGGGGAAGCTGGGTGCCCAAAAGCACGAACACGATGCCGTTGAGCGCGTAGGTGAGCACATGCCACACGCTACCCGAGACGATGTTCATGCGCGACACCGACGGCCCGATGACACCCTTGGGAGACGTGACGTTGATGAGCCCGGCAACCACGACGGCGATGACACCGGAGACGTGGCAGACGTTGGCCACCAGATAGATCAGGAAGGGAATGAGCACTTCGAAAAGCACGTGGAAGTTCGTGTTCTCCACGCCAATGGAGCGGGCGCGCTTCACAACCCCGTTGCCCACAAGTCCCAGCACAATGCCGAGCAGCAGGCCGCCGACGAACTCCACGAGGAAGTCGACGCTGGCATGGGCGAGGGAGAACGAGCCAGTGACCACCGCAGCGATGGCGAACTGGAAGGACACGATGCCCGAAGCGTCGTTCAGAAGCAGCTCGCCTTTGAGCATGCTCGCCTGGCGCTGGGGGATATTGACCTGCTTGGAGAGCGACGAGACGGCCACGGCGTCGGTGGGGCCCAAAGCCGCGCCCAGGGCGAAGGCCGCTGCCAAGGGGATGGAGGGCACGAACGCATGCAGCAGAAAGCCGATGACGAGGGTGGTGGCCACCACAAGGCCGATGGCCAGCGAGAGCACGGGCTTGCGCTCGCGCCACAGGGCCTGCTTGTCGGCATGTTTCGCCTCGTCGTAGAGCAAGGGGGCGATGAACATGACGAGGAAGAGGTCCGGATCGAGAGTCACCTCCACCTCGCCGCCGGCAACGACGGCGATGACGAGACCGATGGCGATTTGGATGAGCGGCAGCGACACGCGGGGGATGATCTGGTCGATGAGCGAGGACGCCAGCACGGCGGCGAGCAAGAGCAGGCCGAGGGTCAGGGCTTCCACAGACGCATCTCCTTTGCGGGGTCGGATTCAAGCGAATGCCCTATTTTAAAACATGATGGGCGCACTCCGCATTGGAGGCGCCCATCATCAGAGAAAACCCAAGCTGGGACGGCGCACAAGGCCGTCGATGCGGCGCGCGGCGCCCCTTCCCTACTTCGAGAGGCGAACGCGGAAGTTGCGGCCGCTCTTCTCCAGATCGTAGTCTCCCACCGACGCCATGTACTGGCGCATCTGGGAATAACCGAGGTCGCGCACTTTGAAGTCCTTGAACTTCGCACGCACCGCGTCGGTGATGGTGGAAAGCATGATGCCCTCCCCGCCCGCCTCGACCACGAGCTCCCGGATATAGCCAGCCGGCGTGTCGCTCGCGGGCTTCTTTTTGCGCGCCGACGCCTTCTTGGATGCGGCGGCCTTCTTCGCAGCAGACGGCTTCTTTTCCGCAGAAGCCTTATCGGCTGCCTTCTCAGCTGTCTTCTTAGCCGACGCTTTCTTGGCAGTCGTTCGGGCCGGCGCCTTCTCAGACTTCGGCTCTTCCTCAGCCGCTTGGCTCGGCGTAGCGTTCTTGCGGACGCGACGCTTCGGAGCGGCCTTCTCCTCAGAAGCCGACCCAGTCCTCTCTTCCTTTGCCTCTTGCTTGGCCTTGCGGTCGGCGCGAACGCGACGGCCGGGCTTCACATCCCGAGCGGGCGTCTCCGCGGCAGGCTCGGGCTCCTCGACGACAACTTCCACCACCTCGGCCACCACATCGGAGACCGCTTCGGGCGCGGCCTCGAAGGCAGGCTCGGGCAGGGCACCGGCGGGCTGCTGGCCCTCGGCGAGCTGGGGTGCGGCCTTGGTCGCCACGCGGCGCGTTCCCCGGTGGCTGCGAGAGCGACGGCCCGACTTCTCGACCCTCTCTTCGGTCGGCTCCTCCGCGGCGGTCTCCTCGCTCTCCGCCTCCTCGACTTTCTCAGACCTCTCCGCCTTAGCCGCCTTGTCGGTCTTCTCCGTCTTCGCAACCCTATCGACCTTCGCAGCCTTCTCGGACTTCTCGGCCTTTTCGGCTTTCACGGCGCCGGGCTTCTCCTCGCCCTCGGCCAGCTCGACAGTCACCGAGCTGTGGTCCTTGGTGATGCGCACACGGGTGAACTCCTCCAGAAGCTTCGAGAGCAAATTCGTACCGTAGCTGCGCACGTCGAAATCGGGGTAGCGCTTCTGCAGGCGGCTGCCGATCTCGCCGAGGCCGGTGGACTTGCCGTTGTTCTGGTTGTCCGTGATGATGTCCACCACGGCCTGCTCCACGGAGTCCTTGGGCACCGCGTTGCCGCTGCCGCCTTTCTCGTTGCGCTTGTTCTGCACGAGCAGCTCGAGGGTGGTGAACACGTCGCAGGCGCGGCGAAAGGGCGTCGGGGTCTTCTTCTCCCCCATGCCGATGACCATGCGGCCGCTTTCACGCAGGCGGCTCGCGAGGCGTGTGAAGTCCGAATCGCTCGATACCAGGCAGAAGCCGTCGACGTTGTCGGTGTAGAGGATGTCCATGGCGTCGATGATCATGGCCGAGTCGGTGGCGTTCTTGCCCTGGGTGTAGCCGAATTGCTGGATGGGCGTGATGGAGTTCTCCAGCAGCGCGTCCTTCCATTTCGCATGCAGGGTCAGCGTCCAGTCGCCATAGATGCGCTTGATGGTGACGGTGCCGTACTTCGAAAGCTCGTTCAAAATCGGCTTCAAATAGCGCGCCGACACGTTATCCGCATCGATAAGCAGCGCAAAGCGGCGGTCAGATGACTCGGAAGTTGTCTTTGGTTCCATAAAAGATAGGTTTCCTTGCTGAAATAAGGGGCTCATGGGCTTAAGTATGGCACACTTTGCTGCAAAATGGCACCGGCGCCTTCGAGTTGGGACAAGCCGTAACGTAGCCTCACTTGAACGTTATGCGTGCGCCGAGGAGCGGCAAGGGGCAAAACCTTGCTGATGAAATAAAAAGGTCAGTCCGCAGAGGACTGACCTGGTGTTTCGGTGGTGCACCATGAAGGACTCGAACCTTCGACCTTGGGATTAAGAGTCCCCTGCTCTACCAACTAAGCTAATGGTGCACTTGGTCCTGCGCAAAAGCGCTTGAATATTCTAGGCTAAGCAGCCAGCAAATGCAAGCCCTATTTTTTCAAGCGCGCTGGGGTGGATGATGGGACTCGAACCCACGATCTCCAGAGCCACAATCTGGCGCCTTAGCCAACTAGGCCACACCCACCATTTCGCGCAAGGCAGAATTATAGGGAAGCAGGGGCGCGGGCGCAAGGATTATTTTTCCTGTGCCGCTCCCCGCGCGCGCTGCGCCGTTCCCGCCAGGTCCTTCACCACTTCCCCACCGAGAATAAGCCCGGCCACTGAGGGGACGAACGCGATCGAGCCCGGCGCGAGACGCGTGCCGTCTTTCACGGCCAAATCGTCGCCCTCGGGCGTCAGGGGCGGCTCGGTGGAGTAGACCACCTTGAGCGCTGGAATGCCGCGGCGGCGCAGTTCGCGACGCATGACGCGAGCCAGCGGGTCCACCGAGGTTTCGTAGATATCGGCCACGCGAAAGGCCGTGGGGTCCAGCTTGTTGCCAGCGCCCATGCTGGACACGATGGGCGCGACTGCCGCCCGGGCCGCCTCCACGAGCGCAATCTTCGCGCTGACCGTGTCCACAGCATCGATGACGTAGTCGTAGGCGGCGAAATCGAACTGCGACGCCGTCTCCGGCAGGAAGAAGCATTGATGCGGGCGCACCTCGCAGGCGGGGTTGATAGAGCGCACGCGCTCGGCAGCCGCCTCCACCTTGGGGCGGCCCACCGTGGCGGTCGTGGCGACGATCTGGCGATTGAGGTTGGTGGGGTCCACGTTATCGCTATCTACCAGATCCAGGGCACCCACGCCGCTGCGCGCGAGGGCCTCGACCGCATAGCCGCCCACGCCGCCCACGCCGAACACCGCCACCCGAGCGGCCGCCAGCCGCTCAAGAGCCTCGTCGCCCAAGAGCAGGCGCGTGCGTGCGTAGATATCGTCCATGGTCCTCCCTTGCAAATCGCCGAAAGCGCAACTTCGGTGAGCTCATTTTGTCTTTGTGGCCCCAAAACGTTTCGAGTGAACCCCGCAATCGCGGCGCCGGGGGCCATTATGCCAAAATTGACGGTTTTGGACGCACCTGGAACCGATCTCCAAGCCAAATAACCTCGAGATTCGACGAAGAGGAGTTCATTCGACCCGGTTTGGGGCCATTTTCTCGCAACAAGGTTGCGACCGTCGCGGTATGGTGGACATGAGACGTTTTCAGAGCGGATGAAGCACGAAGGAGCATCTCATGAATTTCCCGTTCTCTATCGGTCGCCGCGCGAGCGCCCTTGCCGCGATCGCGGCCCTCGCCTGCGTCCTGGCTGGCTGCAGCCCCGCTGCCGGGGAGACAACCACCGCACTCCCCGATACCGGCGCCTTTGAGCAGCAAATCAGCGCCGAAGAGGCCGTCGCCTCTGAAGCCTCCGAGACGACCGCGGGCGAAGAACCGTCAGAAGCGGTTGCGGAGGCGCCGGCAGTCAGCCCGGCCGACATCCCCGCCTACGACGGCAGCCCCTACGTCTACGTGAACGGCGGCGAGCCCTCCTTCGGAGACGAGGAGCGCGCGGCGGCGCCAGGCACCGAGTCCTACGGGGAGCTGGACGCACTCGGGCGCTGCACCACCGCCTTCGCGGTGGTGGGGACCGAGACGATGCCCGACGAGGAGCGCGGCAGCATCGGCGAGGTGAAGCCCACGGGCTGGCAGATGGCGAAGTACGAGTTCGTGGACGGCAAGTACCTCTACAACCGCTGCCATTTGCTCGGCTTCCAGCTGACCGGCGAGAACGCAAACGAGCGCAACCTCATCACCGGCACACGATACCTCAACGTCGAGGGAATGCTGCCCTTCGAGAATGCCGTGGCCGACTACGTACGCTCGACGGGCAACCATGTGCTCATGGCCGCTACGCCGCTGTTCGAGGGCGATGAGCTGGTGGCCCGCGGCGTAGCCATGATGGCCGAATCGGTGGAGGACGGCGGGGACGGCGTGAGCTTCAACGTGTTCTGCTACAACGTGCAGCCCGGCGTCGCCATCGACTACGCCACCGGTGACAACCGCCTCGACGGCACCATCGAGGGCACCCCCCTCCCCGACGTTTCGGGCCCCAAAGACGACACGGCCTCCGGCACGAGCGGGGCGGCGCCGAGTGCGGAAGCGGCTTCCGATAGCGGCAAGAGCACCGAGGAGCCCGACGAGAGCGCCGCCAAGGGCGTCGCCGAGTACGTGCTGAACACCAACTCGAAGAAGTTCCACATGCCCAGCTGCTCGTCGGTAGATCAGATGAGCGCCAAGAACCGCCAGGACGTGCAAGATACCCGCGAGAGCATCGTCGAACAAGGCTACGATCCCTGCAAGCGCTGCAACCCCTAGGGGTGGACCGCTCGCGAACGCAAAAAGACCCCGCTGCAACCGCGGGGTCTTCTCTTTTCATGGTAGGCCCGCCCGGATTCGAACCGAGAACCAAGGGATTATGAGTCCCCTGCTCCACCGTTGAGCTACAGGCCCATAAAGTGCGCCAGCTATTCTAGCGCAAGTGCGCCGTACTCGCCAAACCTACATCTTCACCGGCGCGGAGACGCCCAGCAGGTTCAGGCTCAACGCCAGCACGATGCGCGTGGCATCGCACAGGGCCAGGCGCGCCGTCTGAACGTCGGCATCCTCGGTGAGCACATGGCAGTTGGTGTAGAACTGGTGGAACAGCGCGGCCAGGTCCTGGGCGTAGTGCGTCAGGCGGAAGGGCGCACGATCGCGGGCCGCCAGCGCGATGAGATTGCCGAAGTCGGCCATCTTGCGCATGAGGGCGAGCTCGGAGGGGTGCGTCAGCGACGAGAGGTCGCAGTTCTCGGGAATGATCTTCTTCGCCAGCACGTCCATGGCCACTCCGCCGGCCTCGGCAGCGGCGGCGTCGGCCGGATCGGCCGCCTTGCGCAGGATGGAGCAGATGCGCGCATGGGCGTACTGCACGTAGTACACCGGGTTCGAGGCGTCCTTCTTCTTGGCCGCCTCGATGTCGAAATCGATGGGCTGGTCGGCCGAGCGCGACAGCATCAGGTAGCGCGTGGCGTCCACACCCACCTCGTCGATGAGCTCCTCGAAGGTGACCATTTCGCCGGTACGCTTGGACATGCGCACGGCCTTGCCGTCGCGGAACAGGTTCACGAGCTGCCCCAGCTGCACCTCGAGCGCACCCGGCCAGCCCCAGGCCTCCAGCATGCACTCGCAGCGCTTGATGTAGCCGTGGTGGTCGGCGCCCCACAAATCGATCAGGTGGTCGAAGCCGCGCATCATCTTGTCGTAGTGGTAGGCCACGTCCGACATGAAGTAGGTGGCCTCGCCGTCGCCCTTGATGAGCACGCGGTCCTTGTCGTCGCCCAGGTCGGTGGAACGGAACCACAGGGCGCCGTCCTTCTCGTACAGGTAGCCCTTCTCGCGCATGGCGTCCAGCGAGCGGGACACGGCGCTTTCGCCGTTCTCGTCCTCAACGTAGAGCGAGCGCTCGGAGAACCACTTGTCGAAGGTGGTGCCGAAGCCGGCGAGCACGGCCTTCTGGTTCGCGAGGGTCTGCTCGTAGGCCATCTCGCGGAAGGCCTCGAGGCGCTCCTCGTCGGACACGTCGAGCCACTTGTCGCCGTCGCGGTCGATGATCTCCTGGGCGATGTCCTTCACGTAGGCGCCGCCGTAGCAGGCCTCGGGCATCTCCACGTCGCGACCGAGCAGCTGCTGGTAGCGCACGCTCACGGAGTTGCCGAACACGTCCATCTGATTGCCGTGGTCGTTGATGTAGTACTCCTCGTACACGTCGTAGCCGCCGTGGCGCATGACGCGCGCCATGGCATCGCCCAGCGACGCCCAGCGACCGTGGCCCACATGGAAGGGGCCCGTGGGGTTGGCCGACACGTACTCCAAATTCACGTAGCGCTCGCCCTCGGGGATGGTGCCGCGGCCGAAGTTCTCGGCCTCCTCGCGCACCTCGCGCACCACGTCCTGCAGCACGGCATCGGACAGGCGGATGTTGATGAAGCCGGGACCGGCGATCTCCACGGCGGCGATCATATCGTTTTCCGGAATGTGGTCCACGATGATCTGGGCCACCTCGCGGGGGTTCTTGTGGGCGAGCTTGGCCGAGCGCAGGGCGACGGTGCTCGCCCAATCGCCGTTGGCCTCGTCGCGGGGTCGCTCGAGGGCCGCCTCGGGAGCCTCCGCCAGCTCGAGTGAGCCGTCGGCACGGGCCGCTTCAAGAGCGGCATCGATGATCGCTTCAAGGGATTCGCGAATTTCCATGAATGCTTCTTCCTTCTCGGTAAACCTGCTGTCCTGCGCTTGCGGGCTGTGCCGTACCCCTCGCGCCTATAAGGCGTCATCATAGCACGAAAAATCCCGCAAAGACAGAAGTACCCGGGCAAGACCCAGGTACTTCTGCATACGGTCGCGCGGCGAGGGTGGCCGCGCAACCGAGTTCGTTCAATTCCCTACCGCTGCAGGCGGCGGGCTCCGCAGCAGACGGCGCTACGACAGTACCACCATGGCGACGGTCAGAATGACCACGAGCACGACGCCCAAGACAACGAACAGCTTGGCGCCCCACTTCAGCCACGTGGAGTACTCGATCTTGGCCAGGGCCAGGCCGCCCATGATGGCGCCGGAGGTCGGCGTGAACAGGTTCACGAGGCCGTTGCCGGCAGAGTAGATCATGACCATGGTCTCGACTGAGAAGCCGAGCTGATTGGCCAGGCCGCCCATAATCGGGATGGACACCGTGGCCATGCCCGAGGAGGACGGGATGAGGAAGGACAAAACAATGTAGAGCAGGAAGGACAGCGGCGCGAAGACAATGGCCGACATACCGGTCAGAGCTGCCGCGGCGTTGTTCAGGATCCACATATCGAGGCCGGTCTTGGCCATGAGCACGGTGATGGAACGGGCGAGCGCGATGATCAGCACGACGGACATCATGTCCGCAGCGCCGTTGATGAACGCCTTCACGAAGCGGCTCTCGGAAACGCCGCCGATGATACCGATGATGATGGCCATAAGCAAGAACCACGTAGAAGCCTCATCGAAGTACCAGCCGCCCATAGGCACGCCGGTCAGGAAGGACGACCATGCGGGCTGGACGATTTCCTCGGCAGTGGCCGTAGCCTCAACGGCGCCATCGAGGGTCAGGGCCGTTTCGGTAGCATCGTCGTAGGTGGCGACGATTTCATCGCCGGACACCGGAGCCGTGATCTCCTCGGTCACCTGTCCGGCCTCGAACACGTTCACGCCCAAGTCGGTCCAGGGAATGAAGGACACAATCATAATGACGAACGTCAGGCCGAAGACGATGAGCGACCACTTCTGGCGACCGGTCATCTTCTCGACGGGAGCGTTGTCGTTATCCCGGGCCTCAACCTCGGACTCGCTCATGCCCCACTCGTCCATCATGGCCTGCTGCTCCTGCAGCGACAGGAAGGTTGAGCCCTTGTCGGCCTTCACCTTCTTGGCGTAGCGCATGACGTACACGATGGAGATGGCCAGCGTGACGAGCCACAGAATAACGCCGAGCACGATGATAATGGCCTGATTGGCCTGGATGCCGATGCCGGAAAGCGCGTCAACGGCCACGCCGACGGCGAACGGGTTCACCGTAGAGCCGATGACGCCGGTGCCGGCACCGAGCAGAACCACGGCCGCGCCGGTCAGGCTATCAAAGCCCGCAGCGACCATGGTGGCGGCAAGCAGCAGGTAGAACGGCACGGTTTCCTCGCACATGCCGTAGGTGGTACCGCCGATGGAGAAGATGAACATCAGCACCGGAATGAGCACGAGCTCGTTGCCGTGCAGCTTGCGCACCAGCGCGGCAATGCCGGCATCGAGCGCGCCGGTCTCAGTGATAATGCCCAGAAATCCGCCCAGAATCATCACAAACAGGCACACGCCAATGGCGTCCTGGAAGCCGAAGACCGGAGCGGTGAGAACTTGCGAAAGTGTGGCGCCCTGAACGCCCTCCACTCCGCAGGCGGACATGATGACAGTCACGATGGCCAAAACAACCAAGATAATCAGCAAAATGGTGAACGAGGACAGGCTCGCCCGCTTCTTCTTGCCTTTTTCGGCAGCTGCCATGGTAATCCCTCCTTAATTTGAATGCCGAATACATCCGAAAACGGCCGTTTTCCGGAAAACCCTCGGGCGGCTGAGCGGGCCGCGTTCCCGAAATCCTCGCGCTTTCGCCCGGGCGGTGCGCCCGGCGCTTTACTGGTGGCAGCAAAACTCGGCGATAGAGCCGGTGAAACCGCAACGGGCCGTGCGAGGCATTTCCTCCCGTCTCGCACGGCCCGAAAGCACACCGAAGGGGCCGCCCCCTTGAGGCGGCCCTCAATTAGTTACTGCAGGGTGGCGTACATGACGGCCTTGATGGTGTGCATGCGGTTCTCGGCCTCGTCGAAGACCTTCGACTGCTTCGACTCGAACACCGCGTCCTCCACTTCCATCTCGGTCACGCCGAAGCGCTTCGCGATGTCGGCGCCGGTGGTGGTGTTGGTGTCGTGGAAGGCCGGCAGGCAGTGCAGGAAGATGGCGGTCGGCTTGGCCATGGCCATGACCTCGGTGGTCACGCGGTAGGGTGACAGCTGCTTGATGCGCTGCTCCCACACCTCGTCGGGCTCGCCCATGGACACCCACACGTCGGTGTAGATGACGTCGGCGTCGGTGGCGGCCTCCTTCACGTCCTCGGTGCACTTCACGGTGCAGCCGTTCTCAGCGGCGATCTGCTCGCAGGTCTTGATGAGCTCTTCGTCCATCCAGCAGTCCTTCGGGCCGCAGCCAACGAAGTTCATGCCCAGCTTGGCGCACATCACCATGAGCGAGCGGCCCATGTTGTTCTTCAGGTCGCCGAAGAAGACGAACTTCAGGCCCTTGATGTCGTAGTTGAAGTTCTCCTGAATGGTCAGGGCGTCGGCGAGCATCTGGGTGGGGTGCCACATGTCGGTCAGGCCGTTCCACACCGGCACGCCGGCCTTCTCAGCGAGCTCTTCCACATCGGACTGGTCGAAGCCGCGGAACTCGATGCCGTCGTAGAAGCGGCCGAGCACGCGGGCGGTGTCCTCGATGGACTCCTTCTTGCCCATCTGGGAGCTGCCGGGATCGAGGTAGGTCACGCCCATGCCGAGGTCCATGGCGCCGACCTCGAAGGCGCAGCGGGTGCGCGTGGAGGTCTTCTGGAACAAGAGCACGATGTTCTTGCCCTCGAGGTAGCGGTGCGGGGTGCCCGTGCGCTTGAGGTCCTTGAAGTTCTTGGAGAGCTTCAGCAGGTAGTCGATCTGATCGGTAGTGAAATCGAGAAGACGCAGATACGACTTGCCGGAAAGATTTACAGGCATGGTATTTCCTTTCGATAGAAATATTTTCGAAGCGGGCGGCCGGCACACTGTCGGCCGCCCATGGGAAGGTGCAATCGGCAGTTATGCCGCCAAGGGCAAGAGGCTAGATAGCCTCGCGCCAGGCCGGCATGGACATGCAGCGCGGGCCGCCGCGGCCGCGGGACAGCTCCGCGGACGGCATGACCAGGCAGTTGATGCCCTCCCTGTACAGCACGTCGTTGGTGACGTTGTTGCGCTGGTACACGACGACCGTGCCGGGGCGCACGCACAGCGTGTTGG
>NZ_JAYMFI010000008.1:0-6402 GCF_035830635.1 Adlercreutzia shanghongiae | reverse complement strand
CGCAGCCCACCATGCCGCGTATGAGGCGCTTGAGCCTTCGGTGGGTCAACGTGTCTGGCTTGTAGGTGGGAACCCTGGGCTTCTCGATATGCTGGGTGGGGTCGTAGACGCGCATCTTCCACTTGGCGAGCGCCCAGCGCACGATCTGGCGCAGGCACTTGTAAGCCTTCCACGCGCCGCCGGGGCCTGCCTCGGTCTTGGCAAGCTCGTCCACCCACGCCTGAACGTCGTCGGGCTCGATGTCGGCGATGGCCATGTCTCCCCAGCGCGGCGCCACGTACAGCCTGATGCTGCTCTCGTAGCCGTCGCACGTGTTGGTGCGCCTCCGCTGGCGCTTGGCGGGCAGGTAGTGGCTCCAGGCTATCTCGCCGATGGTCAGTGTCGCGTTGTCCATTGCTTCTCCTTCGTTTGACGGAAAACTCAAACCGCAGGGCACCGGGTACGGCGTCCTGCGCTCTGGGTTTTGCAACAAAAGAGAAAGGACTCATATGACGGAAATCTACATCGATTGGCACCCCCTTGCTGTTGCGGCGGTGATGATGCTGCTTGACATTGCCACGGGGTTTGCGGGGGCTGCGAAGAACGGGGTCATCGACTCCGGGAAGATGCGCGACGGCATCTGGCACAAGGCGGGCTTCTGCTGCCTGCTGGTTCTGGCGGCGGTCTACGAGGTGGCCGTGGTGTGGATTGACTTCGAGGCCGCCCAGGCGGGCTTCGGCGTTGCCGTGCCCGACATCCCCGCCGTGGGAATCATGTGCGCGTACATCGTCCTCACCGAGCTCGTTTCGGTTCTCGAGAACCTGTGTGTGCTCAACCCCGACATCGCGAACTTCCCGTTCGTGGGCAGGCTCGGAAAGCACAACCCAGCGGCCCCCGACGTGACGGTTGGCATCGAGGACATTGACGATATGGCATTCAACGGAAGGGGAGAGTAATGGGCGAGCAGCTGACAGACGAGCAACTGGTGGAGGCGGCCATCGGGGCCGTGAGCAACGTCAAGCACGAGGCGACCAATGAGGAAATCGCCGCCGCCATCGCCGAGATAGCGGCCGAGCGAGCTGATGCTGACGACAGGTCGGGTGAGTAGCATGGCCGAGCAGCTATTGATCAACACGTACCACGGCAGTTTCAACAAGTCTCGCCGCACTGGTGGACTAGGTGCCGTCCAGAACTTCGCCACGCATTACACCGGCGGCATCGGCAGCGCGAGGAACAACTGCATCTACTTCGCGACGGCCAACCGCAACGCCAGCGCCGACTTCTTCATCGACAAGGACGGGACGATCTGGGAGTACAACAACATCCTGGACGGCTACTACACCTGGCACGTCGGCGACGGCAAGGGCAAGTACGGCATCACCAACACCAACTCCATCG
The DNA here is from genome assembly GCF_035830635.1 of Adlercreutzia shanghongiae. Classification (NCBI taxonomy): domain Bacteria; kingdom Bacillati; phylum Actinomycetota; class Coriobacteriia; order Eggerthellales; family Eggerthellaceae; genus Adlercreutzia; species Adlercreutzia shanghongiae. Next base: position 5,025 of record NZ_JAYMFI010000008.1, on the reverse strand, counting down.
GAGTGGAGGTCGTGTCCAACGGCGAGGACTTCACCGCCGCCCAGCGCGCGTCGCTGTCCAAGCTGTACGCCCACTGCTGCTCCATCCTGGGCCGCAAGCTCAATGTGGTGCGCCACTACGACGCCAGCCGCAAGTACTGCCCGTCGCCCTACGTAGACTCCTCGAAATGGGGCTCGCTCAAGACCGAGATTCTCGGCGGCCAGCCGACCCAGGCCGTCAACAAGCCTGCAGCCGCAACTCCTGCAGCGAAGCCGTCGGCCCCCGCGACGAAGCCCGCGGACAAGAAGTACACGGGGGCCAAGGGAAACATCGCCGACTTCCAGCGATGGCTCCGCGTCACCTACAAGTACGACTGCGACGACGACAACCTGTTCGGCCCCAAGACCAGGAAGTTTGCCGTGATGGCGCTCCAAAGCGAGCTTAACAGCCAGTTCGGCAAGGGCTTGAAGGTGGACGGCTCGTTCGGCGGCAATACGTATGTCGCCTGCATCAGCGTCAGGAACGGCGCTCGCGGCAACATCACCCGCATCCTGCAGGGAATGCTCTACTGCCGGGGATACAACCCCAAGGGCTTCGACGGAGTATTCGGCAGCGACACGGGAAAGGCCGTCGGGGCGTTCCAGAGCTCCAAGGGCCTCACCCCGGACAAGATTGCGGGAAGGAACACGTGGAGGAAGCTCTGCGTATAGGCAGGAAACGGTTACCATGGCCCCGGCCCTCGCGTTCTCGCGGGAGGCCGGGGCCTTTTCTGCGTTTGGGGAAGGTGGCAGCAGTGCGGGCTGATACGCATTGATGGCAATGCCAAAAGTTGCGCCAAAAAATCCTGTTTGCGTGGTATTGTGCAGTATCGCATATCAAATAAAATCATTGTTTGACCTGGTATAACTTATTAAGCAATATTGCTTAATATTGCGTCTTAGGAGCTTGACACGGTAGGGGTCACAAGTTCAAATCTTGTATCGCGCACCATGAAATGCCAGGTCGGAGGCTTAAGAGCTTCCGACCTTTTTCTTTGCTTCCTCCAATATGGAGGGAAAATGGAGGCAGGATTCACTCGGCAAAGGAAGATTCGCTTCACATGCCATCCGTTACGTGACGGTTACTTGGCCAAATTGTGGCGATGCTGTGGCCGTGCCTGGGGTATCATGGTCTGCAATGTTTCCCTACCAAGGAGTTGGTCTTTCCATGAGCACAGAATCAATGACCACGACGGGGTCTGCATCGCCCCAGGCCGGAGCGGACGGGGTGACCAACCCCAAGGGCATCGGCTTGTTCCGCATGGTTACCACGGTCATCACGCTCATCGTCGGCGCGGGCGTCTTCTCGCTGTCGGGCGATGCGGCAGCCGGCGGTGCGAGCGGCTGGGCGATTCTCACCGCTTGGGGCATTTCCGCCATCGGCGTGTTCTGCCTCGTCATGACGTTCTTCGCGCTTTCCCGCGTGAAGCCCGATCTGAAGGGCGGCATCTACACCTATGCCGCTACGGGCTTCGGCGACTTTCTCGGCTTCAACAGTGCCTGGGGCTACTGGATCTCCGCTCTGCTGTGCACAGTGAGCTTTTCGGCCCTTCTGTTCGGCGCCCTGTCTTACTTCTTCCCGGTTTTCGGTGACGGCACGAACATCTACGCGGTCATCGGAGCCTCCTGCATCATCTGGTTCTACGCCTTCCTCGTGAGCCGCGGCATTAGCGAGGTGACGCTCATCAACGCCGTCATCACTATCTCGAAGTTCGTGCCCCTGCTTATCGGCATCATCGCCATCATCTTCATCGGGGCCTTCAAGCCCGACGTGTTCCTCGCGAACCTCACTACCGGCGCCGATCCGAGCCTGGCCTTCGTCGACCAGGTGCAGACGGCCATGATGGTCACGATCTGGGTGTTCATCGGCATCGAGGGCGCAGTGGCCATCTCCGGCCGCGCCAAGAAGTCTAAGGATGTAGGCAAGGCCACTATCATCGCCTTCATCTGCGTGCTCACCTTGTATCTGACGGTTTCCATCCTGTCCATGGGCGTCATGCCGCTTTCCGAGCTGGCAACCCTTGAGAACCCGGCGCTTGCCTACGTGATGCAGGCGGCGGTGGGCGATTGGGGCGCCATCCTCATCAACTTCGCCGTGTCGCTCTCGCTTATCGGCGCTATGCTCGGCTACACGGTGCTCGCCAGCGAGTCACCCTTCGAGGCCGCCGAGGAGGGCGTGTTCATCAAGGCCTTCGCCAAGACGAACGCCAAGGGCGCGCCGGTGGTCACCCTGGTCGTGACGAACCTCATCATCGAGGCCTTCCTCATCACCTGGCTGTTCACCGAGTCCACCTACCAGTTCTTCTACACGCTGTCGGCCGGCATGATTCTGCTGCCCTACCTGCTTTCCGCGGCCTATTTCGCGAAAGTGGCCTTCAAGGAGCCCGAAGCGTTCAAGAATCGCCTGAACGGCCCCCTTCTCTTGTGGCGCATTCTTGGCTGCGTGGGCGTCATCTACAGCTTGTTCCTGTCCTGGGCCGCTGGCGTGCTCGGCGTTATCCTCATGTGCCTGCTGTACGTGCCCGGCATCCTCATGTACATCTGGGGCAAGCGCGAGCGTGGCGAGAAGTACTTCCAGTCTACGCTTGACAAAGTGGTGCTCGCCATCATCGTCCTGGCGGCGTGCCTGTCGGTTTACCTGCTCATCACCACGCCCGGTTTGGTGTAGCGCCCATCACGCATCCGCGTTTTCTGTCGGGGGCGACTTCGGTCGCCCCCTCTTTTTTGTCTGTCGTTCGGGAACGAATGAAATAGCTCGAAGGCCGTCGGAGACGCCCGGTAATGCGGCGGTCCGAAGATGATATGGCCTGGAGGTGAGCTAGCTCGGAAGTGAAGCGCTCGGAGGCGATTTGGTCCGGAGGAAAACTGGCCAAATACATGCGATATGGACGCAAAAATCGCGAAAACGACCCCGAAATGGCGTCCATATCGGGCAAATTTGCCAAAAAGGTGTCCATATCCGCATTATTTGTCCGTTTTTCCGGAGGGCTATAGTCTGCGGTCCTTCGGCATCGGTAGTCCTTTTGTAGGGGGGCTCGGTGTGCTTGCGGAAGGGTGGGTGAGGTGCGTCTATGGAGAGGCTTACGAGGGCGCCTGCGGATGCTCCTAGTCTAAGCGCAGCGGCTCGGCGCTTTCCTCGTCGTAGAGCTTGAGGCATTCCTCGCTCACCACGAAGCGGGCGGCCTCGGGGAGCATGCGCACGGTGAAAGGGGTCGTGGTGCCCGTGACCTCGCCGTCGTACTGCACAGCCAGGGGAGGATCGGCGGTTACGGTGCACTCCTTGCCGCGGAACACCTCGAGGGCGTCGGGGCGGGCGGGAAACTCGCCTCCGCGATCGAGCATGCAGCTCAAAAGCGTGGGGATGAGCCCCACCGCGTCGTGGGTGTTCATGACCACGATGTCGAACATGCCGTCGCGCGGAAGGTTCTCGTGGACCACCGATAAATCGAACTGCAGCTTCGAGAAGTTGATGGCCAGCACGCCCACGCCCTGGGTCTGCACGGTCTTGCCGTCGATCTCCAGGGTGATTCTCGAGAACTGGGGCGCGATGTTGGTGAAGGCCGAGGTGAAGTACGCCATGGGGCCCAGCAGGCGCTTGGTGGACTCCGCGCCCTCCATGATGGCGGCATCGTAGCCGGCCCCGGCAATCATGGAGAACCCGAAGTGCTCGCCGTTTTCAAGCTCGATCTCGCCGATATCGAAGTCCATGAGCCGCTCCTCGCGCATCATCTTTGCCAGGGCGTGGGGCTCAGCTGGCGAGGCGAGGTTCATGGCGAGCAGGTTCGCCGTGCCGGCGGGGAAGGGGAGCAGCGGGATGCCCGTCTCGGCCAGAAGGTAGGCGGCCGAGGCCACGGTGCCATCGCCGCCCGCGGCCACTACGGCGTCGAAGTCTTCCGCGTCGCGCAAAAAGTCGGCCAAATCGGTGTCGCCATCGGTGCAGCGCACGGTGATTTCGTCCCCGTCTTTCGCGAAGGCGCGCATGAAGTCGTAAATGGCCCCGTCCCTGAAGCCGGAGGAGAGGTTGTTAACGATGAGGAGTTTCACATAATTCCTTTCCCTTGTTATCATGGGATGGTACTACATCAGCGAGCTTGTCAGACAAGGACCATCGTGGAATACATTGCAAGCCAAGAAAACCTCGAGGCCTTCGCGCGCAGAGCGGCCTCTTCGTCGGTCTTGGCCATCGACACCGAGTTTCTGCGCGAGAAGACCTACTACGCGAACCTGTGCCTCATCCAGCTGGCCACCGATACCGAGGTGGCGGTGGTCGACCCGTTCGCCATCGAGGACCTGCGGGTGCTCAATCCGCTTCTGACCGATTCGTCCCTCATGAAGCTGCTCCATGCCGGCGGCCAGGATCTGGAGATTCTCTACCGCGAGCTCGGCGTGCTGCCCGCGCCCCTGTTCGACACCCAGGTGGCCGCCACGCTTTTGGGCCACACCCAGCAGATCGGCTACGGTCCTTTGGTCCACAGCCTGTGCGGCGTGAACCTGAAGAAGAGCGACTCGTTCACCGACTGGTCGCGCCGACCCCTTACCACCTCCCAGCTTGAGTACGCCGCCGACGACGTGGTCTATCTGCCGAAGATGTACCGCATCATGACGGAGAAGCTAGAGGCGAAGGGGCGCCTGCACTGGCTCGACAATGACTTTGCCGCCATGAGCGATGCGGCCCATTACCAATCCGACCCCGCCGAGCGCTACAAGCGCCTCAAGCGCGTGGGCCAGCTGACGCGCCGCCAGCTCTCGGCGGCCAAGGAGGTGGCCTGTTGGCGCGAGGTGACGGCCCAGGAGCGCGATCTGCCGCGCAAGTGGGTGCTCACCGACGAGCAGATCGTCGAGGCCTGTCGGCGCGAATCGCGCACCATTGACGATTTGTTCATGATTCGCGGGGTGCGCGAGAAGCTCAGCACCCGCGATGCGCGCCAGGTGGCCGCCGCCCTTGTGAAGGGCCTCGACCGCGCGCCCTCCGAATGGCCCGAGCTGGACAAGTCCCCGAAAAGCGAGC